>NZ_JBFANV010000121.1:0-26357 GCF_040674955.1 Nonomuraea sp. NPDC049695 | reverse complement strand
GCTTGAGGATGTTGGCCGCGTCCATGGCGCCCTCGGCGGCGCCCGCGCCGACCAGGTTGTGCACCTCGTCGATGAAGACGATGACCTCGTCGGAGTGGGCGCGCACCTCGTCGATGACCTTCTTGATGCGCTCCTCGAACTCGCCCCGGTACTTCGTCCCGGCCACCATCCCGGTCAGGTCGAGGCCGACGACGCGCCGGTCCTTCAGCGTGTCGGGGACGCTGCCGTTCACGATGCGCTGGGCGATGCCCTCGACGATCGCGGTCTTGCCCACGCCCGGCTCGCCGATCAGGCACGGGTTGTTCTTGGTACGGCGTGACAGCACCTCGATGGCCTGCTCGATCTCGTCCTCGCGGCCGACGACCGGGTCGATCCGGCCCTGCCTGGCCTCTTCCGTGATGTCCCGGCCGTACTCGTCGAGCGTCGGCGTGTCGCTCGCCCTGCGGCGGCCGTCTTCACGGGTCATGTGCGGGCCGGCCATCATGGCGTCCTGCAGCTCGTTCGCGGAGACGCCCTGCTCCTGCAGGATGCGGGCGGCGCCGGAGTCGGGGTTGCCGGCGACGGCTAGAAGCAGGTGCTCGGGCCCGATGTACGACGACCCCAGGGCGCGGGCGATCCGCTGCGCGTCCAGGATGGCCCTCTTGGCGGCCGGCGAGAGCGTCGTGGGCGGCTCCCCGGCCTGGCCCGGCCCGCCCAGGTCGTCGATGCGGTCGCGCAGCCTGCCCAGGTCCACGCCCGCCGTGCTCAGCATCGAGCGGACCGCGTCGTCCTCGGTCAACGCGTCGAGGATGTCCAGGACGTCCAGGTCGGGCGCGCCACGCTCGCCCGCCGCGTCCAGGCCCCGGCGCAGGACCTCCCTCGCCGAGGCGGACAGCAGCCTGCCCACGTCCACGCGCTGCACGCCGGGCCGGGCCGGCGGCCAGGACTCCATGCCGCCGAACACCCGGCCCGTGAGCTCTTCGAACCCTCTGAACGGGTCCCCGCCGAAGAATGACATCGAAGTCCCCCCTCACCTCAGGGGACCCCCTACCGCCGATGCCGGAAGCCATACCCCAGGATCGGCAAAGCATCAGGTCAGGGACGTCTGCGGAGGTTCGCGTCGGCGAGCTGCGGCGGCTGCCAGCCCCGGTCGGCGGGGTTGATCGTGGTGCCGGGCGGGACGATCTCGTCGATGCGGTTCAGCACGTCGTCCGACAGGCGCACCTCCGCGGCCGTCAGCTGGCCCTCCAGGTGCTCCATGGTGCGCGGCCCGATGATGGCGGAGGTCACTCCGGGGTGCCTGATCGTGAACGCGATCGCCAGCTCGACCAGCGTGACGCCGGCCTCCTCGGCCAGCACGGCGAGCTGCTCGACCGCGTCCAGCTTGCGCTGGTTGACCTCCTTGGTCATGTCGTACCGCTCGGGCAGCCGCTGCGCCCTGACCGTCTGCGGCGCGTCCTGCCCCTTGCGGTAGCGGCCGCTCAGCCAGCCGCCGGCGAGCGGGCTCCACACGATGACGCCCATGCCGTACTTCTGGGTCACGGGCAGCACGTCGGCCTCGATGCCGCGCACGAGCAGCGAGTACGGTGGCTGCTCGCACACGAACCGCTCGAGCGAGCGCCGCTCCGACGCCCACTGCGTCTCGACGATCTGGTGCGCGGGGAAGGTGGAGCTGCCGATGTAGCGGACCTTGCCCTGGCGTACGAGGTCGGTGAGCGCGCCGAGGGTCTCCTCGATGTCGGTGTCCGGGTCGGGCCGGTGGATCTGGTAGAGGTCGATCCAGTCGGTGCCGAGGCGGCGCAGGCTGTTCTCGACCTCCTGGATGATCCAGCGGCGGGAGTTGCCCCGCTGGTTGGGGCCCTCCCCCATGGCGCCGTGCACCTTGGTGGCCAGCACCACGTCGTCGCGCTTGCCCGACTTGGCCAGCGCCTGGCCGACGAACTCCTCCGACACGCCCTGGGAGTAGACGTCGGCGGTGTCGATGAAGTTGATGCCGGCGTCGAGCGCCCGGTCGATGATCTTGGCGGACTGGCCGGGGTCGGACTCGCCCCATCCGCCGAACATCATCGCCCCCAGGCAGAGCGGGCTTACCTTGAGTCCAGTACGTCCAAGTACGCGATATTCAGTCACAAGCATCACTCTGTCGCAACAAGGTCGATTATGGGAGTTTCGCCGGAAACGAGTTCCAAGGTCCGGCGGGCCGTACCCGGTGCGTCGAGCAGGGCCATGATGACGGCGGCCACGTCGTCGCGCGGCACCGCCCCCGGCGGGACCTCGGGCGCCAGCCGGACCAGCCCCGTGCCGGGCTCGTCGGTCAGCCGTCCCGGCCGCAGGATCGTCCAGGCGAGGTCGCGGGCGCGCAGGTCCTCCTCGGCCTCGGTCTTGGCCCTGATGTACGCGGCCCACACCTCGTCGCCACCCCTCGGCGGCCGGCCCGCGCCCATGGACGAGATCTGGATGAACCTCCGCACTCCGGCCCGTTCCGCCGCGTCGGCCATCAGCACGGACGCGGCGCGGTCCACGGTGTCCTTGCGGGCCGCGCCGCTGCCCGGCCCGGCGCCGGCCGCGAAGACCACGGCGTCGGCGCCCTCCACGATCGCCGTCACCTCGTCGAGGGTCGCCCGCTCCAGGTCGCACACGACGGCCTCGGCGCCGGTGGCCTCGACGTCGGAGACATGGGCGGGATTGCGTACGATGCCGACCGCGCCCGACTTGAGGCGTTCGGCCAGCTTGAGCGCGATTTTCCCGTGCCCACCCGCGATGATGATCCGCATAGTCGTCCATGGTGTCATGGAGCCATGAGCGACTTCCCTGAGGCCCCGACTCCCGCGTTCCTCTTCGACCTGGACGGCACCCTGATCGACAGCGTCTACCAGCACGTGATCGCGTGGCGGCAGGCACTGTCGAGCATGGGGATCGACCTGTCGGTGTGGCGGATCCACCGGCGCATCGGCATGAGCGGCGGCCTGTTCGTCAGCGCGCTGCTGCGCGAGACCGGGCTGAAGCTGACGCGGGAGCAGATCGACACGTTGCAGACCACGCACATGGAGGCGTACGAGCAGCAGGTCCACTCCGTGCGGCCGCTGCCGGGCGCGGCCGAGCTGCTGTCGGAGCTGACCTCGCGCGGCGTGCCGTGGGCCATCGCCACCAGCGGGTACGCCCGCACGGCGCGGCTGGCGCTGGGCATGCTGGGGCTGCCGGAGGACACTCCCATGATCACCCGCGACATGGTGCGCAGGGCGAAGCCGGACCCCGACCTGTTCCTGGCCGGGGCCGCGCTGGTGCACGTGGACCCCGCGCATGCCATGGTGGTGGGCGACAGCGTCTGGGACCTGCTCGCCGCCCGCCGGGCCGGCGCGCTGGGCATCGGGCTGCAGTCCGGTGGGTACGGCAGGGACGAGCTCGAACGTGCGGGGGCGTTCAGGGTCTACGCCGATCCGGCTGACATGCTGGACAGGCTGGACGAACTGGGTGTACGGCAGAGCGACTGATCCTGGAATATCCCGCGGAACCACCGGGCTTGATCATGCGTATCCCCCACAAAGGAGCTTGAGATGGACATGGCAGACATCGGCGTCACCGGCCTGGCCACCATGGGACGCAACCTGGCCCGGAACCTGGCCAGGCACGGATACGCCGTGGCCGTGCACAACCGGACGTACGGCCGCACCCAGCAACTGGTCAAGGAGTTCGGCGGCGAGGGCACGTTCGTGCCGTCCGAGGAGATGGCCGCTTTCGTGGCGTCGCTGAAGCGGCCGCGGCGCGCGATCATCATGGTGAAGGCGGGGGCCGGCACCGACGCGGTGATCGAGCAGCTCGCCGAGCTGATGGAGCCCGGCGACATGATCGTCGACGGCGGCAACGCGCACTTCGAGGACACCCGGCGGCGCGAGGCGGCGCTGCGCGAGCGCGGCCTGCACTTCGTCGGCACCGGCATCTCGGGCGGCGAGGAGGGCGCGCTGAACGGGCCCAGCATCATGCCCGGCGGCTCCAAGGAGTCGTGGGAGGCGCTCGGGCCGATCCTCCAGGACATCGCCGCCAAGGTGGACGGGGTGCCGTGCTCGGTGCACGTAGGCCCTGACGGTGCCGGACATTTCGTGAAAATGGTTCACAACGGCATCGAATATTCGGACATGCAGCTCATCGCCGAGTCGTACGACCTGTTGCGCCAGGCCTTGGGCGCGACGCCCGCCGAGCTGGCCGAGGTGTTCCGCGAGTGGAACCGGGGTGACCTCGACTCCTACCTGATCGAGATCACCGCCGAGGTGCTCGACCAGGTGGACGCCGAGACCGGCAAGCCGTTCGTGGACGTCGTGGTCGACCAGGCCGAGCAGAAGGGCACCGGCCGCTGGACCGTGCAGAGCGCGCTCGACCTGGGCGTGCCAGTGACGGGCATCGCCGAGGCCGTCTTCGCCCGCGCCCTGTCCGGCCACCCTGAGCAGCGCGCCGCCGCGGCGTCCCTGCAGGGGCCCAGCCTCTCCGGCGTCGGCGGCCGCGAGCTGGTGGAGGACGTCCGGCAGGCCCTGTACGCCTCCAAGATCGTCGCGTACGCCCAGGGCTTCGACCAGATGTCCGCCGCCTCCCGCGAGTACGGCTGGGACCTGGACCTGGGGGCGATGGCCACGATCTGGCGCGGCGGCTGCATCATCCGCGCCAAGTTCCTGGACCGGATCCGGGCCGCGTACGACGCCAACCCGGCCCTGCCGACGCTGCTGGCGGACCCGACGTTCGCAGCCGCCCTGGACGTGGCGCAGGAGGCGTGGCGGCGCGTGGTGACGACCGCGGTCCAGATCGGCGTGCCCACGCCCGGCTTCTCCTCGGCCCTGGCCTACTACGACGGCCTGCGCCGCGACCGCCTCCCGGCGGCGCTGGTGCAGGGGCTGCGCGACTTCTTCGGGGCGCACACGTACCACCGGGTGGACAAGGAGGGCGCCTACCACACGGACTGGTCCGGCGACCGCACGGAACACCAGGCGTAACCGGGCCCCGCGGACCGCACGGAACGCCTGCTGTAACCACCTCCGCACCCGGCCTCTGGACCAGGGGCCACATCAGGGGGCGGCACTGGGCCTTAACCATCACCGGGTTCGAGACTGCGGCGACACCACGGCCGGGGGCTTAGGCGCGACCGGGATCAGGAACGGGCCCCTCGATGTGGGACAACCTTGGGGGGCTGGGCGCCGTCGCCGAACTCCGCGACCGTGCCCGGCCCACCACCACACGTGGTGTGCCCGATCCCCTGTCCCCTGGCCGGCGCCTTTACGCCCGAGCTATGCAAGGCTGCGAATTCGATCAGACAACCCTTGGGTCTCCGGCTCCCCGGTGCCAGGACCTGCTTGTCTGCCGGAAGACACCGACGGCTCTACTGTCGGTAACCGAGTCGAGCTGTGGTGTGCTCACTCTGCGGTGAATACCGCGCTCAAGCAAGAATCCTGACACGAACCGGATCTGGGTGCTGTGGCTCTACCAAGATTCCCGGCGCCTTCACCCAGGGTCCCTGCACCCATGCCTGCGCACACTGGGCTTCACGGCTCAGCCGGCCCAACTTCGGCAAGGAGTGGCCGATCGCGTGCCGCCGCCGAACGGCGCGACCACGACCTGCTCCGCCTCGAGATCCACCCGTTCGGCCCACGGTGGTGCCCATCTTTACGGGTTACTCTGGCACCTGCTTTAGGAGAGCTCGAGCCGTATGGAGTCCAGTTAATCCATTGATGGGCGATATGTAACCGTCTCTCGACGTGTGTGTGTTACTCGATAAGCAGTTCGCGCCACCCGCCACCTGGTCGCTATTTGGGCTGGTCAGAGGGGGCCTCCGGGGCTGCGCCTCGCAGGGTGCTCCCGCTTCTCAGATGCGGGTGTCTTTACCAAGGCAAGTAGTGCTGCTGCAGTTGGCTCAGCGGGCGGTGGCCTTGGTGTAGGGGAACATCTCGGGTGGCAGTGGATGGTCCAGACGTCGCTCGGGACAGACGCTTCACCGCAGAGAGCCGTCGTTACCGAAGTTGCCGAACGCGACACCGTTCGGATCAGTCATCATCTTCGCCGGACGGTAGGGAGCGCTCTCGCGTCGGCGGCGGGTCATCAGCTGCACCACACAGCTCCAGTGCTTCGAGCACATTGCTCGGCTGCGTCATGTCGGCGCTGCGCTCCAGGAACATCAGCTGGCGCTGAGTCAGCGTACGTACCGCCAAGCGACCCGCATCCTTGATGACCAGGACCGACCCGACCATCACCACCGCCTGCTCAGTGCCGTCGAGCGCCTGGATCAGCGTCGCTGCGGCCTGTGCCTGCTTGCTGTCGTTGTCCGCCTGGACGCTGTGCAGCGCTCGGAGCTCGGCCGCCCGGCGCAGTTCTTCGGCGATCTCCTTGGCGTCCGCGGACATTGCCAGATCCTTGGCCTTCAGCCGGAATCGGCGAAACCATGAGCCTTCCAGCGGCTCGGAACGTGGCGTCATCTCCCACCCGAACGCCTCGCCGAACTGCCGCAGCGCCCGCTCCACCGCCGGCGCACTCTCAGCGTCTCCGAGGTAGGCGAAGCCTTCCTGCATGCCCCTGGGCAGCAGAGACTCACGCAAGGCGTCCAGCACCTCGTCGTCCGGCATGATCTCCATAGCCGGATCGGGCTCTATCTCATCCGGCCTGACGTCGGCGAGCGCCTGCATGACCAGCGCACGTGAGAACGCGTCCTTCAAGGGATCGGATGACGAGCGATGCCCGAAGAAGGCGAGGAACGCCTTCTCCCATCCGTCCATAGGGGGCATTCCCGCCCGCGACCCCTCATCCGATGGCCGTCCCGCCGACAAGGCCATTTCTGACCTCCGGCGATCCGGGTTCAGAGCCGCCAGGGCCTGATCCACGTCAGGTGAAGTCGGCAGCCCGATCTGGCGAGCCACAGCCCGCCAAGCCTCTGCATCGCCCGCCAGCGTTGCGCCTCCGCCCGCCTCACGCGCGTCGAGCCACGCGCGCAGCATGAATCGCCAGCCGCCCGGGGTGATCTGTTGCGCACCGGACAGGTCGAAGATCAGCCAGCGCTCACGCTGCTTCAGGCGACCCTCCAGGATGCGGGCAGCCTCTTTCGCGGAGCGGTCATCGACGACCCCGCGCAGCACGATCACGATCACCTGGGGCGTGGGACCACCTACCACGGTTCCTCCTCCGTGAACAGCCGTCATCGAGCATACGCACACTGCGTTGGACGCGCCTGACGTCTCAAACGTTCGATAGCTACCGTCTCGCGACGGATGCACGCACGGGTGCATGGGCTCGAAGCTCCGTACGAAACGAAGCGCGTGACCGATCTAGCGAACCCATGTGGCATGGATCCCACTCCACAGCGTGAACCCGCATCGGTCGTACGAGCGAAAGCCGACGAACCGCAACGTAGGGACGGCGTGATGTGACAACCGAAGAACTCGGCAGGGCCGACGACGCCGAGTTGATCCGGCGCTCGGAGCGAAACCCACAGGCCTTCGCCGACCTCTTCGACCGGCACGCACCCGCGTTACGGCGCTATGTCGCCCGGCGGCTGGGACCTTCTCTGGCCGACGACATCGTGTCCGATGCCTTGCTGACCGCCTCCCAGCCGGGTCAGATCCCGGACCGCGGCGATCACATGAGTGGCGACGGTCCGCTGCTTCCCTTTGGCCTTGACCAGGCATTTCCCGGCGAGACAGGCCAGCAGCAGGCCAGAACCCTCTTCTCCAGACCGTGCTTGACCATCCGCCGCCCTAGCCTAGGCGGCCCGCGTCGCTTTCGCGGTCATCTCCGGGATCTGAGGCCAGGGCCGCGGCCGCATCGACACCACGCCCTCTAGATGATCCATTCCAAGGTGTTCAGTGGTCGCGTCGTCGACGCCCGCATGACCGGTTGGCGGATGGTCCACTGGGCGGACTCGCTTGGTGTGGCGGCCCAGCGGGCGCGTATATGCCTTGACAAGCATATATTGGACGAGGAATATAGTGAGCATGTCCGTCGATACGTTCTCCGTGCTCGCCGAACCAACCCGGCGCCGGATTCTCGACCGGCTCCTGGAGGCCGAGAGCAGTGTGAACGAACTGGTCGAGGCGCTCGACGTCAGCCAGCCCACGGTGTCCAAGCAGCTGAAGGTGCTCAGGGAGGCCGGTTTCGTCACCTGCCGTACGGAGGCGCAGCGGCGGATCTACCGCATTCACGCAGGTCCCTTCCAGGCACTCGACGACTGGCTTCAGCCGTATCGCGCCCTGTGGGACCGGCATCTCGACGCTCTCGAGCGCCACCTCGACAACCTGGAGTAGTCATGACCCCCAACGCATACCACCCGAGCCCGCCGGCCCACGTCGACTGCGAGGCGACGGAAGACCGCTGGACCCTGGTCTTCACCCGCGACCTGAGCCACCCGCCCGAGAAAGTGTGGGCCGCGCTAACCGAGCCCGAACAACTCGCCGCGTGGGCGCCCTATACCGCTGACCGCAATCTCTCCGAGGCAGGCGGCGCCATGATCACGATGATCGACGATGAAAAGCCCCAGGACATGGCGGCCGAGGTTGTGCGCGCCCAACCACCGACGCTGCTGGAGTACACCCTCGGCACCGATCTGCTGCGCTGGGAACTGGCGGCCACCGACACCGGTGCCCGACTGACACTGCGGCACACCGTTCAGGACCGCGACTGGATCCCGAAGGTCGCGGCCGGCTGGCACATCTGCCTCGACGTGGCCGAGAAGCTGCTCGAAGGGCATCCGATCCCGCCGATCCGCGGCGCCACGGCAGTCGACTTCGGCTGGTCCGAACTCAACGATCAGTACGCGCACAAGTTCGGCATCCCCAACACCGGCCTGCCCGAGCACCTGAAGCCTCAGAACGATGCGTCCTGATCGATCGGGCGCACATTGCATGGCTTCGCTGCGCCGCTCCCGGCGGCGCAGCGGCGTACCGCTCGCCGCGCGGCGCCTGCGCGGTGCGGGAACCTTGCACAGGGCAGCCACGTCCTCCGCGGCGCCGACTCCAGGATGATCGTCTCAAGGGATCGCCTGCGCGCACGAGGTGAGGGAGCCCAATGTCGGTGTGTGAAGACAGAATTGGACTCCCTCGCGACCGCACTCTACGTGAAGACCGACGACCTGCTGAAGGGATCGCCGCAGCTCGCGCCATGGCGCCCGGCGGTGGGCATCGCACCGCAGCTCAGCGACGCGGAGCTGGTCACCCTGGCGGTGATGCAGGCCATGCTCGGCTTCACCTCCGAGGCCCGCTGGATCCGGCACACCCGCGCTCACCTGCGGCATCTGTTCCCCTACCTGCCCAAACAGCCCGGCTACAACAAGCGGCTGCGCAAGGCCGCCGGTCTGATCCAGCAGGTCACCCGGCTGCTCGCCGTCAACACCACGCTGTGGACCGACGACGTGTGGATCGTGGACTCCACCCCGGTGGAGTGCGGCCGCTCCCGCGGGACCGTCAAGCGTTCCGACCTGGCCGGATGGGCTGAGTACGGCTACTGCGCCAGCCACTCGCGGTTCTTTGGGGGCTGCGGCTGCACCTGGTGTGCACGCTGCACGGCTTGCCCGTCACGTTCGCGCTGACCGGGGCCAAAGCCGACGAGCGCCAGACGCTGCTGGCCATGTTCGACGTCGAGCCCGGCCTGCTGAGCGACCGGGTCGGGCAGACGCTGATCGGCGACAAGAACTACTTCGGCGCCGCCTTCGAGCGCCAACTCGCCGAGTGGGAACTCCGGCTGCTGCGACCGGCCCGCAAGGGCGAGCCCGAACGGGCCGGAGCCCAGTTGTTCAAGCCGTTGCGGCAGGTCATCGAGTCGGTCAATGAGACCTTCAAGTGCCAACTCGACCTCGAACGCCACCGCGGCCGCACCCCCGGCGGAGTGATCGTGCGCGTGCTCCAGCGGATCCTCGCGCTGACCGCTGCGATCTGGCACAACGACCACACCGGACAGCCCGTCATGCGTACACTGACCGCCTACGACCACTAAACCCCTTGGAATAGATCATCTAGGCTGAACGCATGACTGATGCGGCGGGACGGGTCGAGCCATCCGGAGTGTGGGCCACAGCCGTGGGCGTGGCCCGAGTGAGGGCGATGGAGACGGCACGCGAGCAGCCGCTGTTCCGGGACCCGCTGGCGCTGGCCTTCGCCACGGCTGGCGGGAGAGGCCCCGGGACGCCGCCGCCCCCGCACGCGGACGAGGCGGCGCGGCGCCGCTGGCTCGGTGTGGCCTTCTCGATCGTCATCCGGACGAAGTTCCTGGACGACCTGCTGGACCGGGCGGTCGCGTCCGGCGTTCGGCAGGTCGTGCTGCTCGGAGCCGGGATGGACAGCAGGGCCTTCCGGATGGACTGGCCTGCGGGGACCCGGCTGTTCGAGGTCGACACGGCCGAGCCGCTGGGCTTCAAGGCCTCGGTGCTGCATCAGGAGCGGGCCGTTCCGCGCTGCAAGCGGATCACCGTCCCGGTCGACCTGCGCGAGGACTGGCCCGGCGCCCTGGCCGCGGCCGGGCACGATCCGGCGCAGCCGACGGTGTGGATCGCCGAGGGACTGCTGATCTATCTGCCCGAGGACGCGGTGCAGTCGCTGCTCGAACGGGTAGGCGCGCTGTCTGCTGCAGGCAGCAGGATGGGCCTGACCCTGGGCCCGCGCGGTGTTGTCGAACGCTTCCGCGGGGACGCCGCTCCGGGATCAGCAGCGTCGATGTGGGTCTCGGAGATGCCGGAGGACCCGGTCGGCTGGCTGGGCGGCCTCGGCTGGGAGGCGGAGACCTTCACCCTGCGTGAGCGCGCCGAGGCCTACGGCCGTCCGGTGCTCACCCCGCCGCAGCAGGACGAGGGCACCGGCGGACTGGTTTCGGCAGTGCGGGCGGCGCACTGAGAACGACGAAGGCCGGCTCCCGCGTGTGGCAGGAGCGCTGGCCTTCGACTGTTCGTCCCTGCGGTCCGCTAGTACTCCGGTGACACTTTGCGATCATGGTTCGGGTCTGCGCTGCTAGTGGCAGTGTCGGGCTCTCGCTTGGTGCCGGCGGCGCCAGTCTGGCCGGCGCAGAACGTTCTTGGTGGAGTGGTGCCGGGTCAGGACGAGTGCGGCCAGGAGCCGGCGGATCGCGGGCAAGGTCAGTGGAATGCGTCGTCGGTGGTGCTGGGCGGCTGGGCGGCGGCGATGGCCGCCAGCAGGGCCAGGGCGAGCATGGCCAGAGTGATATGCCGGTGCCACTTTTACATGGCCACGGCTCTCTCCAACCGGGTCCACTACAGCAAGGCCCAGCTCAGCAAGGTCGAACGAGATTTGAAGAGTCCCAGTCGCGACTTGGCTCGCCTATGCGACAGCGCGCTCGGCGCTGACGGCGAACTGATGGCGCTGATGGCGATTGGCATCGGGATTGCTCAACTCATTTATTCCGCGATAGATACCCGTTGGATCCTCGACCACAAAGTCCGTCGTTACCTGTTCCATAGTCTCGGCGAGCCGCGTCAGGCACTCGAAGGAGACAGGGACGCTGTCACTGCGCTCGCCGAACGCCTCACCAACATCCCCACTCCGGGAGCCGCGCGGCGTCGGGATCGCCGCTCGTACGCAGCGCCCTGCCCGGCCGTACACGCTGGACGCGGAAGATCCCCGCGGCACTGTTCGTGGCCGGGCTCGCGCTGCTCGCGGTCGGAGCCGCCAGGCCGCAGGCGTCCGTGCCGGTGCCGCAGACGTCGGCGACGATCCTGCTCGCGCTCGACACCTCCGGCTCCATGTGCTCCACGGACGTCGACCCCAACCGCATCACCGCCGCCAAGAAGGCCGCCGCGGACTTCATCGAGCCGCAGCGCGGCGGGCCGCGCATCGGCCTGGTCACCTTCGCCGGCACCGCCGGCCTGCTCGTCCCTCCCACCGACGACACCGACTCGCTGATCAAGGCGCTGGACGGCCTCACCGTGTCCCGCGGCACCGCGATCGGGCAGGCCATGCTCACCTCGATCGACGCGATCGCGGAGGTCGACCCGTCGGTCGCCCCCACCGGCGCGAACCCCGGCAGCGGGGCGGGCTACGCCGGCGCCGCGATCGTCGTGCTCACCGACGGCGCCAACACCCAGGGCGTCGACCCCAAGACCGCCGCCCAGGAAGCAGCGCTGCGGCGGGTACGCGTGTTCACCATCGGCTTCGGCACCACGGACCCGGCCCCGATGGTCTGCGACAACTCCCAGTTCGACGGCGGCTGGGGCGGCGGCTTCGGTGGCCGCGGCGGATTCGACAGGGGCCGCAACGTCCGCATGATCGACGAGCCCGCGCTCAAGCAGATAGCCCGGACCACCGGCGGCTCCTACCACCGCGCCGAGAACGCCGACCAGCTCCAGAGCGCGCTCGACGCCCTCCCCGGCAGCTTCACCGTCATCCGCCAACGGATCGACACAGCCGCCGCCTTCGCCGCCGGCGGCGCCGTCCTCATCACCGCGGCCCTGTCCCTGTCCCTCTGGTGGAACCGCCCTCGGACCTCGACCCGCTGACGGCACCCCTACCCGCCACGCCTCAGCGGTCCCCGCCTGGTGGGGCTTGGACCGCACGACCGGTCGGCCCCGGCGGCCGCCGGGCACACAGCCCGCACGGGTCACCGGTCAGCCGCGCGTGTCGAACGGGACGTGCAGCGACAGGTGCGGGGACAGGGCGCGGAGGAAGTCCGGGGCGTCGAAGATCGCGCCCGCGGAGGCGACGCCGGTGGTCCTGGTCCGGCCGGTGAGGATGCGGTCCACGGCCTCCACCGCGAGCGGCGCGCTGATGGCGTAGATGTCCTGACCGGCGGCGGCCACGCGGCGTTCCGTGCCGCCCGAGCGGACGAGGACGTCGACGACGAAGGTCTGCGCGGAGCGGCCGCGCTCGTCGACGGCGATCGGCGCCGAGGTGTCTGGGGCGGACAGGTCCGCGGCCGCCTTGGCCGTCATGTACGTGCGCACCTCCGCGATGGCCAGGTGGCTGGGAACGGTGACGACGTCGGCCATGGTGAACTCGCCGATGACGCTCTGGGGACCGAACGGAGCCGGGAAGGGCCACTCCAGGGTCGGCAGAGCGTCATCGTGGTACTCCAGCCGTCCTCCGCTGAAGCGGACCCGGCGGCCGTTCCGTCGCTGCCCCGAGACGACGCCAGAAGCGCGCGTTCCGCCGGTGGGGTGCCAACTGCTCAGGCCGTAGGCGATGTGCGCCTCGTCCGCCGCCGTCCAGTCGCCCATCGCGGTGGTGACCAACAGGTCGCCGAGGCCGCCGTAGAAGGCCATCGCCGGGACCACCACGGTGCCCGCGGCGCGGGCGCGCTCCGCGAAGTGCGCGAACGTGTCGACGTTCGCCTCGATCTCGGCCGCCACGTCGACGTACGGGAGGCCGGCGCGCAGCGCCGCCTCGACCAGCGGAGCGGCGGTCGAGGCGAAAGGCCCGGCACAGTTGATCACAGCGGCCGCGCCGTTCAGCGCGCGGTCGAGCGAGGCCGGGTCGTCGACCGACGCCTGCCGTGCCTCAAGCCCGGGGTACGCCTCCACCAGCGCCAGCAGCTTGTCCCGGTCGCGACCAAGGAGCAGCGGGACGTATCCGCGCTGGCGCAACTCCGCGACCACGAACCGCCCGGTGTGCCCGTAAGCGCCGTACACCGCCACGTACCGACCCGATTCCATGCCTGCTCCCACGTGCTCGAAGTGATTCACAGCGGAAATCCTGTCCGGTTGGTCCATCGATGCCCAGTGTCCGGAACGACATGACCCGTACAATTTCCGACATGACGTCTGTCCCGCGCTCCCTCGCGGTCGCCGCCACCGACGGGATGCTCCACTTCGAGCTGGCCCTGGCCTACGAGGTCTTCGGCTCCGCGCCGGACGCCGTGCCAGGCCCCTGGTACGACGTCCGGGTGTGCGGCACACATGCCGTACGGGTCGGCCGGTTCCTGCTGGAGCCGGACTGCGGGCTCGACTGGCTGGCGCACGCCGGCACCGTGATCGTCCCCGCCCTGGCGGACGTCGACGAGGACCCGCCGGCCGACCTGGTCGAGGCGGTGCGCGCGGCCCACGAGTCGGGCGCGCGGGTGGTCTCCCTGTGCACGGGCGTGTTCGTGCTCGCCGCCGCCGGCCTGCTGGACGGGCTGCGCGCGACCACGCACTGGGCCCACACCGAGGAACTGGCCGCGCGCTATCCCCGGGTGGAGGTCGACCCGGACGTGCTCTACGTCGACAACGGCAGCGTGCTCACGTCCGCGGGCAAGGCCGCGGCGATGGACCTGTGCCTGCACCTGGTACGCCGCGACCACGGCTCGGCGATCGCCAACGTGGTCGCCCGCCGCCTGGTCGTGCCGCCCCACCGGGCCGGTGGCCAGGCCCAGTTCGTCTCCACACCGGTGCCGGCCCAGGACGACCAACCCCTGGCCGAGCTGCTCACCTGGGCGATGCGGCGGCTGGACCAGCCGCTCACCGTGGAGGACCTGGCCCGCCAGGCGAACATGAGCTCGCGCCACCTGGCTCGCCACTTCCGCTCGGCAACCGGCACCACCCCGCTGCAGTGGCTGCTGACGCAGCGGATCCGCCGCGCGCAGGAACTGCTGGAGACCACGGACGACAGCGTCGACACCATCGCCTCGGCCGCGGGCATGGGCACGGCGACGACACTGCGCCGCCACTTCCACCGCACGGTCGGCCTACCGCCGGACGCCTACCGCCGCACGTTCCGGGCGTGAGGCCGCGGTCCTCGGGGCCCAGGCACCCGCCGGTGGCGGTGCAAGGATGTTCAAGACCGGGCCGCCCCGTCGCCGCCAGGCTGGGCGCATGACAACGACACTCACCTCCATCGTCATCGACTGCGCCGACCCCGCCGCGCTGGCGGCCTTCTACGCCAAGGCCACCGGCCGGCGGGTCGGCTCAGGTGATGACGACTTCGTCGGGCTCGAAGGCGGCCCGGTATCCATCGCGTTCCAGCGGGTCGACGGCTACCAGGGCCCCGGCTGGCCGAACGGCGGGAAGCACGTGCACCTCGAGTTCAAGGTCCCCGACGTCGAGGCCGCCAAGAAGGAGCTTGCCGGGCTCGGCGCCACCGTGCCCGACTTCCAGCCGGGCGGTGCCGACTGGACCGTGCTCATCGATCCCGACGGTCACCCCTTCTGCCTCATGGAAGGCTAGAGGCCCCGCGAGAGCCGGCCTGACGTCGGCGTCGTCACAGCGAGCCGGCGAGCAGGCGAGCAGGCGGCGCAGGGCCGTAGGGGTCTGGCCGACGTGGCGGCGGATCGTACGGGTCAGGTGGGCCTGGTCGGCGAAGCCCAGATCGGCGGCCAGGCCGGCCAGGCTCGTCTGCCCCTCTTCCAGCCGGTCGAGCGCCCGGCCCACGCGTACGCGGTTGCGGTAGTGGGTCAGGGAGACGCCGAGCTCCCGGGTGAACGCCCGGCTGAGCTGGTACGGCGAGACGGCCAGGAGCTCGGCCAGCGACAGCAGCCCGCCGGCCGCAGGGTGATCGGCCGCGATGGCCTCGCGAGCGGCGTCGGCGATCGCCGCGCTGGTCCTGACGACGGCACCCGGCGAGCCCCCGCGCCCCCGGCCGGAGCTCCCCTTGATGGCACGTGCTCCGGAGAATCCGCCTGTACGGGCGCTCGCCTCGGCGGTCGTTCCGGCGCCAGGAGCACGCACCTCGGTGCTGCCCGCAGCGGTGGCAAGAGCGGGCGCCGCGGCGGTGCCCGCTCTCGACGCTCCCCCGCCGAAGGGGGCCCCGAGGGCGGCGCCGATGAGGGAGAGCAGGGACTCGGCCAGCTCGAAGGCCGTGTCACCGCCGCGTGCCGCCGCGAGGAAGCGCCGGTGGGCGAGGTCCAGGCGGCCGTCCACGTACAGGGTGGAACGGGCCGGGGGCGGGCCGTCACCGGCGAGCGTGTGCCACAGCCGGGGCGACAGGGACACCGAGGTGCACACGTCACCGCCCGCCGGGTGGGCGAAGTGCTCCTCCTCGCCGGGCACCGACAGGTACGCCATCGTCGGGTCGAGCACGGCGGCCCGGCCGTCCGCCCTGCGCCGGAACATGCCGCGACGCACCAGCACCAGGCCGTGCCGGGAGCCGACCTCGGGCGAGGACCACCCGCGATGGTCGTCGACGCAGGTCACCGCGTCGAGACGGAACCCGTCACCGGCGGCGAGACGAACAGCTGAACGCACCCGCCGAACGCTACGCCACAGCTACGACAATCCCGTCAGGACCGCCGGCCGCCGATGGCGACCGGGTTGGCCAGCGCCGTGACCACGCAGAACCCGAACGGCCCGGCCGTGTCGTGCATGGTGACCTGCCCGGTCGCCACCCCGTCGGCGCTCAGGTGGCCGGTGGTCTCGACTCCGATCAGCTCACCGGCCGGGAGCCGGGCGAGCGTGAGGGTGTAGTCGGCGTTGATGAACTGCAGCCCCTCCACCCCCGCGTTGCTCAGCGGGCTGGCGAAGTCGGCGGCCAGCCCCGCGCGTACGAACGGGGTCAGAGGCTCCTCGTCCACCAGCGGATGCCTCTCCCGCACCCACACCCGCCCGGGACCCGGCTCGCCCCACTCCGTCACCCGCCACAGGTCGAACGGCGGGGTCCACGCGACGCGCCCGTCCACCGGCGGCGGCGCGTCGGGCGGGGGCGAGTCCCACGCGGGCGTGACGAACGTCTGCGCACCGCCCGGCTGCTCGCCCTGCCGCAGCAGCACCGCGCCGGCCCGCCCGATCACCCCCTGCTCGGTGGAGATGATCGCGTCGGCCACCAGGATCCGGCGCCCGGACCTGATCAGCGAGGTCTCCACCGTGACCGGCATCATCGGGCTGCTGCGGAACAGATCGACCGTCAGCCGGGCGAAGTGCAGCCCCGGCTGGGCGTACCGCCTCTCGATGGCCCGCGCGGCCAGCCCGCCGAGCAGACGGCCGTGGAGCATGTCGGAGGACCAGGGGCCGCGGGCGTGCGGCGCGGGCACCAGCTCGCCCTGCTTCTGCGTGAAGAACGCTGACACAGAATCAGATTCTAGAGGAGAGCAGCCGCTCACCGAGAGCGCGCAGCTGTTCCTTCAGCTCCCCCGGCTCCAGCACCTCGAAGTCCACGTCCAGGAACGCGACCGCCATGGCTATCAGGCGCAGGTCGTCCCCGCGCAGGATGAGCAGGCACGTCCGGTCGTCCACCGGCTCGACCGTGCCCGACGTCCTGTCCGCGAGCCGCTCGGCGGGGGCGTGCACGAGGAAGCGGGCCTCGAAGGGCCACATCTGGTGCGCCAGCCGGTGCTGCACCCAGGCGGCCACGTCGGGCTCGGGCGGGTCGCGCGGGGTGAAACGCGGGCCGTTCGGGGTTCGCAGGCGCATCCGGTCGGCGCGGTACGTGCGCCAGTCGCGGCGGTCGACGTCCCAGCCGACCAGGTACCAGCGGTTGCCCTTGGTGACGAGGCTGTGCGGCTCCGCCCTCCTGAGCGCGCTCTCGCCCTGGTGGCCGGTGTAGTCGAAGCGGAGCTGCTCGTGGTCGCGGCAGGCGGCGGCGACGCGGGTGAGCACGTCGGCGTCGACGGTGGGTCCCTCGCGGTTGATCCGTACGGTGTGGCGCTGCAGCGTGTTGACGCGGTGGCGCAGGCGGGCGGGCAGGACCTGCTCCAGCTTGGCCAGCGCGCGCAGGGAGGTCTCCTCGATGCCGGTCACGGTGCCGTTCGCGGCGGTGCGCAGGCCGACCGCGACCGCGACGGCCTCCTCGTCGTCGAGCAGCAGCGGCGGCAGCTCGGCGCCCGCGCCCAGCCGGTAGCCGCCGGCGACGCCGGGCGTCGAAAGGACCGGGTAGCCGAGGCCGCGCAGCCGGTCGACGTCGCGGCGCACCGTCCTCGGGGCGACGCCGAGCCGCTCCGCCAGGTCGGCGCTGGACCAGTCGCGCCTGGCCTGCAGGAGCGACAGCAGGCGCAGCAGTCTCGCCGAGGTGTTCAACACGTCATCATTGTGGCCCGATTCTGGCCGCATTGGCGCCTAGCGTCGGGGACATGGACGAATTCGTCATTGACATATCCCAGGACCGGCTCGACGACCTGCGCGAGCGGCTGGAACGCACCCGCTGGCCGGACGCCCTCGACGGGGTCGGCTGGTCGTACGGCGTGCCGCCCGAGGCGGTGCGCGAGCTGGCCGGCTACTGGCTCGACGGCTACTCGTGGCGCGCGAACGAGGCGCGGCTCAACGCGTTCCCGCAGTACACGACCGTGATCGACGGTCAGCGGGTGCACTTCGCGCACGTGCGCTCGGCCCGGGCGGACGCGCTGCCGCTGCTGCTGACGCACGGATGGCCCAGCACGTTCGCGGACTTCTCACGCGTCGCCGGGCCGCTCAGCCGCGACTTCCATCTGGTGATCCCGTCCATCCCCGGGTTCGCGTTCTCGGGCCCGACCACGGAGCCGGGCTGGGGCGTGCGGCGGGTCGCCGCCGCCTGGGTGGAGCTGATGTCGCGGCTCGGCTACTCCCGGTACGGCGCGCACGGCGGCGACTTCGGCGCCCTGGTCTCGCCCGCCGTCGCCCGGCTGGCTCCCGGACGGGTGGTGGGCGTGCACGTGAACGCGCTCACCGCGTTCGTCACCGACGACATGTCGGGGCTGACGGAGGCGGAGGCGGAGCGGGCGCGCGGCGTCGAGCGGTGGCGGCGGGAGTTCTCCGGGTACGCGGCCATCCAGGGCACCAGGCCGCAGACGCTCGCGTACGCGCTGGCGGACTCCCCCGCCGGGCTGTTGGGCTGGACGCTCGACGCGTTCGCCTCGTGGGGGCGGGACGTGGGCGGGGTGTCCGCCGACGACATCCTCACCGATGTCACCCTTTTCTGGCTCACCGGCACGGCCGGGTCATCTGCCCGCATTTACCGGGAGAGCGGCGGCGACTGGGAGGTGCCGGACGCGCCGGGGAAGACCCCGACGGGCGTGGCCGTGTTCCCGGGGGACAGCACGGTCAGGCGCTACGCCGAGCGGGCGCACAACGTGGTCCACTGGTCGGAGTTCCCGACCGGCGGCCACTACGCCGCCCTGCAGGCCCCTGAGGTGCTGGCCGCCGACATCAGGGCGTTCTTCGCCGGCCTCTGATGCCGCCGGCGCCTCGGTGCGCGATCGGGGGGGGTGCGGCCTGGCGCGGTAGGCTCCCCCAATGCGCGATCTAGGTGAGGACCCCCGGCCCGCCCGGGGTGCGGTACGCGAGATCCACTCCCTCAACGGCCCCGCCACTCTGGCCTACTCCCCCGACCTCGACGGTCTGGCCGACCCAGGGGAGATCGTCTGGGCCTGGGTGCCGTACGAGGAGGACCCGGCGCGCGGCAAGGACCGCCCGCTGCTGATCGTGGGCAGGACCGGGCGCAGGCTGCTGGGCCTGATGCTGTCCAGCAAGGGCGACGAAGGGCCCGACTGGCTGGAGCTCGGCGCCTGGGGCCGGGACGACCGGGTGTCGTACGTACGGCTGGACCGGGTCTTCGTGCTGGACGAGGACGACATCCGGCGCGAGGGCGCGGTGCTCGACGGCGAGCGGTTCGCCCGGGTGGCGGCCTGGCTCATGAAGACCCACGGCTGGGAGGCCGGCCGCTAGCCGGTGGAGGCACGCGCGATCAGGTCGGGCTGGAAGATCACCTGGCGGTGCTCGTGGCCTTCCGGCTCGTTGGCCTCCTCCAGCAGCATCAGCGCGGCGGTGTGACCGAGCTCCTCGCGCGGCTGACGGATGGAGGAGAGCGGAACGGCGGCCGCGGCGGCGAAGTCGATGTCGTCGTAGCCCAGGATGGCCAGATCGGCCGGGACCCGCAGGCCGCGCTGGGTCATCTCCTGCAGCACCCCGATGGCGACCAGGTCGTTGGCGCAGAAGACCGCCGTGGGCCGGTCGGCGGCCGGCAGGGTGGCGATCTCCTCGCCGGCCGCGCGGCCGGTGGCGACGGTGAGGTCGGGCAAGGGGATGACGGTCAGCTTCCCGGCCCGTCCGAGCACGGCGGACAGGCCGTCGTGCCGCTGCCGCACCTGGCGTACGGTGAACGGCCCGCCGGCGAAGGCGATGTGGCGGTGCCCCCGCTCGAGCAGGTGCCGCCCGGCCAGCCGGCCCCCGAGCAGGTCGTCCACGGCGACGGCGCAGCCGTGGTGGTGCGGCGCGGAGCTGTCGAAGCGCACCACCGGGATGCCGCGGGAGAGGAGCCGGCTCAGCCGCTCCTCCTCGCCGGGGTCGTTGACCGGGGTGATCAGGACGCCCAGCGGGCGCTGCTCCTCGAACGTCTCCAGCAGTCCGGCCTCGCGATCGGCGTCCTTGTTGCTGTTGAAGACCATCACGGTGAGGCCCTCGTGCTGCGCGGCCGTCTCGACGCCGCGCAGCACGTCGATGAAGAACGGGTTGGCGAGGTCGAGCGCGACCACGCCGATCGTGCGGCTGCGCCCGGCCCGTAGCTGGCGGGCGGAGCCGTTGCGGACGTAGCCGAGCCGGGCGATCGCCGCCCGCACCCGCAGCCGGGTGTCGGCGGCCACCATCTCGGGCCGGTTGAGCACGTTGCTCACGGTGCCCACGGAGACCCCGGCCAGCCGGGCGACCTCTTTGATGCTCGACATCGTTCCTCGTCGCAGGCGTGTTGTTTGATCATAATGCCTTCGACCACGGGTCCGGCACCACGTCTCGGGGGGTATCTCCCCGGCATGGATCTCGCGATACTGCCGCTCGCCATCACGATGACGATGGGACCCCGGATCCTGTCCGCCATCGTCCTGGCGACGACCGAGCGGCCCGTGCGGGTGTCGCCGGCCTTCCTCGCCGGCGTGGCGATCGCTTGGACCGTCTTCGCGTTGCCGGCCGAACCGTCAACACGCCTCCAGAACGCGAAGACGGCGCCCTGCCCCGACCGGTTTCGCTCGTCACCAGTTCCGCACCTCATGGGCCCACGCGGTCAACCCCGCCACGAACCCCTGCCTGTCCTGAGGCGAGAGCTTGTCCAGGACGCGCAGCAGAGGCGCGGCACGGAGGGCGACGAACCCCTCGACCATGGCCCGATGGTGAGGGGCCAGCGACACCAAGGTGCGGCGGCGATTGGCCGGATCCTCCCGGCGCTCGACCAGGCCGGCCCGGCTGAGGTCGCCGACGAGCTCGCTCGCGGTCGTCAGCGACATGCCCATCCTGTCGGCCAGTTCGCTCACGCTCAGTGAGGGTTCGACCGTCAGCTGTGGAATGACCGCGCCGTGCCTGGCGGTGAGCCGATGGCTGCGGAAGAGCTCCCGTAGGGAGTCCGGCATCTCAGTCTGGGCTCGCCGGAAGTAGGCCTCCACCAGGGGCACGAAGCCAAGGGCCTCTTTGACCTCCTCCGGTCGTGGCAGTCGAGGGGGCGGGGCGTCATCCATCACAACCACAGGATACAGTCCCTATACCCAAACAGTTCGGATATCCGAAGTGAGGTAGACGTGATACTGGTGACAGGGGCGACAGGCAACGTCGGCCGCCATCTGGTGAACCTGCTGCTCCAGGCGGGCGAGCAGGTCCGAGCGATCAGCCGGAACCCCGAGCGGGCCGGCCTGCCCGACGGCGTGGAGGTGGTCAGAGCCGACATGTCCCAGGCGGAGGACCTGCGCGGCGCGCTGCAGGGCGCGGACCGCGCGTTCCTGCTCCCGGCCGCCGGTCAGGTGCACGGCTTCCTGTCCGAGGCCGCGAAAGCCGGTCTCGGGCACGTGGTGCTGCTGTCCGCGCTGGCGGTGACCATGAAGCAGGCGGGTGTGCTCGGCAGCGTCCACGCCGAGTACGAGCAGGCCGTGGCCAGGTCAGGGCTGTCGTGGACCTTCCTGCGCCCTGGCGCGTTCATGGCGAACGACCTGCGGTGGGCGCCCGGCGTCAAGAACGGCGGCGTGGTGCGCGCTCCCTTCGCCGAAGCCGCGACCGCGCCGATCGACGAGCGCGACATCGCCGCGGTGGCCGCGCGGACGCTACTCGACGACGGGCACGCGGGCAAGGCATACGCGTTGACAGGGCCCGCCTCGCTGACGACGGCCGAGCGGGTACGGATCCTCGGCGAGGTCCTCGGCCGCGACCTGCGCCTCGAGGAACTGCCCCCCGAGCAGGCCCGCGAACAGATGATCACGCAAACCCCCGCAGTGGTTGTGGACTCGATGCTCACGCTGTTCGCCTCGTTCGTCGGCAGGGCCGCGGATGTGTCGCCGGCCGTGCGGGAGCTGACTGGCAGCGCTCCGCACACCTACGCCGACTGGGCGGCCCGGAACGCCGCGGCGTTCCGCTGACCTGCTGCTGGAGGTGCCGCCGGGCAAGAAGGTCTCGGATCCGGAGCGCTGGCGGACCGGCCCGTCGAAGGCGTCCGGGCCGCAGATCGTCAACTCGCTGGATCTGGTGGCCGAGAGCGGCGGCACCGGGCTGGGCCGGCTGGAGCTGGACGCCGCGGCGCCGCAGCGGCGGCTGAACGAGCCGGCCCGCTATGGCCTGACCGCGCACTCTGGGCTGAAGAAGCATCCCGCCTCGCGGCGCCTGGCCACCCTGCTGGCCACCGCGCAGCGGCTGGAGACCATCGACGACACGCTGGAGCTGCTGGACCTGCTCATGGTGACCGAGCTGCTCGGCAAGGCGCAACGAGAGGCCGACAAGCAGAAGGTCGTCAAGCATCCGCGTCTGGCCAAGGCCTCGCCTGGCTGGCCCAGGCGGTGGAGGTGCTGCTGGAGGCCGAGACGTGGAGCGAGGACGTGCGGTTGTTCGAGGTGTGGGAGATGATCGACGCGGTCGTGCCCCGCGCTCAGCCGCGCTCGGCGGTGGCCACCGTGACCGGGCTGGTGCCGCCGCCGGACGCCGAGGACGACGGCGGCTGGCGGGCGGAGAGGGCGAGCAAGTACGCGACCGTGTCCGGGTTCGTGAAGCTGCTGACCGCGGTGATCGCATTCGAGGCCAACGCCGAGGGCCGGCGGGTGTTGGCCGCTATGCAGGCCCTGCCGGACGCGCTGGCCTACCGCTCGCGCCACCATCCGATCACGGTGCTGCCGCTGCGGCTGATCGGCCCGCTGGTGGTGACCGGCCCGTGGAAGCGGCTGGTGTTCGGCCATCCGGCCCGTACCGATGGCCTGGTCGACCGCAACGCGTACGTGTTCTGCGTGCTGGAGCAGTTCCACCGCCACCTCAAAGGCCGCGAGATCCACGCGCCCGCCTCCAGCCGGTGGCGCGACCCGGACGCCCAACTGCTGAAGGGCGCGGCGTGGACGGCGGTCAAGGACAGCGTGCTGACCGACCTGGGCCTGCCCGAAGACCCCAAGGTGCTGCTGGCCGAGCACGCCGAGCGGCCGGATCGTGCCTACCGGGTGGTGCGGGCCGGGCCGGCCGCGAACACGTCCGTCAGCATCGACGACGAAGGCAAGATCCACCTCGCGAGCGTGAAGGCGATCGATGAGCCGCCGTCCCTGATCGACCTGCGCAGGCGCGCGGAGGCGAGGATGCCGCAGGTGGACATCTCCGAGGCGGTCGTGGAGGTGCTGGGTTGTCGCCGAAGTTCATGGAGGCCTTCACCTCGATTGCCGGCACCGGCCCGCACCTGGACAAGCTGCAGGCCGGTACGGCCAGTCAGTGTGGTGTGAACGGATCGCCGAGGATGCCGCGAGAGACTCGAGGCTGCCGGGGTCTCCCCCTCGTCCGTGCCGGGCACGCCCCGAATTCAGAGGTGGATCACCAGGCCATCTCACCGTGGCGGTCACGGAAGGTTCCGGTCGGTCCGTCCGGCCCGATGGTGGCGAGTTCGACGATCGCGTCGGTTCCCTCGGTCACTGTCTGCGGGCCGCTGTGCCCGTTGAAGTCGGTCGCGGTATAGCCCGGATCGGCCGCGTTCACTTTCACGTCCGTCCAGGCCTTCGCGTACTGCGTGGTCAGCATGGTCACGGCAGCCTTCGAGGAGGTGTAGAGCGGCGCGACGGGCCTGGACTCGACGCGCTCGGCGTCGTGGGTTGCCGCGAACGACCCCATGCCGCTCGACACATTGACGATGACCGGGCTCGCGGACTTGCGCAGCAGAGGCAGGAACGCGTGCGTGACTCGGACGATCCCCACGACATTGACCTCGAACACCGCGCTGGCGTCAGCGGCCGTGATCTGGTCGGCGGGGTTGTGTGGCCCGAAAATTCCTGCGTTGTTGATGAGGACGTCGATGACCCCCTCGCGAGCCTCGACGTCGGCGGCGGCCGCGGCCACCGACGCGTCGTCCGTCACGTCGATCTGAACGAAACGGGCGCCGAGTGTCTCCGCGGCTGCCTGGCCGCGCTCTGGATCGCGAGCGCCGATGAGGACGGTGTGGCCGGCCTCGATCAATCGGCGGGCAGTCTCGTACCCGAGGGATCGGTTGGCTCCCGTGATGAATGTTGTTGTCATGCGTTCACTCTCGGCCCGTGACGAGAGGAGAACCAGTGCCCTGGGCGACGGTGGGACGGCCAGTACCAGGCAGAACGGCTGTCCGGCGGACATAATGGTCGAGTGGACGAGACCCTTGGCACGGCATTGCGCCGCTGGCGCGACCGGCTTTCTCCCGTCGACGTCGGCCGGACTTCGCGGCCCGGACGACGTGCGGTGGGGTTGCGACGCGAGGAACTGGCCGAGCTCGCAGGGCTGTCGGTCGACTATGTGGTGCGGCTGGAGCAGGGGCGCGCCACGAGCCCTTCGGCGCAGGTCGTCGCGAGCCTGGCCAGGGCACTGCAACTGCAACCCATGGAGCGCGATTACGCCTACCGGCTGGCCGGCCTCCTCCCGCCACAGGAGGGGACGATCTCCACGCATGTTCCAGCGGGGGTCCTACGGATGCTGGCTCGCCTCGGCGAGTTCCCCGTGGGCGTGTTCAGTGCCGACTGGACCTTGCTGTCCTGGACTCCCGCATGGGCAGCGCTACTGGGCGACCCCAGCGCACGGACGCACGTCGAGCGGAACCTGGTGCGGGCGGTCTTCAGCGCAGGGCCCTCAGGGCTCGCGGCCTGGCCCGTGCTCCAGGAGGACGACACCCTGGGCCCCACCCTCGTAGCCGATCTGCGCACAGCTCTCGTCAACTACCCCCGCGACCGTGGACTGATCGACCTTGTCGCGGAACTGCGCTCCACCAGTGCGGAGTTCACCCGGCTGTGGGACGAGGGTGCAGTCGGTCTGCACGTCTCGGCCCGCAAGACCATCGTGCACCCCCAGGCCGGCGAGGTGACGTGCGACTGCGACGTGCTCACCGTCCCAGGCTGCGACATCCGGCTCGTCGTCTACACCGTGGCCGCGGGTTCCGTCGATGCGGAGAAGCTGGAGTTCCTGCGGGTCACGAACGGCGTCTGCCCCGACGGCTCCTCGCCCCCAGGGCCCGGTCTGTTCTCCACGCCGTAACACTCGGGCCGGCCGGATCTCCTCCAGCAGAGGTCGAGTCCGTCAGCGAAAACGACCGCTCACGGCTCTCACCATGGACGTGCGCCAACGCGACCGACGCGGTTGATTGGCGGTGGCCGGCCTGATACGGGCAAGGCGCCTGCAACATCCGCCGCATCTACGGCCCAGAGAATGAGGCGCTCGGCGTGCTCGCCACCACGACAATGGCCCGACGCGATGCGCGGGCCATTGTCATCTCCGGAGCGCACCCTCATCACCGTGCCCCCACGTTGGACGTGGGGTGGGATCGCCCAGGTCAGAGGCACGACTGCCCCTTTCTCCCGTGCTTGGCCCCCCCCAAGAACGCTGGTCAGGCGACGGCGTCCGCAGAACGGATGAAAACATGACACAAGGCGTCGGGTTTTAGGTCAATCATGAATTCACCGGTCGGCGCCGATGTGGGTGCGGACCGGGGACTCACGGATAGACAAGGACCTCAATGCGCGAAACGCCCGAGGAGCTCAAGGAGCTTCAGACTCTCCTCGAAGCCTCCCTTTCCCGCTCCACCTCGCACCTCCGCTCGATCGTCACCGCGAACGCCCTGACCGCGGAGCAGGTCACCCGAATTCTGACCGGTATGTGCACCCTCGCCCTGTCCACCGTGACGGCAAAGGGGGAGCCGCGGATCAGCGGCGTGGACGGGCACTTCCTGCACGGAAAGTGGCACTTCGGCACGGCGCGCAGCGCCGCCAAGGCCCGCCATCTCGCCGCCCGCCCCGCCATCAGCATCGCGCACATGCGCGGTGAGGACCTGGGCGTGTTCACGCACGGCACGGTGGAAATCCTTAACCCTGACCACGGCGAGCCGGCGGCTGACTGGCCGGACCTGCTCGCCTACTTCAAGGACTTCTACGGCGACGACGCCTTCGGCTGGGACAACGACGTGGTCTACTACCGGCTGCATCCGCACTGGATGACCGCCTACGCCCCCGGCATCGACAAGCTCACCGCGGTGTCCCGGTCTTGATCTGCAGCACGGGCCGCGTCGAGACCGGCCCCAGCACGTGATCGGCCGGGAGATCCAGGTCATCCGCAGCCAGCTCGCCCGCAACCACGTGACCGTGTTACAGGG
>NZ_JBFANV010000120.1:0-26820 GCF_040674955.1 Nonomuraea sp. NPDC049695 | reverse complement strand
GGCTGGTGGCTGCCTGTCAGTGTGAGGCGGCCGGACGCGCGGCCGCATCCGTCATCCGACCTGTGTCCATGCTGTGGGGCTCGTCCGGCAGCTCAACGGAGGCGTCGCACCGAGCCGGTGACCGCCGAGTTCCGCCCGCCAGCCGGCGATCGGCAGGGAACCGGTCCTGACGAGGCTCAGCCCCCGCGGCAGATGCCCGGCGGCTCCGGGGAACCCGTTGACGCTCTTCGGGAGACAGCACGATGCGATATCCATTCACGAAGGAGAGGCGTTGAGCGCTGAGATGGTCGAGATCGACGACGGAGAGCTGATCCGTCGTTCGGCGCACGACCCAGAGCAGTTCGCGGCGCTGTTCGACCGCTACGCCCGGCAGATCCATCTGTACGCGGCTCGGCACGCAGGCCGCCGACGACATCGTGGCCGAGACGTTCCTGGCGGCCTTCCGCAGGCGCGGGACGTACGACACGTCGTTCGCGCTGGCCAGGCCCTGGTTGTACGGCATCGCCACCACGCTGATCGCCAGGCACCGGCGCCAGGAGGAGCGGCTGCTGCGGGCGCTGAGCCGTACCGGGGTGGACCCGCTGCCCGAGGCGCTGGACGACGTCGTGACGCACCGGGTGGCCGCGCAGGACAGGGAGCGTGAGCTGGCGGGGGCGCTGGCGTCGCTGCCCCGCGGGCATCGGGACGTGCTGCTGCTAGTGGCGTGGGAGGACCTGTCGTACGAGGAGGTGGCGCGGGCGCTGGACATCTCTGTGGGGACGGTGCGGTCACGGCTGCACCGGGCGCGGAAGAAGGCCAGGAACGTCCTGGGGGATGAGGAGCTGTGATGAACGGGCTGAAGGAGTTCCGCCGGAACACCCCGGCGATGACCGGCGACGCCGCAGCCGCCGCCAGGGCGCGGCTGATGACGGCGATCCGCGAGCCGGAGGCCGCGCGCGGGCCGGCCGCGTCCGGCGCGGGCAGGTTCGGTGCGGGCAGGTTCGGTGCGGGCAGGTTCGGCCGGAGGATCGCGGTGGCGGCGGCTCTGGCCCTGGTCGTCGGCGTGGCCGCCGTGACGCTCGGGGACCGTCCGGACATGGCGCCGGTGGCCGGCGTGGCCGAGCTGGGCGAGCGCGCCGCCGGCGCGGCCGAGAACGACCCGGCGCCCGCCCCGCGCCCCACCCAGTGGCTCTACACGAAGGAGCTGCAAATGGACGGGGTCGAAGGCGACCCGGACCGCGACCGGAACGCCACCTGGGAACGGTGGACCAGCGTGGACGGCAGGCGGTCGGCCTGGTACCAGGACGGCAGGCTGATGTTCCAGGACAGCGCGGTCATGGACCCGGCCGAGCTGGCCGAACCGCCCGTCACCCCGGCCGGGGTGATCGCCAGGATCGAGGCGGCCATCCTCGACGAGGACCGCCGGGGGCCGGGGGAGCTGAACGGTCACGTCCCGCCGCAGATCCTGTTCATGGAGATCAACCAGCTCATCACCGACCAGTGGCTCGCCCCCGAGGTGCGGGCCGCGCTCTTCCGGGGGCTGCCCGCGATCAAGGGCATCACGATGACCCGCGACGTGCCCGTCGCCGACGGGCGACGCGGCGTGGCGTTCAGCCTCATCGGCCCGGGAGCGCGGAACTCGCTCGTCCTGGACCCGCGGAGCTTCCGCTACCTGGGCACCAACTCGACCCAGCTACAGACCGGTGACGGCAAGGCGGGCACGGTGAACCTGACCGCGCAACTCGAAGCCAGGATCGTGGACCAGCCCGGCCGGCGCTCCTGAACGCGGCGGAACCCAGGCGGTTCAAACAACGGAGTTCCGCAGCCTGGTCACGTGACAGATGTGCGGCCCGGCTCGCGCGCCCTAGCCTTCCGAACGCCGCGCTGTTCAGCCCGCACCGCAACGGTGCGGGGCGGCACGATCGGAGGGGACATGTCCCGGGATGAGATCCGCCGGGTGCGGGCCAACGCCATCGACTTCGCCTACCTGGAGCGTGGCGCCGGGCCGCTCGTCCTCTTCCTGCACGGCTTCCCCGACAACGCCTTCACCTGGACGTGGCAGCTCGATCGGTTCGCCGCGGCGGGTTACCGGGCGGTGGCGCCCTTCCTGCGGGGTTACGCCCCGTCGGGCGCACCGGCGGACGGCGCCTACGACCCTCGTACGCTGGGCGAAGACGTGGCCGCCCTGATCGGCGCGCTGAGCCCGGACGGGAGAGCGCACGTCGTGGGCATGGACTGGGGCGGGACGGCCACGCACGCGGCGCTCGTCACCCATCCGGCCCCGATCAAGGCCGCCGTCGTCATGAACACCGCCCACCCCTACACCGTGCTGAGCGGCGTCAAGGACCCCGAGCTGGTCCAGCGGCTGTTCCACTTCTGGTTCTTCCAGTCCGACAGCGCCGACTGGGCGGTGCCCGTCGAGGGCCTGCCCATGGTCGACTACCTGTGGCGTACCTGGTCGCCGAACTTCCATGACCCCGGCCATGTGGCCGGGGTGAAGCGCACCCTGGCCGCGCCGGACGGGATCAAGAACGCGCTCGCCTACTACCGCGCCCTGTGGCGCGCCCAGCGGGAGCGCACCGTGCCGGTGGGCGCGACGGAGGTGCCCACGCTGTCGCTGTTCGGCGAGAGCGACTTCACCACGAGGTACGCCGCGGAGGAGGCACCCGGGTTCAGCGGCCCCTACGAGCGCAGGATCCTGCCCGCGCTCGGCCACTTCCCGCACCGGGAGGCTCCGGAGATGGTGACCGGGCTGATGCTGGACTGGTTCGGCCGCCATCCCGGCTGAGCAGCCGCGGTGTCGCAAAGTTCAGGTGGGCGTACATAGGGAAGGGCTGAGATGAAGGCGATCGGCGGTCAGCGGGCGGCGGTGGTTCCGGACGCGCCCGGCCATCAGGCCCGGATGCGGTACGCCTGGAGGGTGTGCTCGGTCACGAGCCTCGGCCTGATCCTCATCGGGGTCGCCGGGAGCACGCTCAACGTGGCGCTGCCCTCGGTGGTGCGGCACTTCCACGCGAGCGCGCTGGAGTCGGGCTGGATCCTGCTGGCGTTCCTGCTGGTCAACACGGCCAGCCTGGTGTTCTTCGGCAGGGTGGCCGACCTGGTGGGGCGGCGCGAGGTGTATCTGGCGGGCCTGGCCCTGTTCACGGCCGCCTCGCTGCTGGCCGGGCTCGCTCCCGGGGTGTGGTTCCTGGTCGGGATGCGGGTGGTGCAGGCGGTCGGGGCGGCGATGGTCCTGGCCAACGGCACCGTCATCCTCACCGACGCGTTCCCGCCTGAGCGGCTCAGCCAGGGCATGGGCGTCTACATCGGCACCCTGTCGGTGGCGCAGCTGGCCGGGCCCACGCTGGGCGGGCTGATCGCCGAGACGGCCGGCTGGCAGTGGATCTTCTGGGTGAACGTGCCCGCCGGGCTCGTGGCGCTGACGTGGGCGGCCGTGACGCTGCGCCGGATGCCTCGCGGGCCGCGGCGGCCGGTGGACGCGCTGGGCAACGCGCTGGTGTTCGCGGCGTTGTCGGCGCTGTTGCTGGCCCTGTCGGAGGCGGGCTCGGGCGGGCTGTCGAGCCCGGCCGTGATCGGCGGCCTGGTGGTGTTCGCGGTGCTGGTGCCGGTGACCGTGCTGGTGGAGCGGCGGGCCGCGTACCCGGTGCTGGACCTGCGGCTGCTCGGCGGGCGGCTGCTCGCCTGCGCCAACCTGGCCTCGTTCTGCAACGCGCTGGCGCGCTCGGCGCTCATCCTGATCGTCGCCCTGTACTTCCAGGCAGTCAGGGGGCTGGACGCGTTCGACGCCGGGCTGAGCGTGCTGCCGCTGCCGGTCGGCATGGCCCTCGCCTCTCCTGCGGCGGGGCTGCTGGGACGGCGGGTGTCGTCGTACGCGCTGTCCGTCGGCGGGGCGCTGCTGAGCGCGGCCGGGCTGGGCGTGCTGATGCTGGGCATCGACCCGTCGGCGCCGTACTGGATCATCGGGGCCGGCCTGCTCGTCGCGGGATGCGGCAGCGGGGCCTTCATGACCGGGAACACCACGGAGGTCATGCGGGCGGTGCCCCAGGGAAGCCTGGGCGTGGTGAACGGCCTCCGGATGATGATCATGAATGTGGGGATCGTCATCAGCGTCGGGCTGTCCCTCAGCGTCCTGACCGGCAGTGTGGACGAGCACCTGCGGGCCCAGGTGAGCGCCGGCACCCTGGCCGCCCTGTCGCCGGTGGCGGTCGGGCAGCTGACGCGGGGGTTCGAGCACACGTACGCCGTCCTGCTCGCCGTCGCCCTGGCCGGCCTGGCCCTCGCCGCCCTCGCCCGCGCACCCAAGGAAGCACGCTGAGAGAGCACCCGCAGGACCGGCATTCATGCCGTTCCCGCACAGATCGGCGCTCCCACCTGGCGGCGTGACAGCTCCTTCCGCTACCGGGGCGCCCGGCGGCTGCAGCACGAGGTCGTGGTCCGCGTGCGCCTCGACGTCCCCGGCCCCGGCCTCGACACGTCGCAGCGGCTCGAGTTCGAGCGGCAGGACTATTTCGGCTTCCGGTGGTGGCCGGTCGCCGAGGTGGCGGCCGGCGGCGAACGGTTCTATCCGCGCGCCCTGCCCGAGCTGCTGCCGCTGTTCCTGGCGGGCGAGCACATCGCCGAGCCGCTGGAGCTGTGGCCGTGAAGTGACACGTCAGCCGCGGCGGAAGGCCGCGCGGTAGTCCCTGGGGCGGCGTCCGGTGTGCCTGGCGAACAGGGCGGCGAACGTGCCGGGATCGGCGTACCCGACGGCGGCCGAGATGCCGGCGACGGTGCGGTCGGTGGTCTCCAGGAGGTGGCGGGCGCGGCGGACTCGCGCCGCCTGAAGGTACTCCAGCGGGCTCTGCCCGGTCTCCTCCGCGAAGCGCCGCAGCAGCGTGCGGGTGCTGACCTGGAACGCGGCCGACAGGGCGGCGAGGTCGTAGCGGGCGGCGAGGTTCTGGTCGAGCCGGCGCATGACCTGGTGGGAGAACGCGTTCCCTGGCCGCGGCAGCAGGCGCCCGTCGATGTAAGGGGTCTGGGACGAGCGCGCGTCGTCGACGAGGGCCACGCGCGCGGTCGTACGGGCCACGCCGTCGCCGTTGTGCCGGCGGATGAGGTGCAGCGCGAAGTCGTACATGGCGCTGAAGGCCGCCGTCGTCGTCACCCCCGTGTCGGTGACGACCAGCAGCTCGGGCCGTACGTCGGCGCGCGGGCAGCGCCGGGCCAGCTCGCCGGCCAGGAGCCAGGCCGTCGTGGCGCGGCGCCCGTCGAGCAGCCCGGCCTCGGCCAGCAGGAACGCGCCGACACAGATCGCCACGACGGCGGTGCCCGCGGCGGCGTACGAGCCGATCGCCGCGACCTCGGGGGCCAGGGGCGCGAGCCTGGCGTCCACGTCCAGGCCCGGCGCCAGCTCGAACCCCGGCACGAGCAGGACGTCCGCCTCGCGCGGCGGCGAGACGTCCAGCGCCGCACCGCCCGAGGCGAGGACGCGGCGGCGCGGCGAGACGATCGACACCTCGTACCCGGGACCGCCGGGTCCGGCGACGTGCGTGGCCATCGTCAGCAGGTCGGGCACGCCGAACACCTCGGAGGCGAAACACCCCGGATAGGCCAGGACCGCGACCCGCAACGCACCCAAAGCATCCACCTCCTCCCCATGGCTCCCGATGGCGAGATTACCCGTATACCTGGCGATCTCGCCTCTTACCCGGCGTGGGGCCCATGGTTCAGGCTGTCACCCATGAGTGCTGACGACCCGATCACCGACTTCTCCCGCCGATCCGCCGACGTGGAGGGGGTGGTCAAGACGGTGTACGTCGCCGGCTCAGGACCGGCCGTCGTGCTGATGCCGGAAATGCCGGGCATCAGCCCTGACGTGCTGAGGCTGGCGCGGTGGGTACGGGACGCGGGCTTCACCGTTTATGTCCCCTCCCTGTTCGGAGCCGACGGCGCCTATCCCACGGCCGGGGACGGCACCGAGATCATCCGCCGCGCGTGTGTCAGCGCCGAGTTCCGCGCGTTCGCCGGGGGCGGCACCAGCCCGGTCACCGCCTGGCTGCGCGGGCTCGCCCGCCAGGCCCACGCCGAATGCGGCGGCCCGGGAGTCGGCGCGATCGGGCTGTGCTTCACCGGCAACTTCGCCCTCACGATGGCGCTCGAACCGGCCGTCATCGCGCCGGTGGTCAACCACCCGTCCCTGCCGCTGGACGACCCCGCCGGGCTCGAACTCGGCGACGAGGACGCGCGCGCGGTCCGCGACCGTGTCACCCGCGACGGGCTGACGGTGCTCGCCTACCGCTTCGACAACGACCGCTGGTGCACCGGCCAGCGCTTCGCCGCCTACCGGGCGCTGCTCGGCGACGCCTTCGACGGCCGCGTCCTGCCGGGCGGCTCGGCGAACCCGAGCCCGCCGCCGTTCTTCGCCGACGTGGTCGAGACCCCGCACAGCGTCGTCACCGCCCACCTCGTGGACGAGGACGGGCATCCCACCGTGCGGGCCAGGGACGAGATCCTCGCCTTCCTGACCGAGCGCCTGAGCCCGTCCGAGGATTCCGTGACAGCGGGGCCGGTGCGAGGACGGGCGGATCGGCCGGGGACACTGTCAGGATGACCGAGGTTCCCGTGGCTCCCCGGCGGTCGCGTCTCGACGTGCGCCTGCCGCAAAACGTACCGGCTCACGACTTCCGGCACCCGGTGGAGGCCGACCTGCCGGCGCTGGGGCAGCTGATGTGGGAGGCCTACCGGGGAACGCCCGACGAAGAGGACGCCGGAGGCAGCGTGGCCGCGGCGACGGAGGAGATCCGGCTGGCCTTCACCGGCGCCTACGGGCCCTTCCTGCCCGCCGCGTCCTTCGTCGCCGAGGATGGCGGGCGGCCTGTGGCCGCCGCGCTGGTGACGGTCTGGAAGGACGTGCCGCTGCTGGCGTTCGTCTTCACCGCGCCGTCGCACACCGGCCGGGGGCTGGGACGGCGGCTCGTCGAAGCGGCGATGCACGCGCTCGGCGCGCAGGGCCACGGGTTGTTGTCGCTCGCGGTGACGGAGGAGAACGTTCGTGCCCGGCGCCTGTACGAGTCCATGGGGTTCACCCCACACCGGTGAGCCCCCGGCCGCGAGCGGCTCCGAGGGCGCGGGGGATCAGCTTCGCGGCGTGCCGTACGCGCTGACCTCGGTGAGGTGGAACGCCAGGTTGGCGCTGTTGTACGTGCCGACCACCCGCAGGTACCGGGCTCTGGCCTCCAGGGTGATCGTGTCCCCGGCGTCGGTGGCGGCCCGGGTGCCGCGGCGCCCGCCCAGGGTGTACCAGGCGGTGCCGTTCAGGCTGCCCTCCAACCGGTACTCGTAGTACCGCTCGCCGGAGACGTACGTGCGCACGTTGACGCGCGAGAGGTCGTTGACCGCTCCCAGATCGATCCGCCACCAGGTGGTGTCCCAGTCCATCTGGCTGGAGAAGTACGGTGAGTTGTCGCGGTCGCCGTCGTTGGCGTACTCGGGGTTCCTGTTCGGCTCCGAGCTCAGGGCCTTGACCGGCTTGCGCAGGCTCTGCACCGTGTCCCGCGAGCCGTCGCGCGCGGTGGAGGCCGCCGCCACCGGATCGGTCAGCACGGCGATCGCCTCCTGGCCGGTGTGCCGGTTGGCGGCGCTGACGAACAGCCCCGCGTCGAGCGCCGCGCCGGCGCCGGGGACGCGGGCCGAGCCGATCACGGCCCAGTTCTTGCCGTCGCTGCTGCAGGAGCCGGTGAGCCGGTCGCCGGACTTGCCGATGCGCACCCGTACGGGAGGGGCGAACCCGCCGGCCTCCCTGTACGAGTCGAGCTGCCCGTCACCGTCGGAGTCCCAGCCGAACACGCAGCCGCGGCCGGGCGTGACGGCGATGTTCGCGTAGCCGGTGGAGCCGGGGACGGCCAGGTCGTTGCCCACCACCAGCCCGGACCTGGTCCAGTCCGCCGCGCCGTCCTGCCGCTGCACGGTGCTGGTGAGCTGCTTGCCGTCGGCCAGGGCGTCCTTGCGGTAGGCCGCGGCCAGCTCGTTGGTCGCCCGCCACAGGTCCGCGCCGCCCGCCGCGATCGCGACCCCGCCGCTCGCGGGCGCGAACTCCGCCTGCGTGCTCGACATCGTCCGGTACGAGGACGGGGCGGCGCCGGCGATCAGCAGCCGCGTCGCGGCCCTGTCCTGCCGTACGTCGTCACCGGCGCCCCACGAGGCGGTGACGCCCAGCTCCGGGCTGCCGCCAGGGGCCTCGGCGGCGGGAACGGTCACCGTCCAGGTCGCGGTCAGCGTGCCGCCCGGCTCCACCTGACCGGCCGTGACCGGCGAGGCGGGCTGGACCTGGTAACCGTCCGGGGCGTCGAGCCGGACGGCGACGTTCTCGGCGGGCCGCAGCGTGTTGCCGTTGGCGAAGGTCGCGGTGACGCATACCGTCCCGCCCGGTTTGACGCCCTTGCGGTCGGTCCCGACGGTCACCGCGCCCTGCGACAGCGCGGCCACCCGGCTCGCCTCCAGGTATGCGTCGCCGCCCGGCTCGGCGGCCAGCTCGGTGCCGGCGCCGGCCCACTCCCTGGCGACGGCCTGCCAGTCGATCGGGTCGGGGTACTCCTTGCCCGCGCCCAGCGCCGCCTTCAGGCTGTCGAAGAACAGCTGCCACCGCTTGGCGTAGTACTGCCCGACCAGGCCGTTCATCTCCCTGCGGGCGTAGTCCTGCAGATCGGTGCCGGTGGCCCAGAGGGTGACCAGCGACTTGAGGTTGCGGTCGAGCACGGCCGCCTCGGCGGGGGTGGCGGCCTGCCTGCGGGCCTCGGCCTGCCAGGTGCCGAGCAGGAAGTTCGGGTCGGTGCCGAGCAGCCGGTCCATCAGCCGCATGCGGTCCATCCACTGCCCGGTCAGGCGCTCGAAACGGCCGAGGTCCTTCGCCCGGTACGCGGCGCGGATCTGCGGCAGCTCCAGGCGGCTGTGGTTGGCCAGCACCTGGCGGGCGACGTCCACCAGGTCGTAGCGGTAGGCGCCCGACCCGCGCAGGGCCGGGTCCACCTGGAGCAGCTCGTCGAGCGCGCGGTCGAAGGCGGCGATGTCGTACTGGAGCGGGTAGCCGGTGTTCGCCAGGCCGGGCTCGTCGTCGTACAGGCCGGTCACGTGGCGGGTGTCGGCGCCGGCGGGCCAGCTGTAGACGGTGTCGAGCAGGATCCGCCAGGCCGCCCTGGCGTGCGGGTCGTCGCCGCCGTAGCGGGCGGTGGCGTACTCGTCGAACCATTGCCGCAGGTCGGCGGGGCCGTCCTGCCAGGGCAGGTCGGCGAAGAACGCGACCGCGGCCGGGTTGTTGTCGATGGCCTCGGGCATCAGCGCGATGCCGTTCATCGCCGTGCCGGCCTTGTTACGCCAGGCGTGGAACTTCTCGTTCCAGACCGTCAGCCTGGCGCCGAGGTTGAAGTGGCCGCCGAAGTTCCAGATGGTGCCGAAGGCGTACCCGGTGCCGAAGAAGTCCTTGTCCCGGTCGGTGATGCCCGGCTCCTCGCTGATGCCGTCCACGATGAACATCTTGCTGCGGTCGATGGCCTGCAACGTCGCCGGCAGCGGGTTCGCCTGCCAGCCCAGGATCGTCCACAACGCCTTGGGGTGGGCGGTGTTCAGCGCCCGCTGCACCGCCTTGGAGGCCGCCGCGACATCGACCGTCCCGGCCTTGCCGCCCTCGTGCAGCAGGTCCATCTTGTACATCGTGCTGTCGCCGAACAGCTCCGCCTGCACCTGGTAGAACTTCGCGGCGACGCGAGCGAACACGGCGTTCGTCGGGTCGAGCCAGTGCGGGCGCTCCAGCTTGTTCCACGTTCCCTGCGGGATCGTGTTGGCGGCCGCGTTGCGGGACTTGAAGTCCGCCGGCACGGTGCCGAAGTAGCCGGGCAGCACCGGGACCATGCCCAGCGAGCGCAGGCGGTCGGCCATCCGGCGGCCGAGCTCCACGGACCTCGCCGCCGGCGGCGGGCGCGGTCAGCCAGGAGCCGAGCAGCCCCGGCAGCCTGCGCGGGTCGCCGGCGCGGAAGGCGAGATAGCCGTCGGGCCTGACCAGGAACACGTCACCCGGTCGGGCGCCGAGCTGGTGCAGCACCTCGCGCCGTGCGTCGAGGAACGTCGGGACGTCCCCCTGGCTGGACAGCCCCTTGCCCAGCACCATCAAGCACCGCAGCGAACCGGCGTAACGATCCTGCAGCCGGGACAGCTCGGCCGCCATGGCCTCCTTCTTCCGGCTGGAGGTGCAGGAGGAGGCGTACCCGATGAGCACGAATCCCGGCGTGCGCATCAGGTCGTACAGGCGGACGCCGAGGCCGCCGCTGTCGGCGAGGTCGAGGTCGGGCACCCGGTCGCCGGCGTTGATCGCGCTCTTCGGCAGCCCGCCGGAGCGCTGCGCCTTCGACAGCGCCGTGTGCCGGTACTCGCCGAGCGGGCCTGTTTGATGAACAGATGGAAGAGCAGGTCGGAGAGCTTGCGGGTCCGCTCGCCGATGACGTGCCGTTCCTCGTCGTAGTTGTCGAGCAGCGACTCGGGCGCCCGGCCCCGGCACACGAAGCTCAGTTTCCAGTTGAAGGCGTCCTGGATGCCGGTGTTCATGCCCTGGGCGGCCACGGGGATGTAGAGGTGCGCCGCGTCGCCGACGAAGAACATCCTGCCGTTCCTGTACGTGGTCAGCAGCCGGTTCTGGGCGCGGAACCTGGTGATCCACTGCGGGCTCCCGATGCGCAGCGGATAGGGGACGATGGCGTCCACGGTCTCCTCGCGGACGAACGCGTCGCTCAGGCCGTGCATCTGCAGCAGCTCCAGGGAGCGGGCCTGAAGGACGAGCGCGCGGGAGTACCGTGCGGGCTCGCTCCGCTCGTCGATCAGCATGCAGTCCACACCCTGCCGGAGCAGCTCGATCGCCGCGGTCAGCCCCGTGGGCCCGGCTCCCACGACGAGCACCTGGGTGTCGTGGACGGTCATGACGTCGCCTCCCTGGTCATGGTGCACGTGAGGAAGTAGTCGAGATGTGCCTCGACGAGGCTCCTGGCTGCGCCGTCCCCGCGGGCTGGACCACACTTCGAAGAGGCGATCGACCAGCGCGCGGACGGCCTCGTCGGGTGCCGTGGACGACATCGCGTCCAAGTCAGCGCACCACGGGGGTGAGCAGCGCCTCGCTCGCCCGGGACAACATCACCTCACCGGTGAAGGTGTGCGTCTCCTCCACCTGCGGATTCCTCGACCAGATCGCGGCGCTGGAGTGGGTGCAGCGCAACATCGCCGCCTTCGGAGGCGACCCCGGCCGGGTCACCGTGGGCGGGGTGTCCGCCGGGGCGGGCTCGGTCGCCGCCCTGCTGACGATGAAGTCCGCGCGCGGCCTGTTCCGGCGGGCCATCGCCCATTCGGTGCCGGGGCTGCACAGTACCCCCGCGCTGGCACGGCAGGTCACCGCCGCGTTCGCGGACCGCCTCGGCGCGGCGGCCCCGACCGCCGAGGCCCTGCGCGACCTCGACCCATGGCACCTGGCCGCCGAGCTCACCTCCTTCAACGCCGGCCTCCACGCGTACCGGGAGAGCTGGGGACGCCTCACGGAGACCGGCACCGCGCTGTGTCCCGTCGTCGACGGCGAGGTCCTGCCGGAAACGCCCTGGCCCGCGCTGACCGGCGCGCGCGCGAGCGGGACCGAACTGCTCGTCGGCCACACCCGGGACGAATTCCGGTACTTCAGCGTCGTGAGCGGACGGTACGGCACCTTCACCGAGCAGGACGCCCACGCAGCCCTGGAACTGCACGCCCCGCAGCCTGACGGCGCGCGGGCCTACCGTGCCGCGTTCCCGCAGGCAGGCCCGGAGGAGCTGGTGGAGACGGTGTACGCCGACGCCCTCTTCCGCATGCCGTCACAGCAGCTGGCCGAGGCGAACGCCGCAGCCGGCGGCACCTCGTACCTGTTCGAACTGTGCTGGGCCGCCCCGGCCCTCGGCGGCATCCTGGGCGCCTGCCACAGCCTCGACGTGCCCCTGGCGTTCGGCACGCTGGACAGCCCCGTCGGCACCCAGCTCATCGGCGAGGAGCCCACCCCCGAGGCCGTCGCGCTCTCCCGCGAACTCCAGGAGGCATGGGTCCGCTTCGTCACCACCGGCGACGCGGGCTGGCCCGCCCACCGGCCCGGCGAGCACCTCACCCGCGTCCTGGACACCGAGTCGAAGACTCTGCCCTACCCCGAACAGGCATCCCGCCGGATCTGGGGAGGCCACTCCCCGGCCCCCTTCGATCTCCCGTAACTGTCCGGGTCGGCTCCCACGACCGCGACGCTGCCACTCACCTGCTCATCGGGGACAGCGCGCATTGGCGTACAGCCAGGCGACACCCGGCCCGCTTGGCCGCGATCATGATGAGCCGGAGACTCGCTCGGCGGAAGACCTCTCGGGCGTGCACCAGGCATTGGTGGGGTTCTGCCGCGTCGTGTGATGGTTGATCTGCGCTGCCAACCGGACACAGTCAACGGGTCGGCTCGTGTCGACCATGACGGTGGGTACGAGGCCCGGCGGCTCAGCCTTCGCCGCCCACGTCTGCCAGTCGTCAGCCAGGCGCCGCTCGTCCTGGTAGAGGGCGCTTCGCCGTCGACTCGCGAAACGTTCCCTGGCGACCTCGGCGGGTACATCGCACCAGACTTCCACGGTCCCGTCGGTTCGCGTGCTCTCGATCCCGGCCTTCGCGTGCAGCAGGTCACGCAGCCGGAACCACCACGAGTCGACTACCACGCTTCCCGGGACAGCACGCGCCAGTGCCCAAATCGTTTCGGGTGCGGCTCCTTCTGAGGGAGTGGGTGAGCTAGGGTTTCGTGATTCGGGCCTGGTCGCATGCGAAAGCACGTCCTACCGTCTGAGGCAGGGCGATGGTGGCGATGGGCTCGTTGTTGGATTGCGTCCTGAACGCGAAAGGGGTCGATTTGTAGGAAATCATCCTGGAAGCGGTGTTATGTGAAAGATGAAGGTTGTGGGCCTTCGGCATCGCCCTGCGGGGGGGTGTCAAACCGCCTCATGGTGCGTTGGCTGAGAACCGTCGTGGTGAGCGAGGAGGAAAAGGCGTCCAAGGGGCGTCAGGTAGGGATCGGAAAGACGAATGTGAGTGAATTTCTGCTGACGCGTCGAAAAGACATGGTGACATTGAAACCGAGGTATTTCCAGTGCCCTCGTGATGAGCCTGGCGGAAACCCGTCTACTGGCCAGGCGGTGTCCGGCGTGCAGGCGACGTGAGCCCGGTCCTGCGGCTTTCGCATGGAACAGGAGCAACTATATGATGTCAGGGACACGCCGATCTGAATGGACGATCAGCCATGGAAACTGTCATGTCTCCAAAATATTCACTGGTGGACGCCATGGTAGTCGGCCACCGGCCGTACGGTCTGATCATCCGGTCGGCCGCGGGCGAACGAGGCTTCGTGGACCGGTCACACATAGCCCACATTCGTGTCGAGGCCAATGCTTGGCCCCCCGTGGGTGAGCAGGTGCGCGGGGTGGTCCTCGGCCGGGCGGAAGACGGGCGGCTGCGTCTCGACATACGAAAGATGGATGTAGAGCTCATTGAATCGCTCACGGATCCCAAGCGTGCGCTACAGGAGTGGACGGAGGTGGAGACATCAAGCGCAGAAACGTATTGTCGATCGCTTGAGGGCGCTATTGTGCTGCGCTGGGCGCTCCGGCATCCACCGCGTACGGTGGAACACGCACGTGCCATGGCCTTGCTCGCCGCAGTATCCACGGACGCCAGGCGGGTGCTCGAGAACGATGACCCGGAATCCTTCTCGTTACGAGATCCTTTGGGTGGCTCCTGATTTCAGCACGCAGTGCACACGACAGAGGTTGAAAGTCTGAGGTGCCACCGCACGGTTGTCTGCTCGGGGCGGGGGTCGGGAGTATGCCAGAGGGATGCGTTATCCGGATGGCGGCGGTCTGACCCCGGCGGGGGCCAAGCGTGAACAGGTGCGTTTGGAGGCTGTCGGGCTGTTCGCCGCGGGCATGTCACCGCCGCAGGTGGCTAGGACGCTGCGCGTGGCCACCAGACGAGGCAACCGCTCCTCCTCGGCCCCCAGTTGCTCGGTCAACTCACTAAGAGTCTGTCCACCCGATCATGATGCCGGGTCCCTGAAGAGAGCGGCTCCTTCCGTACCGACTGGGCCGGCCGGTCCATGACTCGCGCCGCGCGGACCATCGACGACTACGACGAGTTGTTCAATCCCATCCGCGCGGCGCGGCAGAAGGCCAGCGGGAACCAGTTGGGCGATCCGGCCAAGGCCGGGGAGGCCGTCGTGCGCATCGCGTCGGCCGACCGGCCGCCGGCCCACCTTGTCCTGGGTTCGGACGCTCTACGACTGGTCACCGCCGCCCGCGCGGCTGTGGACGAGGACATCCGCATATGGGGGCGCTGTCCCGTACGACCGACTTCGCCGAAGGTGCCCGGCTCTGATGCCCGGCCACCACTCCCCGCGGAGCCGGCGCGCCATCGAGCGCAAGGGCGATGTCCGGGAGCGGGCCATTCTGGACACCTGCGAAGCCCTGCTGGTGCAGAAGGGCTACGACACCATGACCGTCGGCGACATCTCCCAGGGTGCCGGCATCACACGCGGTGCCCTGTACTTCTACTTCGGCTCCAAGCAGGAAGTGGTCGCGGCACTGGTGGCCCGGACCGTCGAGCACCTGTGGGAGCGGTCCAGGGTCACCGCGCAGAGCGAGGAGCCGCGCCAGGCCATCGCGGCAGCCATGCGGCGCACGGTCGAGCTGTGGAACGAGCACGGCCCGGTCTTTCGTACGGCGATCGACCTGTCGTTGACCGTGCCGGAGATCGGCGAGCTGTGGAGCCGCACAGCTGACCTGTTCATCGCGGCCATCACCGCCGTCCTGGAGCGAGCCGGCGTTCAGGCGGGCAACGAACCAGAACAAGCGTCAGCGATGGCAGCCGCCCTGTGCTGGATGATCGAGCGGTCCTTCTACCAGGCCTCGCAAGAGTCCCGCGAGAAGCTGCGACAGGTGTCTGCGACCTGCGAGCACATCTGGCTGGTCAGCGCCGGCCTGACCGCCTGACATCCCATTCCCCGCCATCCGCCTCTCAGGCCATCGCCAAGGCCGTACGCACCAGTTCGCGGGTATAGGCGGGCCCCAGCCCCTCCGGCCGGAACAGGATCCGGTACATGATCGGCGCCACCACCTGGTCCATCACCGTCTCCAGGCCGACCGCGGTCTCGCCGCGCCGCCGCGCCCGGTCGAGGATGACCTCGACCTGGCCGGCGGCGTAGGCGGAGCACTGACCCGCGTTCGTGCCGTCGGGATCGCCGAGCAGCGCGTCGCGGATGTAGGCCCGGCCCGGCGGGGAGGACATCTCGTCGAGGAAGTGCTCCGCCCAGGCCGTCAGATCCGCCTCCAGGGCTCCGTGGTCGGCCGGCGGCGCCTCGGGGCGCAGGCGCTCGACCGCCACGTCCGACAGCAGCTCGTGCAGGTCACCCCAGCGCCGGTAGATGGTCGAGGGAGTGACCCCGGCCCTGGCCGCGATGGCCGGGACGGTCAGCGCCGCCCGCCCCTGCTCGGCCTCCAGCTCCCGCACCGCGGCGTGCACGGCCTCCTGCACGCGCGCACTGCGTCCCCCCGGACGGGCCATCGCCTTACGACTCATGCCCCGATGTTAATGAGCAGGGGCCGGCGCCAGGACCCCGGCACGACCGTGGGCCGCCTCATACGCCTGCCCGGCGCTCAGTACGGTGGCCTCGCCCAGCGCCCTCCCCATGAGCTGCAGGCCGATCGGCAGGCCGGACTCGTCGTGGCCGGCCGGGAGGGTCAGCGCGGGCACGCCGGTGATGTCGGCGGGCGCGCTGAGGCGTACATAGGCGTCGGAGACGGCCTCCACGGTCCCGTCGGGCCAGGCCACGCTCTCCTGCCCGGCCGGTACGGCGGTCATCGGGACCGCGGGCGCCGCGATCACGTCCACCCGCTCGAACAGGCTCGCCCACGCCTGCCGCATGAGCGTGCGCGCCCGCCGCGCCCGTACGTGGTCGGCCGCCGTAATCAGCGCCCCGGCCTCCAGCAGCACGCGCACGTCGGGCGCGTACCGTTCCGGCGTGGCACGCAGGGTCGGCTCGTGGTAGGCGGTGGCCTCCGGCACCATCAGCCCCCACTGGGTGGCCTGGACGTGGCGGGAGTGGGGGATCTCCACGTCGATCAGCTCGGCCCCGAGGCCCGCCAGCCGGTCGATGGCCGCCCGTACGACGCTTTCGACGACGGGGGCGACGTGCTCGAAGTAGTGGTTGACCGGCACTCCCACGCGCAGGCCCCGCAGGTCCTCGCGTGGCGCCGGCGCGAAGGCGGCGGCGGGCAGGCTCGCGGGGTCCCTGGGGTCGTACCCGGCCAGCACGGGCAGCACGAGCGCGGCGTCCGCCACGGTCCTGGTGATCGGCCCGACATGGTCGAGCGACCAGGACAGGGGCACCACGCCGTGCCGCGAGACCAGCCCGTAGGTCGGCTTGAGCCCGACGACGCCGTTGAGCGCGGCGGGCACCCGGATGGAGCCGCCGGTGTCGGTGCCGAGGGCGAACAGCGCGGTCCCGGCGGCCACGGCCACCGCCGAGCCGCCGCTGGATCCGCCCGCGATCCGGCGCGGGTCCCAGGCGTTGCGGGTCTGCGGCGTCGTCAGCCCGTACGCGAACTCGTGCGTGTGCGTCTTGCCCACCAGGATCGCTCCGGCGCGCGCCAGGCGGGCGGCCACGGCGCTGTCGGCGGTCGCCACGTGGCCCGTCCTGGCCAGGGAGCCGGCCCCGGTCGGCAGCCCAGCCACGTCGATGAGGTCCTTCAGCCCGTACGGGATGCCGTGCAGCGGCCCGCGCTGGCGGCCGGCGGCGATCTCACGCTCGGCCGTGGCCGCGCCTGCGCGGGCGGAGTCGGCGACCACGGCCGCGTACGCGCCGAGCGGGCCTTCGACGGCCTCCAGGCGAGCCAGCACGGACTCGGTCAGCTCCACCGGGGACAGCTCACGGCGGCCGATGGCGGCGGACGCCTCGGCGAGGGTCAGCTCAAAGGGAGACATCGGCGCTCTCCCATCCCGCGGGCGGGGCGCCGGGGGCGGTCTCGCCGAGGTCGAGGTCGCGCAGCGTGCTCACGACGGCGGCGATGTGGTCGGCGGTGGCGGCCACGACGGCGTGGCGCTCCTCCCTCAGTGGCAGGCCGGCGCGAGCCGCCCAGCGGGCGGCCTCCCGGGCGGTGAGTCGGTCGGTCATCAGAGAGCTCCTTAAAGCCAACTTTTCGCGTTAAGGGACTATAGGAGGGTAGAGTCCACTAACGCAAACATTTCGCTTTAGAAGGGATCTCCGATGACCTCCTGGACGGCCGGCGACCTCACCATCCACCGCGTCGACGAGACGGAGCTGCCCGCGCCGACCGGTCCATGGCTGCTCCCGGACGCCACTCCCGGCCTGGTACGGGACACCCCATGGCTCCGCGACGGCTTCGCCGACGACACCGGCACGCTGCGCCTGTCCACGCACAGCTTCGCCTTCACCACCGGCGGCCTGCGGGTGCTCGTGGACACCGGCATCGGCAACGGCAAGCGACGCGCCAACCCCGCCTGGCACGACCTGAACACCCCGTACCTCAGCCGCCTGGCCGCCGCCGGCTACACCCCCGGCGACATCGACCTGGTGATCCTCACCCACCTGCACACCGACCACGTCGGCTGGAACACCCTGCCGGACCAGACCCCCACCTTCCCCAACGCCCGGTACGTGACCTCACGCGCCGAATGGGACTACTGGGCCTCGGTGGACATGGACGAGCCCAGGCGGGCGATGTTCCGCGACTCCGTCCACCCCATCAGGGACGCCGGCCTGCTCGACCTCGTGGACGTGCCCCCGGGCGGCGTGGAGGTGGCCCCCGGCGTACGGCTCGACCCCACCCCCGGCCACACCCCCGGCCACGTCGCGGTCCGGGCGGGCACGGCCCTCATCACCGGCGACTGCGTGCACCACCCGGTGCAACTGCGCCACCCCGCCATCACGAGCTGCGTGGACGTCGACCCTCCTCAGGCGGTCGCCACCCGGCGCCGCCTGCTCGCCACCCTGGCCGGCACCGGCACCCTGCTCCTGGGCAGCCACTTCGCCCCGCCCACCGGCGGCCGAGTGGAGTGGGACGGGGACACGTTCACCCTGGTGACTCGGCCGCCGGCCGCGATCCAGGGGCCGGGGACGCCGGGGGCGCCGTCACAGCAGGAAGTCAGGGCTCTCGTCCGTCACGCCCGGCGCGATCTCGATGATCCGAGCGCTGTGACGACGGGATCGTCGGTGGATGGACGTCGGGTCTGCCCGGAATCGGTCCCGCACTCCTGATGCCTGACCGGATCGACGGTCCGTTCGCTGTCGCCCGCAATGCGATGATCATCACCAGTGCCGGGCTGGCTCCGATGGTGCCCGAGGCCTTCGTCGTGCTCGTGGTGGCTGGTCGAGCTGCAGGTGCGCGCCGTGGAGAGCCTTGTCCGCCAGCCGTCCACCGCGACGCTTACCAGGGCCATGCCGCGCGAGCCGACCGGTTCGTCCCCGGTATCGACCAGCTGCGATCAGGTCGTACAGCGGCGTACCTTCAAGAGCCTCATGGTTTCGACCGGATCGCCCCCAGCGGCGAGTTCGTCCAGTGAACGGCTCCGGCCCGCCTCCGGGGAGAAACCCCAGCCGTGCTTGGCTGCCACAGGACCGAGCACGGCGCGCGCCGCGCCACCGCCATCCGGCTTCCGTATCAATGCTGTCCGTGTTGCTGTGTGGGACGTCGGGGCCCCGGACAACTGCCCGGCCTCCGCTCAGCTCTTCCGCTCACTCAGGACGCAGAACTCGTTGCCCTCCGGGTCGAGGAGGGTCACCCAGTGCCACAGGCGCCTGCACTGCGAACTACCGCACTGTGAACTCGTGGTCGGGCGGCTACCAGGGCGAGGTCACGGTGAAGGCAGGCAACTCGGCGGTCAACGGGTGGACCGTCAGATGGACGCTGAGCAGCGGTCAGTCGATCTCCCAACTGTGGAACGGCACCCTGAGCGGCAACAGTTCCGCGGTGACGGTGTCGAACACCTCGTACAACGCCTCGATCCCGGCCTCCGGCACGACCACGTTCGGCTTTCTTGGCAACGGTGCCCCGTCCACCGGAGCCGTCAAGAAATAAGGCGTTGCTTTTCGATCTTGGACTCGTTGACTTGGTATGGGCATACCGAGCGAGGTCCGCGATCAGCTCGTCTCGCGGTTCAGGGTGCTGTTTCCGCATTTGAACGAGCGGCAGCGGCGTCTGGTGATGGGGCAGGAGGCTCGGCTGCTCGGACATGGTGGGGTGCGGACGGTGGCGGCGGTGGCCGGAGTGTCCGAAACTACGGTCCGCACCGGGGTGTTCGAGCTGGAGGCCGGCGGGGATCCGCTGCCGGACGGCCGCGTCCGTCGTCGTGGTGGAGGTCGCAAGGCCGCCGAAGCTCAGGACCCGGGTCTGGTGCCAACCCTGCTGGCGCTGGTGGAGCCGGATGAGCGCGGGGATCCGATGTCGCCGCTGCGCTGGACCACCAAGTCGCTGCGCGATCTGGCCCAAGAGCTGACCGGGCGGGGCCACCCGGTCTCGGCGCCGACGGTGGGCCGGCTGTTGAAGGAACAAGGCTTCAGCCTGCAGGCCAATGCCAAGACGCTGGAAGGCAAGCAGCATCCGGACCGGGACGCGCAATTCCATTACATCAACGAGCAGGTCAAGGCCCATCAGGCGGACGGCGAGCCGGTGATCAGCGTGGACACGAAGAAGAAGGAGCATCTGGGCGATCTGCCGAACGCCGGCCGGCAGTGGCGGCCCAAGGGCGATCCGGTTCGGGTCGAGGACCACAGCTTCTTCTTCACCGGCCCGGACGTGCCGCACGCGATCCCGTACGGGATCTACGACGTGGTCAACGACACGGGCTGGGTGAACGTCGGGATCGATCACGACACCTCGGCGTTCGCGGTGGAGTCGATCCGGCGCTGGTGGCGCGGCCGCGGCAGCCTGGACTACCCGAACGCGAACCGGCTGCTGATCACGGCGGACTGCGGGGGCTCCAACAGCTATCGCTACCGGTTATGGAAGGCCGAGCTGGCCGACTTCGCCGCCGAGACCGGGCTGGCGGTGACCGTCTGCCACTTTCCGCCCGGCACCAGCAAGTGGAACAAGATAGAGCACCGGCTGTTCTCGCACATCACCATGAACTGGCGTGGCAGGCCCCTGACCAGCCACGAGGTCGTGGTCAACAGCATCGCCGCGACCCGCACCCGCACCGGGCTGACCGTCGCGGCCGAACTGGACACCAACGCCTACCCGCTGGGCGTGTCGGTGTCCGCCGAGCGGATGAGCATGCTGCCGATCGTCTCGCATACCGAGCGCGGCGCCTGGAACTACACGATCGGCCCGGCAGACGGCAACCCGCACCTGCCCCTATGCGACGACCGGGCGCGCATCCGGTCCGAAAGCCTGCACGCCCTGGCCGATCCCCGGCTGACCGGGATGAGCCGAGAGGAGCTGAACGAGCTGGCCGTGTCCCTGGCATCGGGGCAGGCGGCCCTGGCCGAGCAGCGCAACTTCGAAATCCGCGGTGGCCCACGCCGACAGGCCAAGGCCAACCACGGACGCCCCCTGCTCACCGACGCCGACAAGGTCCTGATCGCCATCGTTTATCTCCGCCAGATCTGCTCCCAGCGCGTCCTGTCGGAGATGCTCGAGATCAGCCAGCCGCCGATCGGTCAGGCGGTCACCGAGACCGGCAAGCTCCTGGCCGCCCGCAAACTCAAGATCGAACCCACCGTGCTGCGCTTCACCAGCGCCGGTGCGCTCCGCGACTTCCTGGACAGCAACACCGTCCCGACACGACCGAACCGGCTGGCGCTGCTCGGAGATCCGGCACTGACCGGGATGAGCCGCCCGGAACTGGCCGCACTGATCGAGCGGCTGTCGCTGCGGCAGGCCGCCGAGGCCGAGCAGCGCAAGCATCGCCAGCGCGGCGGTGACCGGCAGGCCGGCGCCCGCGGAGGCATCTTCCAGGAGAAAATCACCGACGCCGAGCGCGTCCTGGCGGTCATCCTCGGCATGCGCAAAGTCTGCACCTGGCAGGTCGTCGCCGAACTGTTTCAAGTGAGCCGACGCACTATCGGCAACGCCAAGATCTGGGTCCGCCCGCTGCTGGAGGAGACCGGCTACGCAGTCACCCGATCCGCAACCCGATACTCCAGCGCCGACGCGCTGCTGAACTCCGTCACACCGCACGACGATGTCCCACGTGTCACAGAATCGACACCTTGATTCTTTACGGCTCCACCCCGTCCCTGACGTGTACCAGCCCGTGACCGCAACATGATGGCCGCCTTCGTCGGAGCCGGTGGGGACTCCGGCAGCCGGCCGGGCATCTCTGGGACGGGCTCTGGCTCGGCAACGGCGACATCGGCGCCAACGCTCGCGAGACTGCCGGCTGCTGAAACGGACGTGTTCGCGTTGCTCGGACGCGTGGCGCGCCTGCATGCGGCGTTCGACCGCCACCGTGAACTACTCCGACCGGCTCACCCTGGCCCAGAACGTCAGCTTCCTTGGACGCTCCGGCACTCCATGCCCTCAGGCCCCCGGGTCCCGCGGCCGAACGCCACGGCCGCGGATTCACAGCGATTTTTCAGGATCGACGTCCGGGCAGTTTCCGCGCACCTGGGAGGACCGGCCGATATGACGGAGACGATGGTTTCCGGAACTCTGCGTTGATCTTGTGCGTATAACTGCGCGTCGAGTACCGTCACAGCGTGCAAACGGTTTCCGCCGACGTGAACCGCCCATAGTAAGAACGCCTCGGCGAAACCGCGCCGGCCGCCCGTCCGGGCGCGACCGGTGACCACGCAATTCCTCCACCCGTCACGCTGTTCCGCCCTGCCCGAGAAGAATCGAAGTGGAACGTGGCATTGTCAGACCTCCGCGCCCGGAACGCGAAAAGAAAAGCCTCGCGACTGCTGGCCGCGACTCTCGCCGGCATCGTCTGCGTGAGCATCAGCGCGACCCCCGCGTCCGCACACTGGAACGGGACGGGCCAGCTCATCGCCAGCATCGGCATCGAACCCTACAACTACAACGACACGTGGCAGAAGCCGATGAACAAGGCGCTGGCCAACTGGAACGCCACGTCCTCCCCCGCCAACATCTACAAGAACCGGAACGCCGGCTCGACGATCACCGCGAAGTCGTACCGGAACACCTGGTACGGGCACTACACCCGATGCGGCGACAGCTGCCTGTACATCAAGCTGAACAGCCGCACCATCAACCGGGACGCGATCAATTTCTCCAACTACGTGACCGGCGTCTTCGTGCACGAATTGGGGCACGCGCTCAATCTCGCGCACAACAGCACCACCTCCATCATGAACCGGAGTAGAAATCGCGACACGATGACCAAACCGCAGTCGCATGACGTCTCGGACGTCAACGCCTATTACTGACCGGCCCCGCCCGACGACATTCACGAGGAGAACGGGAGTCGAAGTCGATGAAGGCTCGAATGCGGCGGCTCGGGGTGGCCGCCCTGGCTGTGCTGTTGCTGTCCGCCTGCGCGGCGGAGGAGAAGAACGTCGTCTACGCGGCCGACTATCCGACGTACGACAGCGCAGACGCGCTGTTCGCCGGGGCGAAGCTGGTGATCGAGGGCCGGCTGACCGGGACCAAACGGGTCATGACGGAGGTCGAACCGGCCGACGACGACACCGAGACCGACCCCCAGCTGAATCCGAACGCCGGGGCCACGCCCGACGCGGAGGCTCCGCCCGCCGCGCCACCCACGGTCATGACGGTCAGTTCCGTCGAGGTGGTCAAGGTGCGCAAGGGGCTGGCCCGGGTCGGGCAGGTCATCCAGGTGAAGGAGCTCGGCGGCACGCTGGACGGCGTGACGTACGAGGAGGCGGACGCGACGCCGTTGAAGACGGGCGTCACGTACATGCTGTTCCTGGAGACCTATCCCGACTCGCCGGCCTCGCTCCTCAACCCGGAGCAGGCGAAGTACGTCGTCACCTCGGCGGGCACGTATTCGGCGATGCCGGACAACCCAGTCCAGCTTGAGGACGCCGACGTCCAGCGGTTGTCGATCAAGGAGTGAGACCGTGGGACCGCCCCCGGCCCCTGGAGCGGGACGGCGTCAGGGCCTGAGGACGGTCAGGTCGTAGACGCGGCGGGCTTTCCCCGCGCCCACCATGGCCGCCACCCGCGCCGCCTGGCCCGCCGACCATTCCCCGCCGACCATTCCCCGTCGGCCACGAACTCGCCCAGGACCCGCGCCAGCGCCCGGCGCCCGGCGCCGCTCCGAGATGGTACAACTCGGCCGGACCCCACGCGTCCGAGGAGAACAGCAGTTTGGCGAACGGCGCCACCTCCAGGCTCTGCGCCACCAGGGCTGCGGCATCCAGATGAGATGCCGCAGCAGCACGGGGTCCGTGACCCGCCACCCGCGCCGCCGCTGATCGGCGGCCGGCCGCCTCCGCGACCTCGGCCGCCAAGGGCCGGGACGGGTTGAAGTCGAGGCCGTACCGGTAGGCCACGACGGTCTTCAGGCGGCGGGCCGTACGGGTGCGTTCCCACAGACCCTCGGCGAAGTGCCGCGCGCGCCCCTCACCGCCACAATCAGGGGTGGCGCCGGAGGACGGCAGACATGGGCCGCGCCGGGGGCCTGCGCCGTTTCCGGAACGGCGTACTCGCAGGTCAGCGCTGTGGGGCACCGTGAGAGGCAATCCGGCCCACGCCGGGGCACGGTCATCCACAGCCGAAACCCTGGCCTTCGGAACCCTCAGCTGACTTGCAGCGCCGCCACACCGCCGCCCTCGACCGGCTGGACAAGGCGCTCCGCAAGCACCGGCGGCGTGAAGATCACCCGGAAGAAGGGTGAGCCGTGGATCAGCGTCCCGCCGCTGGGCAAGCAGGAGGAGCCGGCGGGCCTGAGGGCGCTCAAGGCGGAGATCTCCCGCCGGTGGGGCCTGATTGACCTGCTGGACGTGCTCAAGGACGTCGCTCACGTTACCGACTACGCCACCGCGTTCACCTCGGCGGCCTCGCGCACCGTCACCGAACCGGCGGTCGTGCAGATGGGACTAGCCACGTAAATTGCACGGGCGTTCGTCACACGTATGCAGCGGGTTGTTCATAAGTTTGCAGTACGCAGGGCGGGACAAAGTAGCCCATAGCGGTGGTTTCTTCCGTTGCTCTGAGCTTGCATGTCGACTGTGCGAGGCCGCTGGACCCTGCAGGGGCTCAGAGACCGACGTTGCGCATGGCGTTGTCGCGCCAGCGGTCGACGGCTCTGATGTAGCGCAGGACCACAGGTGAGGTGGGGGCCCAGCGGCCGTGTTTGGCGATGACGGCGACGGGGACGCCGGCGGCGTAGGCGACAGTGGCGCCGCCGGCGCGCAGGCTGTGCGCGGTGACGGTGTCGGCGGAGGGTACGTTCGCGCGGATGGCGAGGTCGCGGACGATGGTGTTGACGGCGTCGGCGCCGAGGGAGGGGCCGATGGTGCCATGCCGGTTGATGCGGCGCAGCAGCCTTCCTGTGGTGTGTCCGGCCTGGTCGAGGACGTGGAGCCAGTCGCGCCAGGCGGCTACGGGGTCGGTGAGCGGGTGGCTGCCGCGGGGGATGGCGATGGTTTCGCCGTCGGAGTTCTTGTCGGTCTTGGAGGTGCGGATGGTCACCTCCAGCCCGTCGTCGACCTCGCGTACGTCTTCGTGGGTGAGGGCGACGAGTTCGCTGCGGCGGCCCATCAGCGCGAGGCCGAGTACCAGTAGCAGCCGGTCGCGGCGTCCGATCGGGGTGTCGAGGTCGCAGGCGGTGACCATGGCGCGCAGGGCGTCGATGGTGATGGGCGGGGCTTCGCGCTGGCCGCGGGCGCCGGCTTCGGCGCGCTGGCGTTTGTAGGCGCGCAGGGCCAGGCGGGCGGCTTCGGTGGCGGGCTGGCCGGTGTGGCCGGACAGGCGGTGCATGGTGCGGACGGCGGCCAGGGCCTGTTCGATGCTGGCCGGGGCCTGTTCGGCGGCGCACAGGTGGGCGGTGTATTCGGCCAGGGTCTGGCCGGTGGCGGGCAGGGCCTGGCGGCCACGCTGGGCGCACCAGGTGGTGAAGGTGGCCCACTGGCGGGCGTAGGCGCGGCGGGTGTTGGCGGGCACGCCTTCGGAGATCAGGCGTCGTGTTTCCTCGCTGAGGGCGAAGTCGGCCACGCTGTGTCCTGCGTGGCCGGTGGGGGCTTCGGTGAGCGGGGCGGCGGGGGGTTCGGTCACGGGTCGCAATGCGCCGTCATACGTCATGTCCGTTTTGTGCCCCTTTTTCGTTTGAGTTGCCGCCGTCATGCCTGACCTTTGATAAGTCAGCTTATCGCGGGCCAGCCATACGATCTGAGCGTTTGCGAACGTACGAATGAGGTGCGATCGAACGGTGCGAACGCTAATCTGCTCCTCGTGGCGAACGATCAGGAAACCGCGGCGGCCGACGTACCGGCCGGAAGTGACGGCAAGGTGAGTGAGGAGCTGCGGTGTGCCGGCCCCGGCTGCGCGAAGGCGCTGCCCGGGCGCAGCAGCCGCGCCAAGTACTGCAGCGACGCCTGCCGGGCGGCCGCCTACCGGGCGCGCACCACCACGCACGCCGCCCCCGTGGCCAACGCGCTGCTGCGAGCCGGGGACCTGCTCGCGCCGCTGCTGGCAGCCGGCGAGCAGTGGCAGGCCGCCCAGGAGGCGCTGCGCAACCAGCTGGCCGAGCTCAGCGGCGGTGCGCTGGCCCAGGTGGAGGCCGCCGAACAGGCCGCCGAGGAAGCCCGCGCCGCCGCCGCGGCGGCCGACCAGCGCGCCACCACCACGGCCAACACCGCCGCCACCCGCATCGCCGCCGCCGAACAGGCCCGCGCCCAGGCCGAGACCGCCCGCGACCGTGCCGAGGAGCGCGAGCAGGAGGCCTGGCGCCAGGTCGGCGAGCACCAGACCGCACGCGCCCAGGCCGAGCGGCTCGCCACCGACGCCGCCGAACAGCAGCGCCAAGCCGAGCACGACCGGAACACCGCCCGCCGGCGAACCGCCGAGCTCACCGAGCTGCACGCCGGCGCGACCGCCCGCATCGCCGAGCTGGAACAGCAGGCCGGCGACCAGCAGCACGAGCTCGCCGGCCTCCGTCGCCGGCTGGAGGAACACGAAGCCCGGACCCGGAAAGCCGAGCAGGAACGCGACCAGGCTCGCGGCATGGCCGGGGCACACGCCGAGGAGGCCGCCCGGCTGCGCCGGGCGCTCACTGCCGAACAGCAGCGGCGCGAGCAAGCCGTCACCGCGGCCGCCGTGGCCGAGCAGGCCCGCATCCTCGCCGACCAAGCCAGGGCCGCGTCCCTCGGCGAGACCGAACGCCTGCGAGGCGAACTCGCCGAGCTCGCGGCCGCGCTGAAAGTCGCCGAGCAACAGTGGGCACAGGCCGCCACCGCCGCGGCGGTTGCCCAAGCCCTGCTGCACAAGCAGGAAACCGTCGCACCACCCGATGACCCTGACCTGGCCGCCCTGCCTTCCGATGCGCCTCGACCAGCAGAGTGAAGACATCGCGCGGCTGAATTGGCTTCCTCGTGACGTCTACGGCCTGTTCGTCGTCGAGATTGCCAGCGCAGGGAAGCGCCTCGCCGAACCAGTACCGGCCAGCTCATGCTGCGCGGAACGTCACGTGAAGCGGCGGAATCGGGGTTGAGGAACCTGCGGACAGCCGTTGGCGGTACCCGCGAGTAACTTAGCTTGTTCTTTAAGGTCCGAGATCGCGTTTGGTGGTCAGGGACGTGGGCCGCTTGTTGACTTTCCCCAGGTTGTAGCGGGGAGCGCGGCTTCGGTT
>NZ_JBFANV010000119.1:0-27305 GCF_040674955.1 Nonomuraea sp. NPDC049695 | reverse complement strand
GTTGCCGAACCGTTCATGGCATCCACCATCGCCGACCGCTCTGATACGGGGCCGTTGCCGTCCTGACGCGGCCGCTGACACGACACCGCATGGTCGATGGAGAGCGCCCTAGGCGTTGACCAGGGCCTGGGACTCGCTGGTGACATGCGCGCCCGCTTCGGTGGCGTGCGCGCCCGGCTTGCGGCCGCGCAGCATAAGCAGAGCCAGTACGGCGGCGCCGAGCACCCCGGTCGCGGCGCCCAGGAAGGCGGACGACATGGCCGCGTGGTAGGCCTCGCGAGCGACCGCGGCCAGGGACGGGTCGGCCACGGCGGCGGCTACTGAGCGGCGGGCCTCCTCTGATGCGGTGGCCGGCATGGCGGAGGTGTAGCTGCTGGTGGCCAGGCTGCCCAAGATGGCCACGCCGAGCGCGGCACCGGCCTGCTGGATGGTGTCGTTGAGCGCCGAGCCGACACCGGCCTGCTCGGTGGGGATGGCGCCCATCAGGGCGGCGATCGTCGTGGGCACGGCCAGGCCGCCACCGGCGCCCAGGACGACCTGGGTGATGGCCAGCGCTACGAAGCTGTCGGGAGAGGTGAAGGCGAGCAGGCCGAATCCGGTGGCCATCACGATCATGCCGAGGACCGCGGTGGTGCGGTTGCCGAGCTTGATGCCCAAGCCGGTGCCGATGCCGTTGAAGATCACCGAGGCGACGAACATCGGGATGAGAGCCAGTCCGGCCTGGGTGGGCGTGTAGCCGAGGACGAACTGCATGTACTGGGTGAGCACCAGGAGCAGGCCGCCGTTGCCGACCTGGACCAGGGTGAGGGACAAGCTGCCGCCCGCGAAGTCGCGGTCACCGAAGAGCTTGAGCGGCACCATCGGGTGCTCGGTGCGCAGCTCCCAGAGGATGAAGGCGGCGAGGGCGATGACGGCGACGGCCAGCGGGGTCCAGGAGATGCCGTGCGCGAGTTCGTTGATCGTCCAGACGAGAGCGGACATGCCGATCACCGACAGGACCGCGCCGACCGGGTCCGGCTTGGTCCGCGGCCCCTTCGACTCGGGCATCAGCGTCAGGGCGGCCAGGACGGCCAGCGCCACTACCGGGACATTGATCCAGAAGACCGATTCCCAGCCGAAGGAGGCGACCAGGGCGCCACCGAGAACGGGGCCGCCGACCAGGCCGAGCACGGCGATGGCGGCTCCGGCGGCCATCGCCTTGCGCCGTTCGACCTCGTCAGGGAAGACGACCATCAGGAGCGACAGGGTACTGGGCATGATCAGCGAGCCGCCGACGCCCATCGCCACGCGGGCAGCGATCAGCTGGCCGGGGTTTGTGGTGAGCGTGGCCAGCAGGGAGGCGGCGCCGAACAGCACCAGCCCGATGACCATGACCTTCCGCCTGCCGTACCGGTCGGACAGGGAACCGGCGGTCAGCAGCAGACCGGCGAAGACCAGCATGTAGGACTCCAGGATCCACTGGATGTCCTGCGCGGTCGCGCCCAGGTCGGCGGCTAACGACGGGACGGCGACGGTGAGTGCCATGTTGTCCATGAGCAGGACGAGCGTGCTCAGACAGAGCGCGATCAGGATCAGCCAGCGGCGGGGATGCGGTTGCATGGGTTCGGGTTCCATTCCTGTGCGAGAGCGGCTGGTGAGGGTGGCGCCGTCCGCGACGGGGTTCGTCTGCGAACGACAGCAACGGTATGGCCATTGCCACAGATTTGGCAAGTAGTTGCCAGATGAAATTGCCAAAAGAATGGACGGCTCGATGCCGGTTATTGGCAATAACTTGTCTTGGTGTGGGCAAGTGAGCTAGGCTCTGGCGTGACGTACCCTCCGGACGTCGTACGACGTCACCGCCACCCGGGAGTTCAGACATGCTCGAGCAGCCAGTCTTCGGCCGCAGGCTCAGGCAACTGAGGACCGACCGCGGCCTGACGCTCGCCGCGCTCGCCGGCGAGGGCATGTCCACGGGATACCTGTCCCGGCTGGAGTCCGGTGCGCGTCAACCCACCGAGCGAGCCGTCGCGCATTTGGCTGCGCAGCTGGGCATCAGCCCGGCCGAACTCACCCAATCCACGGCGACCTCACTTGCACAGAGCCTGACGCTGGCCACCGGACTGGGCCAGGACGAAGCCGGCCAGACGCTCAGCGATGCCCTGAAGGCTTCGGGGGGCGAGGATCCGCTGCTGCGCTGGCAGGCGCTCTGGCGGGTCGCCGAGTGGCGCCGGCGGCGGCAGGAGTACGCCGAGCAGCGGTCGTGCCTCGACGAGCTGGTCGCGCTCAGCGAGCAGATCGGGCTGCCCGAGCTGCAGGCCAGGGTGCTGGCCGAGCTGGCCCGCTGCATGCGCGACACCGGTGAGATCGTCGGCGCCGTCGATACCGCGACGCACGCCTACGAGCTGGCGAAAAGCGAGGCGCTGCCCGCCCGCGTGCAGATCTCGACGCTGCTTGCCCTGGTCTCGGCACTGGGCGAGGCCGGGCGGATCCCCGACGCAGCGCGTTACACCGACGAGCTGCTCACCGCGGCGGAGAAGGGCTCGAGACCGCAATGGGCGCAGGCCCTGTGGACCGCGGCCAACATCCGGACTCGTCAGGGCGATCTCGATGCCGCCGCAGAGCTGATGGACCAGGCTGTCGACGGCTTCGACGGCCGGGATGACCTGACGATGTGGATGCGCCTGCGGATCAGTTCGGCCCGGCTCGATCTCATGGCCGACCCGCCGAGAGCGGAGACCGCCCAGCGGCGCGTCGAAGAGGTCCAAGCGGCCTTGCCGTTCGCGGGCGCACCGACCATCGAGCAGCAACTGCTGGCGGTGCGCGCCCGTATCGCCGTCATCACCGGCCGTCCCGACGAGGCGCGCGCGCTGCTGGACCAGCTGGTCGGCTTCGACGACCTGCTGCCGTACCAGGAGCGGATCAGGCTCGACGTGCTGCGCAACCGCGTGCTGCTCCTGGAGGGCGAGCAGGCTCCGGCGCTCGCCGGGCTGCGTAAGCTCGCCGAGCAGGCCCAGCAGAGCGGCAACATGGACCTGGCCGCGGAGATCTGGCGGCTCGTCGCCGAGTCCCTGGCGCAGTAAGCACGCTCAGTTCGCGCTCCGCAGACCCGCGAGCCAGGTGGGGCATGATGGGCGGATGGCCTCCGGTGAACCCCGTACGACGTCGTCCTCGGCAGGCTATGCGAAGGGTCAGCTGCGCCGCGAGCAGATCGTCGAAGCTGCCATGGCGGCCTACGCCGACCTCGGCTACCACGGCGCCTCGCTGCGGGAGATCGCCAAGCGGGTGGGGATCAGCCATGCAGGGCTGATCTACTACTTCCCGACCCGGGAGGCATTGCTGGCCGCCGTGCTGGAGCGGCGTGACGTGGAGGACGCGGCGCGCGGTGGTCTCAGATACCGACCGACGCGGTGGTCTGCACGCCGGCGTTCCACAGCAACCGGCCGACCGGGCGGGTGCCCAGCGCGGTCGTGGCATCCACCCGGACGCGGGCCGTCGGGGCCTCGCTCACCGCGGGGGGCGGTGCCCGAACTTCGCCATCAGCTGGTCCAGCTGGCCGCGCGCCCAGTCGTACTGGCGGGTGTCGGCGTGCCCTCGGTACACGGTCTCGATCACCATGATCAGCACCAGATACAGGCAGTACAGACGGCGCCGCACCCGCTCGGAGTCGGTCAGCGGCCCCTGCCCGTAGCCGCGCATGAACGCCGCCGGGTCACCGAAGTCCGGCAGCTCGACACCGGTGAAGCCGGCCTCGATCAGCGGGTCCCCCCAGAACGCCCGCTCGTGGTCGATGATGCTCACGATCTTTCCGTCGCGGACCATCGCGTTGCCGGCCCACAGGTCCCACTCGACGTACCGGGGCTCGACCACCTCCTCCAGACAGCCCGCGTGTTCGGCGAAGATGCTCCGGATCAGGTCGTACTCCCAGCCCAGGTCGACTCCGCGGCGTTCCCCGTCCCGCAGCACGTCCTCAGCCATGCCCGTGAACGCCGCTCGCCAGCTCGGTTGCAGCGGGCCCGTGAGTGGTCCGAAGCCGCTGCCGCGGATGGCGTTCAGCTCCCGGTTGGCCGCCCCCAGCGCCTCGTTGCAGGCATCGCGTTCGGCCGCCGGCAGGGAGTCCCGGACGATTCCGAGGTTGTCCGCGTCGATGTACGGCATGAAGAAGTAGTCCGCGTCGCACAGCTCATGGCTGGTGTCGCTGAAGTCGACGACGGGGACCGGCACGGAGGTGTGCTCGCGCACCAGCCGCAGCGCCGCGAGTTCCGTCGCCATCGCGCCGCGCTCGTAGGTCATCACCTCGACCCCGGGCGATGGTGCGATCTTCAGCACGACCTGTGACCCGTCACGCAGCTGAATCCGGTAGGCCACGTTGAACCAGCCGTGACCGAGTTCGCTGACCCACTCCTCCGCTCCCACCGGTACCTGGTCGGGTCCGTAGGCTCGGGCCACCATCGCCCGCAACGTCCGCGGTGATTGCCTGTTCTTGGTGATGCTCTCCAAGGATCCGCTTCTCCTTCGTGCCCGCCGGACCAGGCCCGCGGAAGACTTCTACCACTTGGTAGATATGTGCACCAGAGGAGCCGTTCGGGGCATGCGAGCACCGCCCCCGCGAGAAGCCCCGCGGAGGGCGGCGTCACATCAGGGCATCCGCAGGAAGATCTTCGCGCGTTCTCGCGCGTTCTCGCGCGTTCGCCGTGTGCCCGGTGTAGTGCCCGCGACATCATGCCGCATGTCAAAGACGCAGGTCAGGGGCCGTTTTCCGGCGGAAGTGGGACGCAACGGGCTGCTGGTCATCGCGGCACGGGCGCTGCGGACCTTCGGGTACGGATGCACCAGCGTGCTCCTGGCCGAGCTGCTCGCCCAGGACGGCGACGCCCCCTGGCAGACCGGCCTGCTGCTGGCCGTGGCCTCCGCCGGCTCGGTGTTCGCGAGCCTGATGCTGGGCCTGTTCGCCGACGTGTGGGGACGGCGGCGAACGCTGATCGCGTGCGGCTGCCTGATGGCGGTGACCGGCGCCGTGTTCGCGCTCAGCGAGTCCTACCCCCTCCTGGTCGTCGCCGCCTTCATCGGGACGATCTCGCCCTCCACCAACGACAACACGCCGTTCTCAGGGGTGGAGCAGACGTCGAAGCCATCCCCGCGACAGGTACATGAGATCCGTGTGCTTTTCTTCAGACACATGTGCGGAACCGGAGTGGAGGCATGAATTCCGGGCAGCCTGGCCGAGGCCGATGGTGCGACTCCGTTTGAGCCAGGTCTTGTCAGAAGAAACTAGAGGAATCACTCCGCAGGTTGATGAAAATTTCATGAAAGTGCATGTTCCCGATCCGGCGTTCGGCCATGTCGCGCGTTTTGGAACGGTCCTCGAAAGGGGGCGGCATTGACAGGTTCGACAGGGCTGAAGAACCTGTTTGGGAGCGCTCCCATATATTTCGATCCATTCCCGAGAAAGGACAGGGCGGTGGATCTGCTGACCAAAAATCGGGACCTCTTCCTGGCCATGTACCGGTTCGTGATAGGCCTGTTGTTCGCCTGCCACGGCGCGGCCACACTCTTCAACGTGCTGGGAGGCCCACAGGGCCAGGCGCCCAGCTTCGGACAATGGCCCGGATGGTGGGCCGCTGCCATCGAGCTGATCGGTGGAGTCCTCGTCCTCCTCGGACTGGGGGCCCGCGCCGCCGCCGTGATCTGCTCGGGCACCATGGCCTACGCCTACTTCACCGTCCACCAGCCGCAGGCATTGTTCCCGATCGAGAACGGCGGCGAGAAGGCCGCGCTCTTCTGCTGGGGTTTCCTGCTCATCGCCGCCCTCGGCCCCGGCCGCTGGGCACTGTCCACACTGCTCACGCCGTCGCGAGCCCTCGCAGAAGACAGGAAATGAGTGTCTGACCGGATGAGCACCATACCTGGGAGATAAGTTGTCGACGTCACGGCGCGCAAAGTGGCGGCGGAAGGGCGGAGCTGCTCAGGCTGCCGCATTCCGTGGTCCCCTGGTGGAACGCCCGGTACGGCGTGTAAGTGCATGGTGGCGGAAACTGGGGTGACGCTTTCGGCGGCCGGACCGTACCTGTCGTTGCACCTCAACTTGAGCGAGTGCTGTCGCAAGCTGGGCGATCTCGACCGCGCCCGTGAGCACCTCCAACAGGCGCAAACTACGACTGGCGCGCTTGGCGACGACGAGTATGCGCAGCTCATCAAGAGTGGCCTGGAGCGCCTGGCCGAACAGCTGAGAGGTGGGCCCAAACCGGAAAATCCGGCCCGACCTGGGGGGATGCGCTCAGGATGACATTCCTGAGTGCATCAGGCCTCTGACCTGGAGGTGTGGCTCTCGCCTCTCCCCTACCGGGAAGATCATCGCGCATATATCCCCCGAGGCAGCGGACTACGCTGCGACGATGGAACCCGTAACCAACGTGCCCGAGAGTCCCGCACCACGGCGTCCTGCCGGGGGTTCGACCGCAACCCAGGCTGCGGATCCGGCCCAGGCGAATGACTACGACAGCTTCGCCGAGGCGTACACGGCGGAGACCGAGAACAACATCCTGAACGCGTACTGGGCGCGGGCCGCGATCACAGCCCTCGCCGGAGACGTGGCCGGCCGCCGGATCCTGGACGCCGGCTGCGGCTCGGGCCCCCTGTCGGCCGCATTACGCGACCGCGGTGCCGTCGTCACCGGCATCGACGCCAGCGCCGGAATGCTGGCGATAGCCAGGCGGCGGCTCGGGGACGACGCGGACCTGCACGTGGTCGACGTGAGCGACCGCCTGCCGTTCGCCGACGGTGCGTTCGACGACGTGGTCGCGTCGCTGGTGCTGCACTACCTGGAGGACTGGGGGCCGACGCTGGCCGAGATGCGGCGAGTGCTCAGGCCCGGCGGCCGGCTGATCGCATCGGTGCAGCATCCGTTCGTGGACTACCTGCTCCAGGATCCTCGGCCCAACTATTTCCAGACCACCAGCTTTACCGACGAATGGACGTTCAACGGGCAGTCCTTCCCGATGACCTTCTGGCGCAGGCCGTTGCACGCGATGACCGACGCCTTCACCACCGCCGGCTTCCGCCTTGCCGTCATCAGCGAGCCGCAGCCCGACCCGGCCGCCCGTGAGCTGTTTCCTGACGACTTCGAGGATTTTTCGAACAAACTCGCCTTCCTCTGCTTCGTCGTCGAGGTACCGCCGTCGGCCGCGGGCTCGGACGACTAGATCTTCGGGGTTCCGTCCTGTGGTCAGAGATCGGCCGGGCCGAGCCACGTCGTGAGGGCGGTCCGGAGAGCGTCCAGGTCTGGCCGCTCTCCGGCGCGGGCGACCCAGGCGACATGTCCGTCGGGACGGATGAGTACGGCGTCCGCGCCGAGATCGGAGCGCTCGGCAGGCCAGCGGTCGTAGGTGTCCTGGACCACATCCTCGGCGTCGGCCAGGGAGCCGAGGAGCCGGTAGGAGAGATTGATCAGCTGACGCCGCTCGCTCATGATCGCGCTCAGGCCCCGACAGGGCAGGCCGTGTCCTGGCTCAGATTGTCGGAATCCCCAGCGATCTCACCGAGGAGGACGTCAAGGCGTGCGTCGTACTCCGCCCGGGGGCGATCGTCACCGCGCAAGAACTCATCGAACACTGCGCCCGCACCGCCGCCAGGCACATGATCCCCCGCTACGTGGAATTCCTCCCCATCCTCCCCAAGACCCCCACCCAGAAGATCGAAAAATTCCGCCTCAGGCAACGCGGCATCACCCCACAAACCCACGACATGCAGAAACGGCCGGGCATAGAACGCAACGTCCCCCAGAACCCCTGACCCTGCCGGACGGGCGCCCGTTGAGCAGGCGTCCTCCCACGGCTTGATGGCTGAGCAGCCGAAGGGGTGCAAGATCGCCGATTCGGTCGCGCTACCGCGGCTCTCTATCGACAACTTGGTATGGTGCCCAGGTTGCACCGCTTGGAGAGTATGGGAGCGCTCAAGGGAGGAGGCCAGGCGACGATGCAGGCCTCAGAGGTCCCGCGTGCGGTGGCTGCGGCCATGTCGATTGCCTCGTCACTTGGCCTGACGGTCGACGACGCGATCGTCCTTCATGACTCCAACAAGCTCACCCTGCGTCTGCTGCCTTGTGACGTCCTGGCCCGGGTGGCACCTGTAGCGCAGCAGGTCGCACAGTTCGAGATCGAGCTTGCTCAACGACTCGCCGAATCCGGGAGCCCGGTGGCTGCTCTCGAGCCTCGAGTGGAGCCACGCGCCTATGAGCGTGATGGCTTCGTGGTCACGCTGTGGACCTACTACGAACCCGTGACACATGGAGAGGTCCCACCGGCCGACTACGCCCATGCACTCGAGCAGTTGCATGCCGGCATGCGCAAGCTCGATGTCCCGACGCCGCACTTCACGGATCGAGTCGAGCAGGCCCAACAACTCGTGGCGAGCCGCGACCGTACTCCGGAGCTCGCCGACGCGGACCGGGAGCTGCTCGGCGACACGTTACGAAGCATGAGGCGAGCGATCGGCGAGCGCGGCGGCGCCGAGCAGCTGCTGCACGGCGAGCCGCACCCAGGCAACGTGCTCACCACGAGGAACGGGCTGCTGTTCATAGATCTCGAGACGTGTTGCCGCGGGCCTGTCGAATTCGACCTCGCCCATGCGCCAGAAGAAGTCGGCGAGCACTATCCGGGTGTCAATCAAGAGTTGCTGCGCGAGTGCCGGATCCTCGTACTGGCGATGATCACAACGTGGCGCTGGGATCAAGGCGACCAACTCCCGAACGGGCGCCAGCTCGGCACAGAGTGGCTCAGCCAGATCCGAGCAGCGCTCGATCGCACAGGGCTGGATACCCATGGCTGATCGCGGGCCTTGGAGGTCGTAGCCGGCCACGCCGCCGCCACCTCTTCATGGGATGCGCTTCAAGCAACCTCCGGCGGGGGCCTCAGACTGAATCAGGGCACTCACGGCTGATCAACACGAGAGGCCCATCACCGCGGTTCCCGCCGTCTAGCCGGCCCCGCGTTCGGCCTCCTGGAGCTGCCGCCACTTCGCCATCGACCGGTTGATCTCCTCGCGTATGAACGCGAAGAACCGGCTGGTCTCGTCCAGCCGCCGCCCGGCGGGGGAGTCGAGACCCAGCAGCGCGGTGCCCTCGTCGGCGCCGACCTGCACGCGGGCCAGCATCGGGTCGGACTGGCTGACGAAGTGGCTCCAGGTGTGCTCGTGGATCCGGCAGAAGTCGTGCCGGGTACCGGGTTCGCGGCCGCGTTCGACCAACCGCACCTGCACCAGGTATTTGACCGCCCCCGAGATCGCCGACGGTCCGACCTCCAGTCGCTCGGCGAGTTCGGCGGCCGACAGCTTGCCGGAGTCGGTGACCAGCAGCGCGGCGTACACGCGCGAGGCCATCCGGGGCATCCCGTATTCGACCATGATCTGCGCGAACCGTTCCCGGAAGACGGCGATGGCGCCCTCGTCCGCTCGCGTCACCGAAGCTCCCCTCCTCGTCGCGGACTCACCAGTTTAGGATGATGCACAAACTTCACAAAATTCGTGAAATGAGAGTAGCGTCGCTGCTGTGAAGGATGCTGAACTCGTCGGAGTGCAGAAGACCCTCAGCCCCGTTCTCAGGGCCAAAGCACTGGACAACCGACTGCCGGACCCGATCCTCGGCGATGAGTACGCTGAGCAGGCGATGCGCCGCCTCGACCCCGACTACGACAACCGCAGATTCGGCACCAGCCAGATAGGCCTCGCCGCCGTGGTACGCGCCAAGGCCCACGATGACTGGGCCCGAAGCTTCCTCGCCGACCACCCCGACGCGGTGGTGCTACACCTGGGCTGCGGCCTCGACGCTCGGGCATACCGGATCGACCCGCCCGCCACCGTCGACTGGTACGACCTGGACTACCCATCCGTCATCGGACTGCGGCGACAATTCCTGCCGCCGCGCGAGCACTACACCCTGATCGACTCCAGCGTTACCGACCTGACCTGGCTGGAACGCATCCCCCGCGGCCGACCGGTGCTGATGATCGCCGAGGGACTGGTGCCCTACCTGACCGAGACTGACGTCCGGCGACTGCTGACCAGCGTTGTCGACGCCTTCCCCACCGGCCAAATACAGTTCGACACGGTGCCGGTCTGGGCGTGGCGAACCTCGAAATGGGACCCCACGCTGCGCAAATACGACGCCCGGTTCCACTGCGGCTTCAACGACCCGGCTGCGCTGGCCGATTGGCACCCGCGGCTCGAATACGTCGACGAGGCGCCGATGTACGACTCACCGGTGCTGATGGCCAAGGCACCCGCGAACGTACGCCGCATGTACCGCCTCATGAACCTGCTGCCGGGCATGAAACGGTCCACCCGCATCGTGCGGTTCCGGTTCTAAAGCGTCGACGTCAGAACTGCGGCCGCTCGTCGCATTATCGACCAGTGTCATTCCCCGCCCACGGAACGCGCCGCCTGCAAACAACGCATCACGAGACGCCGGAACTTCCTCGTCGTGTTCGAGTCGATGACCCCGGCCGAGCGCGTCGCGTTCATCCTGCACGACGTCTTCGGCTTCGCCTTCGCCGAAGTGGCCGAGATCGTCGGCCGTACGTCCGCGGCATGTCGCCAGCTGGCCTTCTCGGCCCGCCGCCGCATCGGCGCGGCGCAGGTTCCCGCGACTCCGGCGGTACGGCAGGCCCGCATCGTCAGGGAGTTCAAGCAGGCATGGGAGGCCAAGGACATCGACGCCCTCATCGCTCTCCTCGACCCCGACGCCACGGTGATCGCTGACGGCGGCGGCCGCGTCGGCACCATGCTCCGTCCGATCGAAGGCGCCGCGCAGATCGTGCGTTCGCTGGTCAACCTCGCCGGCAAGCAACGCGACCTGACGGTCCTGGAGCGCACGGTCAACGGTAGGCCCGGCCTGGTGGCCCAGCAGGACGGCGTCATCGTGACGGTGGTGGCGTTCGATGTCGAGGGTGACCGGATCAAGCACATCTGGGCGGTACGTAACCCCGACAAGCTCCGGTCGTGGACGGCGCGTTCATAGGCAAGATCATGAATGGAGATGGACAGAAGATGACGCAAGCGCCGGAATTGCCGCCACTGCAGATGCGGCGGAACGGGTTCGACCCGGTCGAGGAGCTGGCCCAGGCCCGAGACGGCAACGGTGTGGTGCGGGTGGATACGCCGTTCGGCCCGCCCGCGTACCTGGTCTGTCGTTATGAGGATGTTCGCCGGGTGCTGTCGGATGCCGCGCGGTTCAGCAGTGCCCGCTCGCCGTTCCCGGGATCCGGTGAGGTGAACGAGGACGAGGACGAGGAGACCACGCTGCGGGCCGGACAGCTGATCGGGTTCGACCCGCCGGAGCACACGCGGTTGCGCCGGATGCTCACCCCGGAGTTCACCGTACGCCGGATGCGCAGGCTCGAGCCGCGGATCACCGAGATCGTCCAGGCTGCGCTGGACGATCTGGAGAAGGCCGGCAAGCCGGCCGACCTGGTGGCGCCCCGCGCACAGGCCGACCCGAGCGAGGACATGCTCGGCATGCTGGTACGCGAGCACGGCGACGACCTCAGCACCGACGAGCTCATCGGCATCGCCGGACTGCTGCTGCTGGCCGGCCACGAGACGACCTCCAACATGCTCGCCCTAGGCACCCTGGCCCTGCTGCGACACCCGGACCAGCTCGCCATGATCCGCGACGACCCCGCACGGATCGAGCCCGCCATCGAGGAACTGCTGCGCTGGCTGACCGTCGTGCAAACGCTGCCGCCGCGCACGACCACGACCGAGGTGGAAATCGCCGGGCAAGCCATCCCAGCGGGCTCGCTCGTGATCTGCTCACTGCCCGCTGCCAACCGCGACCGCGCCCTCATCGACGATCCCGACACCCTCGACATCGTCAGGGGAGCCGCAGGCCATGTCGCCTTCGGCCACGGCGTACATCACTGTCTGGGGGCGCCGCTGGCGCGCATGGAGATGCGCATCGCTCTCCCCCGCCCTGCTCCAGCGCTTCCCCGGCCTCGCCCTGGCCGACCCGGATGAGCAGGTCGACTTCCGCCGCTTCAGCGCCGTGTACGGCGTGCACTCCCTGCCGGTGACCTGGTAAGCGGACGGTGGCTGGGAGCGGCCGTACGACCTCCGGCATGCGTGCAGCTCCGCCTGACTCAACGCCTGCGTGAACCCGCTCCAGGTCGCAGGATTCCCCCAGCGATCTCACAAGGTCACCTTTCGAGCACGCCGACTGGCCCTGCCGCCGCGGTGCGATAAAGACAAAGAGTGCGCCGACTCCCCCCGTTGTTCCTGGCCGCTCTTCTCGCTCTCAGCGCCTGCGCTGAGGATCCCGCTACGCGCGCCGCCCGCGCCCACGCCGACCAGATCGCCGAGCAACTCGGCCGCGGCCTCGACTGGAACGCCGAGGACGTCGGCTGGGTGCTCTCCCGTGACGAAGATGTCGACGTGTACTCCGTGACAGGCACCAGGTACAGCACCACCGATCAGGGGCGTGTTCTGCTGCGGATCCGCGCCACCAGCCGGGTCGGCGCAGACGGCCGGCCGCAACCGGTGAAAGGAGCCACCCGCTCCTACGAAGCGACCCATGGCCCGTCCCCGAGCACCTACCCGGTGACATCCGTATGCTTCGTGATCTCGATCTCCTATTCCGACACCGGCGTGGACGAGGTCGACTGCCCGACGGGCGAACCGCGAGCCTTCCGTTCCCCCGCATCGATCCCGAACAACGCCTTCGAATGGCTGAAGATGCACCTCCCCAAGACCCCCGACCTGATCGCCGCCCGTGAGGCGGTCGACCATCTAGACCTTGACGACCGCATCAGTAAGGACGTAGCCGAGATCGATGGTGTGATTGGCATCGCGCTGCGCGAGCGCCCGGGCGAATGCCTTTTCGCCCGGATCCGCCAGCAGGGCGTCGAGGTCTGGCGCCCCTCCCGCGTACAGGCAATGCCCGGGGAGAGCAGTTGCAGTGCCGCCGAGGCCGCCCATGGACACGCTCAGCGCCCGCCGCACTGAAGTGATCGACCGATCCAACGGAGCCTGCGAATTAAAAGAAGACGCTTCGATCCAGGTCTGAGGCTCTGAACTGGGCGTCTGGTGTCCTTGGACGTTCGCTGAAGTCCGCCGCCGTCCGTGCTCTTGGCTGCAGCGATGGCTGTACAGCCGGGGCACTGTCAGCTTGGGGAGTGGCCGCATCGGCGAACCTGACAGACGGTGGGGTTACGTGGCCCTATGGCCTTCGATCACGAGTGGGAGGGCGGAGTGTCGTCGGTCCATTTGCGCACGATCGACCCGTCTAGAACCTCTCGGGTGAGGCTGTAGTGGTAGTACGGCGCAAGAGAATGCTCAGATCCGATGGTGAGACGCTTGAAGACCTTGTTGTGCGGCCAGGTCCGTATGCCGTTATCCAGATCGACACAGGCGTTGTTCTGGTCGATGTCATAGGCCCACCGTCCACCGCCGTTGCGGATCATGAGCTCGCCGAGATACGCGCCCATGCCCATCACCATGGTGTGGATGTAGTGCTTTGTTGGCCTGCCGGTCCAGCGACTCGTCGGGGTGAGTTCTCCGGCCATGAACGCATCGGAGTAGGGATCAAGCTGAAAGGCAGAGGCGGAGGCCCAGCCGACGGAGAATCCCTGAAGCGTGGCTCCGTCGACGAAGATCTGAGCGAGGCGCTGCATTGTCTCCGTCGTCTCGGCGTCCGTCGGGACTGATCCGGATTGGAATTTCCGGCTGCTTCGACGTCGCCGCATCTCTTGCCTCCGAGCGGACTGCGCCAATTTGTCTGACCCAAAGTAGCGGCGAATCGCCCGCACACCTCCTGGTGCTGATCATCCCCTCCACCGTCATCCCGCCCGAAGGGGAAGCAGGCCAGGGCCGTGGGACAAGGTGGAGCCCCCAACTGGGGGAACGACCTTGGCCTCGTGGCCCTGGTCTGCTGGCTTGTTCCCGGGTCGAAAGGGGGCGGGATCATCAGGATTCCACCTCAGCGCGAGGTCGCACGTGCCTGGCCACGCGATCTGAGGACACCGCTATCTGGTGAGCCTGCGCTGAGGAACGAAGCGCCGGCTCACCAGATAGCCCACGACCACGACCGGAGACCAGCCATAACCAGGCGATCGTAGGGCTGCATCTGCGGCGACGCGGCGCGGAGGTCGGCGAGTTCGCTCAGGACGGCGGACACGACGGTCGGCGTGGCGGCCTGGTGCTGCTGCCGTCCGTGACCGGCCCCCAGGCCGCACACCCGGGCGGCGGGCAAGCGCCCGGCCGCCGTACGCCCCGCGCCGGCCTCCCCGCGCCGCGCTGCGGCCTGGGGGCCGGTCACGGCGCAGGCGCCGCGCGGGGCATCGCCGCACACCTGCTCGCCGTGCTCCCCGACCCGCCGACCAAGCGCCGCGCCGCAGAGAGTTGTTCCCACCTCCGACCAACGCGTACGTAAGTTCGGAGGAGTTCACCAACGACTTTCCCGCCAGCTACGCGGTTGCCGGGAGTGGCACACGGATTGGCGCGGGTCTCGCAGTCGCGCCAACATTCGCCGCCTGACTTCACAAGGTGACGGACTAACCGCGGGCGGGGCGACGGCGCACGTGGTAGGCGTAGGCCAGGGCGAGAACTATCGGGCCCCACAGCGCGAGCGGGGTGATGCACACCATAGCCAGCGCCTGCCACCAGCCGTTCTCGTACGCCATGCGGCCGGAGACGCCGATCCAGGTGAGCGCCATCCAGACCGAGACCGCGGTCAAAAGCAGCCCACCGACCACGGCAGGGACTACCGCTGCCATGGGCGGCACACGTCTGCCGCCGATGACCGGGATCCAGCTCGGGACCACCTCGCCCCAGCCGCGCACCAGACCGATGCAGAGCAGCGCCACCAACTCCGTGAGCACACTGAGCCCGAAGACATAGGGGATAGTGATCCACAACGGTGACACCGGCGCGTTGTCGAGCTGGCCCATTTCGAAGTGGAAGGCGAACGGCAATCTCCACAGGCACGAGGGGAGCAGCAGCCAGGGAAGCGCGTAGGCGGCACGGAGCGCCCATCGTGGGACGGGTTGTTCGGTGTCGCTGGTAGCAGGGGCTGCATGCAGGAGTTTGATCGCCATAGCTGTACTCTTTCGCGGCGTTTGAGGACAAATGATCCCCTGTGAGGGCGAACCGCCTCCCCCCCGCGAGGTAGTTACGGGGTCGGTACCGGTGGACAGCCATTACCGGTACCCGCCGATAACATAGCGTTCGAAGGCGCTTGTCCAGCACTGCACGGCCAGAAGCGGCCGCCATCGGCACGGACGATGTCCTTCTCCGGGTGCCGATGGGTGACAGCCGTACGACAGAGATCAGGGCTTGAACGGGCCGCCTCGCCAGGCTTGAGCTGGCCCCCATTCATATCGGGCATCGGCAGCGGCACGATTCCCTGCAGGGAATCGCGATATCGCAGGAGGGTCTGCACAATGCTGTGCATGAGCAACCCACTCCATATCAAGCAATTGGCCGACCGATATGTCGCCCAGTGGAACGAACCCGATCCGGCGGCGCGGGCCGCGCTCATCCGCGAAGTGTGGGCGCTTGACGGGGTCCAAGTGCTGGTCGACCCGCCGCAGGAGATCCGTGAGGCCGCCGCGGCGCTGGCGTTTCCGGTGCCGCCGTTGGAAGTCCGGGGTCACGACGCCTTGAACGCCAGGGTGACCCGTGCCTACGAGATGTTCGTCGCGTCGGGCGAACACGTCTTTGAGCGCGCCGAAGAGGCGTCCCTCCTGATGCCCAACGTGCTCAGCATCCGGTGGACGATGGTGTCGACCCACACGGGACAGGGCGTCGGCGGCGGCCTGGAGATCCTCGCCCTGGACAGCGATGGCCGGATCCGCACCGACCACCAGTTCATCAAGGTGAATTGACGCGCTTCACGAGGATTATCCGCGCGGAGGATGTTCCAAAGCACCGCAGACCCGGCGCCACGTGAGCGTGGGTGGTGATGCTGCGCGAGATGATCGAGGCGACGGTCAGCGACGGCAGCCGGCCTCGCTTCGGTCCCGGCGACCTGGTACTCGCCGCCGACACCACAGGAATGGGGCACGCCACGACCGGCGTCAGCGACCCACCGTTCGAGGCGCTGTTCATCCCCGCCTGACCGCCGACACGAATACGACGCGAGCAGCCGTAGAGCGCCGTTAATGACCACGGACAGCCGGACAACGACGAGAGAGGCCCTTCCCCCGCGTTTCCGCTGGCGAAGGGCCTCTTCTATAACGGGCACGGGACCGTCTGTCCCTTCGTCACCTCGGTGCTCGGTGGGCTGGGGCTGAGGAACGAAGTCCTAGACCTTTGGCGATCATCCCGCAGCTGGAGCGCCTTCGCCGAAGGCAATGAGGCTGGATAACCGAATGTTGCCGTTCGGTCGATATGGTTTGCTCATGCAGATCACTTATCGTCCGCGCTGGTCGCTCGCCTTATTCTCTGGTGGCGTCAGTGCCATAGTGCTCGCTCTTGTTTACTGCCTCCTAGCTGTCGCTCTTGGTTTGCCGGCGGACTCGATCACCGTGGTGGCCGTGGTCCTGAGCATTACGTACCTGGCATTAGTGATGGTGAGGGTTCGACGACGGACCCTTACCGTCACGACGGACGGGATGATCGCTCAGCGCGATGCCTACAAGGTCACCGTGAATTGGGCCGACTTCGTCGACGTGCAATCCAAGCGCATCGGTGGCCTGTACCCAGTCGACGTGATGACCTTCAGCGCAGGCACTGTGGAGCCGATTGACGCGAAAGGGCATCGACGCAAGGCGGTTCCTCCAAAGGTCTACGAGATTGGCGCCGATCGGCGGATTCAAGTAGGCGTCTACATCTCTGACTGGCATATGGAGCCGATCGGCGAGTTGGTCACTCGTCACTCGCCGCCGGCCACGGGAGCCGTATGAGGATCTGGGAGGTCTCGCGCACTACGCGGTCCGCGCAAGCTCGCGCGCGAGAACGGCCCCCTGTCCGCACACGCAGCGTGCGAGCCGGGCATGGGTCGCGTGGCGGCGCAGAGCGCCGCCCTTGACGGCAAGGCAGCGGCCTCCATAACCATCGCCCGCAAACGCGCCGTCTTCCACGCTCTCTTGGAGTACGCGGTGGAGCTGGAGAAACTTTCGGCAAATCCGCTGCACAAGATCAAGTGGAAGCCGCTCAAGACGACGGAGATAGTGGACCCTCGTGTCGTGGCGAATCCGCGCTAGGCGCAAGAGCTGCTGACCGCGGTGACCTCAACCGCCTATACCGAGGTCTGGCAGGCTGCTCGGCTCCCGGCTTTCGCACCCGCCCAGGTCGCCTCTCCGCGGAAACGCGCTCAAGATCATTGCACGTATATTGGTAGACCAGCGACAACAGCCCGCTCACGGCGGCATCCCGCTGCATACCCCTGAAACGCAGAAGAGGCCCCGAAGGGCCTCTGAGCTGCACTTACTGCGTGTGGCAGGTGCAAGGTTCGAACTTGCGCAGGCTGAGCCGACAGATTTACAGCTCGTGACCGTTCCTACTGCCTCAATGCTTCTGACCTGCGGCAGCCATCTTGTCAGGCCGCCTCCACCAGCAAGATCATTGCACATATATTGCACGGTTCCCCGGACGCCACCGTGAGACGCTGAACCCTGTGGATCAAACCGCTGAGGCAGTCTTCCCAACAGACAAGTTAAGCGCGCTTCGCCTTGGCAGGTCCCTCGTCGCCGTAGTCGAGGCGGGCCGGCCGCAGTATCGGGCATGGATCGAGATCCGCCCACTGCGAACTGATGCCGACGATGCCGCCCAGCGAGAAGGCTGGACACGTAACGACGAGAGGCGCAGCTTCCGGCTGACACACTGCGAATTGTCATCGAGCGTCTTGACAGCTGGGACTACGACATTGGGCGCATCGTCGCCACCGACGAGGCTGACCTCCTCGCCCTGCTCCAAGATTGGGGTGTAGCGCCCGAGCGGTTCGCCTACCCCTGGGACACCGACTTTCCGGCCTAGCAGACGCTTCCGAGGTGGGGCCTGCGGCCGGCGGATCAGAAGTGGATGACCCTTCATGAAAGCCTTTTCATCCTCATCGGCTGCTCAGCCATGCCGGCGGAGAACAGCGTCTCCGTTGAGCCCGCAGGAGCTTGCCGCGAAGTGGCCCACCCTCCGCGGCATACACCTGGAGGGCGCAGACCGTGGGTTCTGCTCACCTACGTCTGGGAACGCCTCCGCACAGGTAGGTGGAGTCCTCCAGCGACTGCGGCGTCATCGTGATCCCGGTGAGGCGCTCGGCCAGGAGGAACGCCGGCCCTTCGTGGGGCTCGGCTCCGCCGATCCGCTCCATGGTCTCTGCGAGTTCGTCCGGCATCTCCTCTGAGTAGCCGTCCTCGTGCGGGAACATGAGCTGGATCTCTCCGTCCTCGATCCAGTGGGAGTAGCCTTCCTGATGCAGGAACTCGAACCGGATCTTTCCGTCGTCGATCCAGTGGAAGTAATCCATGCCCTTGACCTCAAGGTAGAACTGGGAGACGAGACGGGTGCCCGCCGACAGCGGCGTGATGATCTCTTCTGTGACGCCGAGCCCGCCGTTGGCTTCGACGAGGAGTACCCAGTCTCCGACAGCGACGGCACCGAAGGCTTCCTGCTCATCAAAAGCTGGAGTAGGAATACCGGATCAGCTCGTCCAGCGTCATACGAGAGCAGTCTTCGGCCCGAACGCCGAGCCGGGCCACCAGTTCCTCAGACGTCAGGCCGCGGACGTAGGTGAAGCAGTAGGCATCCGCGAGCTCGGGGAAGCGCTCACGGGAGAACCAGGAGCAGTCGTCAGGAGTCGCCATCATGCCGTCATGCTCACAGCACCCATCGACACAATGGCTTCGCCCAGCCTCTGATCTGCGGAATGAGGCGTCGGGGATCAGCCGAAGACGGAGATCATCCCATGCATATCCCGCAACGCCTATCGAGTAGCCACGGCTTCCCTACGAGTCCCTCTTGGTCTCCTCTCTGACGGGCATGCAACCGGCACGAGGGCATGGCTTCTGCTTCCTCGTGGCATACCTGTGCTCGTATGGCCTGGCCGAGGAAGGAACGTCTCCACACGGTCCACGCCGGCTCGGCCGAGCTGGACGTTGGCATGGATGTGCTCGCGCTTTGTGCTTTCCCGCGTGGCAGCGGTCTCAGAGTTTGTACAGCTTGTTGAACGGTGTGGTGATTCGTTCCTGCCGCGATCCGAAATCGACGAACACGGCGATCTCGTCTTCTACAGCTATGACGACGCCGAGACCATACCGATCATGGGTCACTTGGTCGTTCACGCTGAACCGCTCGGCAGGCGGGGCGGGGGGCGGGGGCTTGAAGGGACTTGTGGACAGGTGGCGACGGGGCGCGTCGCTGGCTGACTTCATCCCTACCAGTATGTGCCGCCTGTTGGAACGCTCGCGACAGGACATGGACATAGCCCTAAAAATGACCAAGGTGCGAGCCTGGATCAGCGTCCTGGCCTGGGCTTCGCGCGTGGAGCGGGTGACAGGAATCGAACCCGCGCTGTCAGCTTGGGAACTGCATCGATCACGGTCTGATGAGGCGCTGAGCTGGGCAACGGACCGGTCCTGAGTGACCGTGGTTGACCCTTCGTCACCCGTCCTAACGGCCCTCTGATGGCCCAGCGCTTGCGGCGGGTGACATCACCGCGGTTATGACAAAGTGCGCAGTGTGGACAGGCCGACGAACGATCAAGACATAGTGGAGATCTTGAGGGCGGTTCTGGCCGACGACATCGTCTCAGGGACAATCACGCAGGTGGGACGTCCTCACGGGGCTGCAGTGAGGCTCGATGGGCGGCTGGATCTGGCATCGGCGGGCATCGGGCCTTTGGACGTCTCCTGGTGTCGCAGGTCGGATGAGGTCATTCAGGTCGGCCGGCGCATCACCGCCGAAGTGATCGCTGTCGATGAGGAACGGGAAAGGATCGGCCTGTCCCTGGCCGCGACCGAGAATCCCGAGCTCTGGGCACTCCTGAAAGGACTCCGCCCTGGCGAGGTACTCGGCGGCGAAGTGGCAGACGTGCAGCGGTTGGGTGTGTTCGTGGCGCCGCAGAGCTTGCCGAATTGTTCTCATAGGGATCAGGGCGGCGGCGCGGCGCGCCGCCGCACTCGGCCCTCTGCCGCCCGCCGCCCGGGCGTGCGGCCTGGGGGCCGGTCCCGGCCAACGGCGGCCCGGGCCTACGCCGCCCAGCGCGCCCGCCGTAGCCAATTAACCCGCCGTCCTGGGCGCCGCGCCGCCGCCGTACTCGCCGTAGTCCCTGCACCCCCTGCCCAATTGTCCGGGGCAGGCGCTTGGGACTTCCCCCATGAACGTGAAGGTCTGCAGGGGGCAGGCGAGGCGGGTTGCTCCCGGTCGGAGGGGAACGGTCGGTCATCCCACCCGCCTCGTCGCGCCTCCTCTCTCGGCAGGCAGGTTCAGCGGAATTTCACGTCGCCATTCCCCGGGGGTTGTGCGCTGGTCTACCTGCGGAGTTCGTTCGTGTGGCCGTCGCTTCTTCAATCCGCGTGGACACGCAGTGGCGATCCGGTCACGTCAAACTTAGTAAAACAACTTGTCGGGTGCTGGACGGTCATGATGTCACTAGAGTCCGTGCCACTGAAGTACGCACAGCTTGTGCACACTCTTCAGCGGCGTATCGAGTCAGGGGACTACCCGCCGGGCGCCCTGCTGCCGAGCGAGAACCAACTCATCCAAGAGTTCGGCGGGTTACGTCCCGTCGAGTGGTGTAGATCCGACCTTGAACGGCGCGTCGCCTTCAACGACAAGGGGCCATCGCGTGAGTCTCTGTGTGAAACCGCCAAGTGACACGCAGAGGAGAAGCACACGATGGCCCTGGACCAGTCTGCCCTGTTAGAGATCCTGACGGTACTGAAGAACTCCGAGGCGAGCGAGCGGATCCGGCACGCCGCTGTGACCATCTACCAAGCCCTCATCGAGGCCGAGCTGACCGCGGTCATCGGCGCCGCCCCGAACGAGCGCACCCCGGACCGGCTGGCGCAGCGCAACGGGCACCGGCCGCGCACCCTCACCACCACCGCCGGGGATCTGGAACTGCGGATCCCCAAGCTGCGCACCGGCTCGTTCTTCCCCTCGCTGCTGGAACGCCGCCGCCGGGTCGACCAGGCGCTGTTCGCCGTGGTGATGGAGGCCTACCTGCACGGGGTGTCCACCCGCAAGGTCGACGACCTGGTCAAAGCCCTCGGCGCCGACACCGGCATCTCCAAGAGTGAAGTCTCGCGCATCTGCGCCGACCTGGACGAAGAGGTCGCCGCCTTCCGGGATCGCTCCCTGGCAGGCCAGCAGTTTCCCTACCTGTTCCTGGACGCCACCTACTGCAAAGCCCGGGTGAACCGGCGGGTGGTCTCCCAGGCCGTTATCGTGGCCACCGGCGTCACCGCAGACGGCCGCCGCGAAGTCATCGGCTTCGCCGTCGGTGACAGCGAGGACGGCGCGTTCTGGACCGCTTTCCTGCGCTCGTGACGGAGATGAACGGCTATGTCGTGCCCTGTTTACCATCTGAGCATGGCAGCCTGATTACCGCCTTAGGTGATTTCTCCGCCCGGTGTGGTGACTGTGGTGCGACGTATCCGGGCAACTTCGTCCTCGACCCGGAAGCCCCACCACCGTTTGCCTGGGCGCGTGAGCCTAGGAACAGTCTGTGTTCCTGTGACCCGCGGTGGCCGCAGCTGATGGTCATGTTTCACGGACAGTGGTATATCGGCTACCCGGGCTCAGAAGGTGAGATCGTCGTTAATGGCGCGGAGGAGGGGGCCTGGTGCCGTCAGTGCGGTGCCGACTTCCTCGACGAAATGGTGATTGACCTCGACGACAAGTCACACCTTGTAGATAGCGAGCGCGGCAAGGTCGTGGCCTCGACCGCCTACACCGAGGTCTGGCAGGACGCCCGTGCCCTGGCGCTCACGCCCGCCCAGGTTGCCTCTCCCCTGGCTCGCAGGCCGTACGACCTGAGGCATGCGACCGTCTCCCTCTGGCTCAACGCGGGCGTACCCGCCCCGGACGTAGCTGAGAGAGCCGGGCACGGTGTGGACGTGCTGCTCAGGGCCTACGCCAAGTGCCTCGACGGCCAACAGGAGATCGCCAACAAGCGGATTGAGGACGCCCTCGCATGATCACCCAGCACCACCCCGAAGGGTCCCGGAACGCCACCGGGACCCTTCGCCGTTCCCCGTACTTTCCCACGCCCACCCGATCCGCAGATCTCCGGATCAAGGCCCCCGACCAGGGGAAACGCCCCAAGATCCATTCCGGACATATTCCGGGACCTGCGACAACGGGCCGCTCACGGCGGCATCTGGCTGCACACCCCTGAAATGCAGAAGAGGCCCTGTAGGGCCTCTGAGCTGCGCTTACTGCGTGTGGCAGGTGCAAGGTTCGAACTTGCGTAGGCTGAGCCGACGGTTTTACAGCTCGTGTCTGTTCCTCTCAACTCAATGCTCTGGACCTGCGGTTCCTTCATACCAGAGCGTCACCACTAGCAAGATCATTGCACGCATATTGCACAGGCCCGCCGGACACCCCGGGGGAAGCTAGGCCCTGTGGATCAGACGTTCCTGCCTAGCCCTGCGTCGCTTCGGTTCGTTGAGGGCAGCGGGGGTGTGGTGTGACCGTCGGGGTCGGCAAACTGGAAGGCACACGCACAGTCGAGGGCTTCCTCGGGTGAGCCTGAAGGGTAGCCGCTGGGCAGGAAACTGTCCTGGTAGATGCCCTCGTCAGGAAGGTAAATCGCGAAGCCCCAGGTGTGCAGGACACCTTCACAGCGTAGGCGGCACAATCGCGCGTAGGCACCACCGCGCAAACGCGCCTCGACATAAGCGAATCCGCCACGGAAACGCACGTCGACCCCGGACAACTGCCAGCGCGAACGAGCATGGTCGTTCAGGCGCTGACGCAAGCGATGCTTCATCGACTCAGGCGGATTCTTCGGCATGCCGCTCATCGTGCCCTCCAGGAGATCAACCACGCTGCTCGGTGAGCCAGGGCGAGGAACGAACCCTGGATCGTCGAGCGCCCCCGAGCACGTACGGCGTCCAGCCATGCAATGGCGATCGTAGGGCTGCATCTGTGCGGCGGCGCGGCAACCCCGGTCGGGGCGTTCGACTGGTACGGCGGGGTGGCGTGCGGCGCGGCCCGTATCCCGCCGCCATCCGGGACCGGCCCCCAGGCCGCACGCCCGGACGGCGGGCGGGCGGAGGGCCGGCGGAACCACGCGCTGGAACAGCTCCCACACTTCGTCAGGAACCAGTCGTTGGAGGAACGCATCCACGCATGACCTAACGAACGATCGCCAAACGAGTCACCCTCTTAACACCGGCCACCTAGATCTCTTCAGGTCACCGCCGTCCTGTCCAGCCCATCGGATTGCCTACATGTGTGGCTTGTCGAGGGCGATGATGAGGCGCTTATTGCCGCCGCCGGTGCTGGAGCCAGGCACGGGCGGGGCGAAGTCGTAGACGCCGGTACTGGTGTACTTGACCTGGTCGTTCGGCTGCCAGTAATCCTGAAAAATGTAGTAGAGATGGAATTTATGTGGGCGGCAAGCTTCGTCCGGTGGACACGTAAGGCCATCCTTCCAAACTCGAATGCTCTTCGATATCTCCTCTGCGTTGCCGACCCATGGAACTCGAATGTCGCTGGATTTTGTGCTATGGGCGTCAATGGGACCGAACCAGGAGTTGCTCTCTGCGATATAGAGCCATGCTGGATAGTCCATCGCGTTCTGCACTTCCGTGATTACGGTGACATTCGCCCTGGCCATGGGCGCGGATTTGGTGCCGTGCAGGGATTGGGGTGTGGCGGCGCCGGCGGACGGGAGGGCGGTAAACGCGCCGCCAACCGTAAGGGCTCCTGCCATGGCGATCGAGAGGGTACGGGAGACTCGCATTGCGATCCTTTACTTCCGATACATACAATCTCTACGGATAGTAAAAGCTTGGATACGCAGAGTCAATACGTGTTGGCCTCAGGTATTCAGCTGAGGCGGTAGCTGCGTCTCTAGATCATGAGAAAAGGTGCCCCTGAACTGCAAGGACTCGGGTGTCGAAGCCATATCCGTTGCAGAAGCAGGTGCACCTTTCTGGTGAGTGAGCGTACCGGGTGGGACCGGCGGTTGTCTGTCACCGCCGATGGAAAAGGGCTGGTCGGGCATGCGGGCGCGGTGCTGCTGCAGAAGATCGCCGATCGGGTGGGGTTGACAGAAGCACTCGGCGGGCTGTGGCCGGGCGGGCAGAGCACAAGCTGGCGGGATCGCGCGCATGTGCTGGTCAGCCTGGCCACCGCGATCGTGTGCGGTGCGCGGAGCGTGCTGGAGGCCAAGCGGCTGCAAACCCATCACGCGGCACTGTTCGGGATCGCGCCGTCTGACTCCACCACCCACCGCACGCTGGCTGGTCTGGACGAGGAGATGCTCGCGCGCGTCGCCAAGGCCAGAGCCAGGGTACGGCGCCGGGTATGGGGACTACTGCACCTGCGCCCGGGCGGCTTCCCCTGGTTGACGGTGGCGGGCTAACGGCTGTGCGGGTGGATCGTCATCGACATCGACGCCACCATCATCACCGCCTCCTCCGACAAGAGCGGGGCAGCGGTCACGTTCAAGAAGACCTACGGCTTTCACCCGCTGGCCTGCTGGCGCGCCAACACCCAGGAATCACTGGCGATGCTGCTGCACAGCGGGAACGCGGGGAGCAACACTGTCGCCGACCACCTGCGGGTGCTGAGCGACGCCCTCGCCCAGATCCCGAACGCCGGCCAGGCCAAGATCCTGGTGCGGGTGGACGGCGCGGGCGCCACCCACGACCTGCTGACCCATCTGGAAGCGTTGAACACCGCCCGCCGCACCGTGCGGTATCTGGTCGGCTGGACCATCACCGGCATCGATGAGCAGGCCATCGCCCGCCTGCCCGAAACGGCCTGGGCCGACTCCCTCGATCAGCACGGCGACCTGCAGCAGGGCTATCACGTGGCGGAGCTGACCGGGCTGAACCAGCGTGCCGGCTGGCCGGAGGGAATGCGACTGCTGGTGCGCCGGGTTCGTCCCTCGGCCCGCCATCGCAAGAACCTCACCGCCTTCGAGCAGCGGACCGGCTGGAAGTACTCGATCATCGCGACCAACATCGGCCGCATGTGGGGCATCGCCGGCTCGCACCACCCGCAGTGGCTGGACGCCCTGGCCCGGGCTCACGCCGTGGTCGAGGACCGGGTGCGCGCCGGCAAGGCGATGGGCCTGCGCAATCTGCCCAGCCAGGACTGGACCGTCAACTCCAGGTGGATACTGGCTGCCAATCTCGGCCACGACCTGGACTGCTGGCTGCGCCTGCTGACCCTGCACGACCAGGACGGCCTTGAGCCCGCCGAGCCGGACACTATGCGCTACCGGCTCTATCACTTGCCCGCCCGACTGGCTGCCCACGCCCGGCGCCGTCACGTGCGGATCGAACGCTCCTGGCCCTGGGTCCCGGCCTTCGTTCTGGCCTGGCAGCGCCTTACCCAGCTACCGGCCCTCGCCTTAGGGTCTGTCTCGTAGATCTTGACCGCCTGACGGTCACACTCCGATGAAGCTCACTGTTTCCGTCATGTCCGCACGCTCGGTACGCAGCCGTGGCACGTCTTCCTTCTCGAACCCCACCGAGACACCGCAGAACAGTGCGAGCGTGTCATCGGCTCCGACTATGCGGCTGACGGTCTTGCGATACATCGTCCACATTACCTGGGGGCAGCTGTGCAGCCCTTCCGCCCTCAGCAACAGCATGACCGTCTGTAGGTACATCCCCGCGTCCCCCCACTGCCCGGGCCCCATCGTCCGGTCGAGGTAGCAGAACAGTACGACCGGCGCCCCGAACGCCTCCGAGTTCAAGGCGGCGATCTTCATGGGCCTGTCGGGGTCGTCGCGCTCGATTCCCAGCGCTTTGTACCGCTGGGCAGCAGCGGCGGAAAAGCGGTCCAGATACGGCGAGGTCAGTTCTGCCGGGTACATCGGATACTCCCGCTCATCGCCCGGGTCTCCTGCCAGTGCCCTGGCCGTCGCGTGCTTCTTCAGTTCGGCCAAGGGCTCACCGGCCACAACGTACAGATGCCACGGTTGGAGGTTCCCGCTCGATGGAGCCCGCGTGGCTGCGGTCAACACTCGTTCAAGTACTTCTTTGGGCACGGGCTCATCGCTGAACGCCCGCACGGCCCGGCGACTGTCCACGGCTTCATACACATCCACGTCTTCTCGTCCTCTCACTCATCGACGACCACCTCTCTACCGTCTAGGGAGTGTCGTCATTGAACCGGGTCACGGAGCCAGATCCTGATCGAGGCGACGTCGACGGTGCCCTGGTAGATGCGCTCGCGCTTGTCGGTGCGAAGGGCCATTGCACGGTAGCCCTTCATCTTGTTGATGCACCGCTCGGCGGTGTTGCGCTCCTTATACCGCTCGGCGTCGAACCCAGGCGGTTGCCCGCCCTTACTGCCGCGCTTGAGACGGTTGGCCTGCTGATCCTTCTTGATCGGGATAACCGCCTTGATGCCGCGTCGGCGCAGGTAGGCACGGTTGGCGCGGGAGGAGTATGCCTTGTCGGCCAGTACGCGCCCGGGACGTTTGCGAGGACGGCCCAGCCCGCGGCGCTGGATACGCACACCCTCCAGCACACGCCGGAAGTACGGACTGTCGCCATGCTGGCCAGAGCTGATGATCCGGGCTATCGGACGGCAACGCCGGTCGGCGACCAGGTGCACCTTCGTGCTCAACCCGCCACGCGAACGGCCCAGCGCTTCCCGCCCCTTCACCGGTTTGTGATCTACGCCGTCCCCTTTGACAGGAGATCGGCCGGCGGCCGGCGGCGGGCTCCGGCGGCATGCTGATGGGCACGCACCACGGTGGAGTCCACACTCACCGTCCAGTCCTCGCCTTCGGCCTCGTCACATCCGGCCCGCAGCCCGTCCAAGATTTTCTCCCAGGTGCCGTCCATCGACCAGCGGCGATGCCGGTTATAGACGGTCTTCCAGTTCCCATAGCAGAGCGGCAGGTCACGCCAGGTGATGTTGGTCCGAACCCGGAAGAACACCCCGTTGATCACCGTTCGGTGATCTGCCCACCGGCCGCCCTGCCTCGGGTTGGCTGGCAGCAGGGGCTCCAGCCGTCCCACTCGGCATCAGTCAGATCATGGCGATTCAGGCGATCTTCCACTGGACTGATCTACACCAAACGCCACTAAAGATCCACGGGACACGCCCTAGGAGTCTCCTGAAGATCTTGGTGGTCTTCCCAGGCGGCGTTTGGGGACTCAGACTCGGGTCATGATGGGCCGTTGGAGGGTTCCAGCCGGGCCTGA
>NZ_JBFANV010000118.1:0-27597 GCF_040674955.1 Nonomuraea sp. NPDC049695 | reverse complement strand
ACGGTGATGTCATGGGCCGGATCGGCCCGTTTCATCAGGATCGAGAAGTACAGGCTGGCGGGCCCGCCGCCGACGCAGGCAATCTTCACAAGAACCCCCGTTGTGACTTACTGTCCCTTATTTATCACATAGAGTAGCGATATCGACTCGACGACCCTTCGGCGGGGGCGATGGCCGGGAGCGTGGGGACCCGCGACAGGATGAGGGCGCACGTCGTCATCCTGCGAAGGGGAGTCATGTTCCGCTGGGAGATCGTCCAGGCCGTCACCGAGCAGCGGGTGTTCGGGATCGTCAGGACCTCAGGGCCCGATGAGGCGGTGGCCGCCGCCGAGGCCGTGCTGGACGCCGGGCTGAGGGCCGTGGAGGTGGCGCTCACGACGCCGCGTGCCCTCGCCGCCGTGGCGGCGGTCACCGAGCGGCGGCCCGAGGCGCTGGTCGGCGCGGGCACCGTGCTGGACGGCGCGGCGGCCCGCGCCGCCGTGGAGGCCGGGGCGCGCTTCCTGGTCTCGCCCAACCTGCACCGCGAGGTCATCCGCACCGGCCACCGGTACGGCGTCCCGGTCTTCCCGGGCGTCTCGACGCCGACCGAGATCGTGCAGGCCCTGGAGGAGGGGGCGGACGCGGTGAAGATCTTCCCGGCGTCCGCGGTGTCGCCGTCCTGGCTGCGGGACGTGCGGGCGGCGCTGCCGCAGGTGCCCGCGATCCCCACCGGGGGCGTGACCCTCGACAACGCACCGGAGTGGATCGCGGCGGGCGCCGTGGCCTGCGGCATGGGGTCGGCGCTGACCTCGGGCGGGACGCGTGCCGCGGGCGAACGGGTCACCGCCCTGCTGGCCGGCCTCGCGCGAGCCCGCTGACCGCGCCGCTGCAACGGCGCTTCGCCAGCGGCCGCACCACCGCAGGGCCGAAGCGAGCAGGAGGCCGTTCGTCGCTGATTTCTGACCGCTCGCCGTAAGGAGCTCCGATACTGCATACGGTATGTGGTACGCGTGACACGTGGCGACAAGATTCCTCGACCGTTCCCGCATCGTGGCGGACCCGGGCTGGAGCCGGTGGCTGGTGCCGCCCGCGGCGCTCTCCGTCCACCTGGCGATCGGGCAGGCGTACGCGTGGAGCGTGTTCAAACCCCCGCTGGAGTCGGCGCTCCAGCTGTCGGGCACGCAGAGCGCCCTGCCCTTCCAGCTGGGCATCGTCATGCTCGGCCTGTCGGCGGCCTTCGGCGGCACGCTGGTGGAGCGCAACGGGCCGCGGTGGGCGATGTTCGTCTCGATGTCCTGCTTCTCCTCCGGGTTCCTGCTGTCCGCGCTGGGCGTGGCCACCCGGCAGTACTGGCTGGTGGTGCTCGGATACGGGTTCGTGGGCGGGATCGGGCTCGGCATCGGCTACATCTCCCCCGTCTCCACGCTGATCAAGTGGTTCCCCGACCGGCCCGGCATGGCCACCGGCATCGCGATCATGGGGTTCGGCGGAGGGGCTCTCATCGCCTCGCCGTGGTCGGCGCAGATGCTGGAGTCGTTCGGCACGGGCACGGGCGGGATCGCCGGCACGTTCCTGGTGCACGGCGTGGTCTACGCGGTCTTCATGTCGATGGGCGTGCTGCTGGTACGCGTCCCGCCGGAGGGCTGGTCGCCGCGCGGCTGGACGCCGCCCGCGGTCGCGGCCCGGCCGCTGATCACCGACGCGGACGTCTCGGCCCGCAACGCGATCCGCACCCCGCAGTTCTACTGCCTGTGGATCGTGCTGTGCTGCAACGTCACCGCGGGCATCGGCATCCTGGAGAAGGCCGCGCCTATGATCAGGGACTTCTTCGCCGGCACGGCCACGCCGGTCGCCGTGGGGGCGGCCGCCGGTTTCGTGGCGCTGCTGTCGCTGGCGAACATGACCGGCCGCTTCGTCTGGTCGTCCACCTCGGACGTGATCGGGCGCAAGAACATGTACCGCGTCTACCTGGGTGTGGGCGCGCTGCTCTACCTGGTGATCGCACTGGCGGGCAACTCCTCGAAGCCGCTGTTCATCGTGTGCGCGCTGGGCATCCTGTCCTTCTACGGCGGCGGCTTCGCGACGGTCCCGGCGTACCTGAAGGACCTGTTCGGCACCTTCCAGGTCGGCGCGATCCACGGCCGCCTGCTCACCGCGTGGTCCACCGCCGGCGTGCTCGGCCCGCTCATCGTGAACGCCGTCGCCGACGCGCAGAAGGCGGCGGGCAGGTCCGGCCCCGCGCTCTACACCACCTCCCTCTACATCATGATCGGGCTGCTGGCGGTGGGGCTGGTCGCCAACGAGCTGATCCGGCCGGTGAGCGAGAAGTACCACGAGAAGCCCGCCGAGCGGCTGACGGTGGAAGGGCAGGCGCGATGACCTCGAGGCGGACCGCTCTGATGGTGGTGGCGTGGGCCTGGGTCGGCCTGCCCTTCGCCTTCGGCGTGTACGAGCTGGTGCTGAAGCTCACCCAGCTGCTGGGGTAGCGCTCCAAAGGCTCCAGCGGCCTGATCAGGCGGCGGATGCGCCGGTGAAGTAGTGGCCTTTGTCGAGGTCGTCGATGAGCCCGGGTTGCGTCGGCCGCCATCCCAGCGACTCCCGGGTCAGCGTGCTCGAGGCCGGACTGTCGCTCGCGAGGAAGCCGCCCAGCCAGCCGAAGTGCTCGCCTGCGGCCTCGCTCGGGATCGAGACCACCGGCAGGTTCAGGTTGCGGCCGATCACCTCGGCGATGTCACGGATCGGCACGCCCTCGTCCGCGGTGGCGTGCAGCACCGATCCCGCCGGGGCCTGCTCCAGCGCCAGGCGGAACAGGTGCGCGGCATCGAGCTGGTGCACGGCGGGCCAGCGGTGGGACCCGTCCCCGATGTAACCGGAGACGCCCTTGTCTCGCGCGATGCCGACCAGGGTCGCCATGAAACCGTTGTCTCCTTCGCCGTGCACCGTCGGGGCGAGCCGTACGACGGACGAGCGGACATCGCGGGAGGCGAGGGAGAGCGTCAGCTGCGCGGTGGCCAGCCGACCCTGCGGGCCGCCGCTCGGCTGCGCCGACGGGTCCTGGTCGCGCCCGTCCCGTTCGGTGGCCACCTGCCCCGCCGCGAGCCCGAGTATCCCGGAGGCGATGACGAGCGGCCGGCCGGAGCCCGCGAGCGCCTCGCCGAAGGTCTCGACGGCGAGGCGATCGGCGTCGGCGGCGCCCTGGTAGTTCCCGGAGAAGGCGATGTCGTGCTTGAACGCGAGGTGGATCACGCCGTCCGAGTCGGCAGCCGCACGCCGCAGTCCGTCGAGGTCGTCAAGGGTGCCGCGATGCACCTGCGCCCCGGCCTCGGCCAGGGCGGCGGCCGAGGCGTCCGAGCGGGCCAGGCCGGTGACCTGATGGCCCGCGCCGATCAGTTCGGGTACGACGGCGGAGCCGATCCATCCGGACGCGCCGGTGACGAATACGCGCATGAGAAGTACTCCAAGCGGTCGATCGATGTCAGTGACTGTCATCAAAGCTAGCACCGATGTCAGCCACTGTCATCAAGGTAGGATTCACCGCATGGGTCGATGGGAGCCGAACGCGCGGGGCCGGCTCGAGCAGGCGGCGATGGAGCTCTACACCGAGCGCGGGTTCGAGCAGACCACGGTGGCGGAGATCGCCAAGCGCGCGGGGCTGACGGAGCGCACGTTCTTCCGGCACTTCGCCGACAAGCGCGAGGTGCTGTTCTGGGGCTCCCGCACGCTGCAGCAGCACTTCGTGGACGCCGTCGCCGGTGCGCCTGACTCCGCGGCGCCGATCGACGCGATTGCCGGAGCCATCGAGGCCGGCGCAGCCCTGCTCCAGGAGCGACGCGACTACGCCCGGCAGCGTCATGCCATCATCGCCGCGAACGCGGAACTCCGCGAACGCGAGCTGATCAAGCTCTCCTGGTTGTCCGCGGCGCTCGCCGACGCCTTGCGCCGGCGCGGCGTCACGGACCCGGCCGCCGACCTGGCCGCCGAGGCCGGGATCGCCGTCTTCAGGATCGCGTTCGAACGCTGGATCAGCACGTCCGCCCAGGCCGACTTTCCACAGCTCGTCCGGGAGTCATTCGAGGAGCTGAAAGCCGTGACCGCAGGCAAATGATCATCGACGGCAGGGCGCGCGACGTCGCCGCCGATCGGGCTCAGCTGTTGACGACGCGGAGCGTGCCCAGGTGGCGGCCGGTCAGACGGTCGAGCGCGGCCGACGACGCCTCGTCCGCCGGAAGGTAGGCGATCAGGCGCTGGTCGTCGGCGAGTTCGAGGGCCTCGTACGCGAGGCGCAGGTCCCCGGCCTCAGGGTGCGTCCAGCGCTGGACGCCGGCCCGCTCGGGGATGCCCGGCGTCGTGAGCAGCTCGACGAAGGGTCCGCCGGCCGTGACGGTGAGCTCGTCGGCGAGGCCCGCCACGTGCGGGTCGGCGAGGCCGGCCGCGCCCTTGAGGATGGCGACCTGCTGGGTCGCGACGGCGTCCCAGTCGGGGTAGACGTCGCGGGCGCGCGGGTCGGTGAAGACGAACCGCGCGAAGCTGGGCTCGGCCGCGTCCAGGAGCCCGGTGGGCCCGGCCAGGCGCTCGAAGCCCGTGGTGTACGCGAGCACCTGCGTCATCCGGTTGATCAGCACCGCCGGGGTGGGTTCCAGCTTGTCGAGCAGCACCCGCACCGTCGGCCGGATGGACACGACCGGCGCCTGGGCCGCAGCGCAGATGTAGGAGCTGCCGCCCTCGGTCGCCTTCGCCAGGAGCCTGAGGTGGAAACGTTCGTCGGTGGACATCCGCAGGGCGTCGGCGAGCGCGCCGAGCACCTGCGGCGACGGATGCCGGTCGCGCCCCTGTTCCAGCCGTGCCAGGTACTCGACGCTGATCCCCGCGAGCGTGGCCAGCTCGGCGCGGCGCAGTCCGGGGGTCCGCCGCCGGTATCCGGTGGGAAGCCCTACGTCGGCGGGATTGATGGCCTCCCGGCGGCTGCGCAGGAACACGCCCAGTTCGTTCTCGCTCACCCCCGCAACCTATCGATCCCCGGCGCGCTCATCGTCGCCCTGTCAGGGCCAGTCTCAGCCCGGCCTCCCTACGCGCCGCCGCCCCGGCCAGGTTGGGGGCATGAATTCCAAGACCATCGCGACGACCCCGACCGCTCTGCCGCTCACCGCCGGGCAGTGGACCCTCGACCCGTACCACTCGGCGGTCGGCTTCACGATCCGCCACCTCGGCATCTCGAAGGTGCGCGGCGAGTTCGGGCGCTTCGAGGCCGGCCTCACCGTCGGCGGCACCCTCGACACCTGCTCGGTCACCGCCACCGTCGCGCTCGACTCGATCGACACCGGGAACGCCGACCGCGACGCCCACGTCAGCGGCCCCGACATGCTCGACGTCGCCAACCGCCCGGCCATGGCGTTCCGCTCCACCAGGATCGAAGGGCAGGGCAGCGACTGGATCATGGAGGGCGACCTCACCATCGGCGAGGTGACCCGGTCCGTCACCTTCGACGTCGAGTTCGGCGGGGTCGAGGACTCCGTCGTGGACGGACGCAGGCACGCCGGATTCGAGGCGAAGGGCGAGATCCGCCGGAGCGACTTCGATCTCGGCTTCGGCCTCCCTGTCCTCAGTGACTCCGTGAAGATCCAGCTCGACATGCAGTTCGTCGAGCCCCAGTAACACCTCCGGGCGGGGGCCGGCCGCTCCGCCTTGGTGCCGCGCGCGCACGTGCCGCTCGCGACGCCCCGGATCGGCCTGGCCGCCGTGGTCGCGGCGATCACGGCCATCTGCGTTCTGCTGGTCCCCTTCACGATCACGGCCGCGGCCGCCGGAGCGCGTCGTCAGGGCCTGCGGCTCGCCGGCTCTGGCGAGTCGTGACACTCTGGTCCAGAAGTGGCCCGCGAACGCCTTGACGTGCCCGGCCACCCGCGACGCGCCCGCCATGCGAGAGGGGCGTACGACGGAGTGGCCGGCCACGTCCGCCGTGAAGAGCGCTTCCAGCGCGGCCATGTCGCCGGAGCGGGCGGCGGCGACGAAGGCGGTCAGCAGTCTGCGTCGTTCGGCTCGGGTCACGGGTGTGCGGCGTTCGACGAGCACGTGTTTGCGGGCCCTGCTGACCAGCTGGCGGACGGCCGGCTCGTCGAGCCGGACGATGCCGGCGATCTGCCGGTAGGGGTAGTCGAACGCCTCCCGCAGCACGTACGCCGCCCGTTCGGCGGGCGAGAGCCGCTCCAGGAGCAGCAGCACCGCGAACTCCAGGACCTCACCGCGCTCGGCGCCGAGGCAGGGATCCGCGCCGGGGTCGACGGGTTCGGGCAGCCACGGGCCGAGGTAGGTCTCGCGGCGCACTCGTGCGGACCGGGCGACGTTGATCGCCAGCCGCGTGGTCGTCGTCGCCAGGAACCCGGCCGGGCTGTCCACTGCGGCGCGGTCATAGACCTGCCAGCGCAGCCAGACGTCCTGCACCAGGTCCTCGGCTTCGGTCGCGCTGCCCAGCATCCGGTACGCGATCCCGAACAGGCGCGGCCGCACACCGGTGAACACCGCCGCGGCCTGTTCGAGATCTTCCGGACCGCCTGATCCAGGATCCGCCACTGCCATCGCCCCCGCTCCGGCGTCCCCTTCCCCTTGGGCAGCGGGGACAGGCCAGTGGCGAGGTACAGCACAGGAAGATTTCCGCTGCGGAAAGAATCTTCACGCTATCTGTCACAAGCCCGGAGGCTGCCCTGTCTTAGCTGGCGGACCGGTCGGCACATGGGTGCGCCGGCGGACAGAAGGGGTTTTTGCCATGAAGGTCGTCGTGGTCGGCGGGACCGGCCTGATCGGGTCGAAGCTGGTGGCGAAGCTGGGTGAGCACGGGCACGAGGCGGTGGCGGCGGCGCCGAGCACCGGTGTCAACACCCTCACCGGGGAAGGGCTGGCGGAGGTGCTGGCGGGGGCGCGGGTGGTGATCGACGTGTCGAACTCGCCGTCGTTCGAGCCCGCCGCGGTGATGGAGTTCTTCGAGACCTCCACGCGCAATCTGCTGGCGGCGGAGGCCGCGGCCGGGGTCGGTCACCATGTCGCGCTGTCGGTGGTGGGAACGGAGCGGATGCCGGAGAACGGCTACTTCGCGGCGAAGATCGCGCAGGAGAGCCTGATCGAGAAGTCGGGGATCCCGTTCTCGATCGTCCACGCCACCCAGTTCTTCGAGTTCTCCCGCAGCATCGCCGATGCGGCCACGGACGGCGACTCGGTACGGATCGCGCCCGTGCGCTACCAGCCCATCGCGGGTGAAGAGGTCGCGCAGGCGGTCGGCCGGGTCGCGGTGGGGCAGCCGCTGAACGGCCGGGTCGAGGTGGCCGGGCCCGAGCAGTCCCGGATGGACGAGTTCTTCCGCGAGGCCCTGGCCGCCTGGGGCGACCCGCGCACGGTGGTCACCGACCCGCAGGCGTCCTACTACGGCAGCGTGCCGGGCGAGCGGACGCTGGTGCCGGGTGAGGGCGCGATCCTCGGCGAGATCCGGTACCGCGACTGGCTCGGGCAGAACGCCGCCAAGTAGCCGCGCATCCTCACTTCCGGCTGTCCAACCTATGGAGGAATGATGAGCGCTGCTCCGAGCGGCGACGACGACTTTCTGTATGAGCTCGAGGTCGAGGTCGAGGCGGAAGTGACCCTGGTGGAGGCGAGCCGTCCTGAGGAGGCCGCCGGCCTGCCGGTCACCGAATGGCTCTTCGATCCGACGGACGTCGAGCGCGAGGAGATCGGCCTGCGGGGGCTGCTCGACGCGGTGGAGGCGCTCGAGGACGGCTTCCGGCCCGGCGAACACGGTGCGTGACGGGGCGCACCCGGCCGTGTGACGGGTCGTCGGCCGGTGGTGAAGGGCCACTGGCCGACAGGGGAATCGATGTGACACCTTTGCACCGATGCCGCCAAGGCGGGGGAACCAATGCATACGCCATCTTTGGACCAGGCAACCGCACTCGAACAGGCTGCTTCCGCCTTCGTCGAGCTGCGCCCCCGCCTGTTCGGCATCGCCTACCGGATGCTCGGCAGCGCCGTGGAAGCCGAGGACATTCTTCAGGAAGTCTGGGTGCGCTGGCAGAACACCGACCGCTCCACCATCGAGAACCCCTCGGCCTTCCTGGCGCTGGTCACCACCCGCCTGGCCATCAACGTCGCCCAGTCCGCTCGCGCGCGACGCGAAGCCTACATCGGGCCCTGGCTCCCCGAACCCGTTGACACCAGCAACGACCCCACGCTGGGCGCGGAACGGGGCGAAGCCCTCGAACTCGCCTTCCTGCTGCTGCTCGAGCGGCTCACCCCCACCGAACGGGCCGCCTATGTGCTGCGCGAGGCCTTCGTCTACCCCTATCCGCAGATCGCCGACATCCTTCAGGTCAGCGCGGTCAATGCCCGCCAGCTCGTGAGCCGCGCCCGCAGACATCTGACCGCCGCACGACACGAGCCCATCGACAAGATCGAGCATCGGCGCCTGCTGAAGGTCTTCCTCGACGCCGCCCAGACGGGGAACGTCGCCGCCCTCGAAGACCTCTTCGCCGCGGACGTCGTCAGCTCCTCCGACGGCGGCGGCATCAGAGGGGCGGCGCGGTTCCCGCTGCTGGGCAGCGCCCGCGTGGCGAAGTTCCTCGCGGCGTACGCGCCACGATTCTGGCCGGGCACCGAACTGACGTGGGTCGAGGCGAACGGGCGTGCCGGTGTGCTCGTCCCTCGCAACCGCACCGACGTCACCCTCCTCACCATCGAGGCCTCGCCGCAAGGCATCCACCACGTCATGTGGATCGTCAACCCGGCCAAACTCGACGCGTTCGAACGCTCCCGCGGGGACGCCGACCCGCCTCACAGGGGCTAGACGGTACGGCGCCCCGGAGGCGTCACAACCGGACGGGCTGTCCGGTCTTAACTGCCGACACCGACAGAACAGCGGACATCGTGCGGGCGACCCCGTGGACGGGCGGCAGGACATGACCGAAGTGAGCGCCGGGACGCTGGCGGAGATGCTCGACGAACGGCGGCATCTGCTCGAGATCGCCTTGTGGATGTTCGGCTCGGAGACGACGGCTGACCGGATCGTCCAGGAGACCTACCGCCGCTGGTACGCGCTCGGCGAGGACGAGCGCGCCGGCATCGCGGTGCCACGCGCCTGGCTGACGCGGGTCGCCGGGAGCATCTGCCTGGACCTGCTCGCCGCCGCCCCGGCCCCCGCCCCCAGCGGCACACCGCGACCGGGCACGGCCGGAGCGCCCGCTCGGGCACCCCGGCCTGGCCCCGCCACTGCCCCGGCCCGGCAGCAGTCCAGGTCGGACCAGGCGATGCTGGCCAGACACGACCGTGTCGCGCGCCGGTTCGCGGCGGCCTGCGAGGCAGGGGACACAGCGGCGCTGCGGGCGGTCCTGGCCGCGGACGCGATGGTCGTGAGCGACGGCGGCGGCAAACTGCGCGCCGCCGTGCACCCCACCTACGGCGCGGACGCGATCGCCCGGTTCGTCACGGCTCTGCTGACCGGCCGGTCCGGCACCGAGGTGGCCGTCGAGCCCGTGAACGGCCGCACGGGACTGGTGCTGCGCCAGGCGGGCCGAGCCGTGGCGGTGGTCGGCGTGAGCGTCGCCGTCGCCGAGGTCACCGCAGTGTGGATCGTGCTGAACCCCGACAAGCTGCAGCGCTGGCACCGCCCATGACCAGCGTGCCCTCACCCCAGGCGCCTCGTGTGCCGCCGGAAGGCGTACCGGTGAACGACCCGGCGTTGTCCACGGAGCACGACTACGGCGGCTCCGCGTTCAGGGCGCTCTACGTCACGCGCGTCGCCGTGAGCGGCGGCAGCTCCGCCCACGGCCGGGCCACCGGCCGGGCCCGCTCCGCCGACGGCGCCCTCGCCCTGGAGCTGCGGATGCCCGAGGAGCTGGGCGGCGACAACCCCGGCCCGAACCCCGAGCAGCTCTTCGCCGCCGGATACGCGGCCTGCTTCCACGGCGCCCTCAGCCTGCTGGCCCGCCGGCACCTCCTCGACCCCGGACCGATCGCCGTGGAGGCGTCCGTCGCCTTCGGCCGCGACCCCGCCGACGGCGGCTACCAGCTACGCGCCGACCTCGTCGTGAGCTGGCCCGGAGTCGACCGTGACACGGCCACCCCGCTGCTCGCCCAGGCCACCGCGCTGTGCCCGTACGCCAAGATGACCCGCCAGGGCATCCCGGCCACGATCAACCTCGCCCCCTGAGCCTGAAGGTGTCCAGGTAATGGCCGAGGATCGGCTGCCCAAAGCCTCGGCCCTGTGCCCTCAGGCCGATCTGACCTGCGCGTATGTGGGTAGTTGTGTGACACCGGAGGCGAGATCGTCCGTTCCGGGCAGGCTTACGGAGGGGTAATACCGTGTCGAAGAAGAACTCAGGCGTCGCGACCGCTCAGCAGGAGCGCCCTGCGGCGTCCGGACCCACGATGCTGGCGGACATCCAGCCGCCCTTCATCCCCGAAGGTGCTTCGGGGATGACCGTACTCGTCACGTGGCCTCCCGGACATCCCGGCACTGCTCCGCACCGCCACTCGGGGCCGGCGTTCGGCTACGTGATCGAAGGGGCGGTCCGGTTCGAGCTCGAGGGTGAGCCGGAGCGCGTGGTCGAGGCCGGTGAGACGTTCTGGGAGCCGGGCGGCGACGTGATCCACTACCAGGACGGCAACGCCCTGTCGGACGCGCCGACCAGGTTCGTCGTGTTCATGCTGTGTGAGCCGGGTCAGCCGATGCTCACGTACGTCGACGAGGGGGAGCTGGCGCAGCGGGCCCACCTGCGCGCCCCGCGTCCCGCCGCCGGCTGATCCGCCTGTTCGATACGGCGGCGCCCCGGCCCCGCAGGGGGCCGGGGCTTCACCTGGCGGCCGGAGACGAGAGTCAGGCGTTGATCGACGTGCCGAGGGCGCTGCCCGCCAGCCATTCCTCCCACGACTTGGCCCACGGCGTCGGCCCGTTGCCGAACTCGAGCTTGCGCGACGTCCCCACGACCTTGATGATGTCCCCCCGCTGCGTGAACTTGTAGAACCAGTGGGCGTTGGCCGTGCTGGCGTTCACGCAGCCGTGGCTGACGTTGCGGCTGCCCTGCGCGTCGACCGACCAGGGTGCGGCGTGGAAGTACGTGCCGCTGTAGGTCATCCTGACGTTCCACTTGGTGTGCGCGTAGTACAGGCCCGGCCTGCCGATGGTGGCCGAGTCCATGAGGACGTCCGCGGCCTTCTCCTGGGCGATCATGATGCCGGAGTAGCTCTCGTCGCCGGGCTTGCCGAGACTGATCGGGATGGTCTTGACGACCTTGCCGTTCTTCCGCACGACCGCCTGGTGGGTCGAGTTGCGGATCTTGGTGATGTGCTCGGGCCCGACGGTGAAGGTCACGCTGCGGTCCTGAGCGCCCCACATGTCCCGTCCGACCCGTAGGCCGGCCAGGTGGGCGATCACGGTGACCCGCTCGCCGGGCGGCCAGTACTCGCGTGGCCGGAACTGGACCTCCCGGTCGCTCACCCAGCTCCAGGCGCCCTCGACCGGCTTGGTCATCCGCACCTCCAGCGACCGCTCGACCGCGGCCCGATCCTCGCGCGTGCTCACCGGCCGCGTCAGCTGGAGCTGGATCGGCATCCCGACGCCGACCTTCTCACCGTCCATCGGCGACACGCCGCTGCCCAGCACCCGCTTCGGCTTGAGCGTGGTGAACCCGGCCTGCGCCGTGACCGGATTCCCGTCGGTGCCGATGGCCTGCACCTTCACCGTGTACGCCGTCGAGGGCTTCAACGGCCACCACGGCCGCCAGGTCCCGTCCGTGCCCGCGCTCCCGCTGACTTCCTGTCCTTTGGCGTCCGCGACGGTCAGCCTGGTGATCCTGCCGTCGGTGACCTTCACGCTGATCCCGGTGTCCGGGGAGACCTTCCTCGCGCCGTCGGCAGGCGTGATCGACAACTGGGCCGCCGGGCCCTGCTGCTTACCGGGCGGCGTGTCGGAGCCGCCCGAGGTGCAGCCTGCGGTCACGAGCAGCACCACGGTGAACGTGCTGACGAATATGGTTCCGCCATTCCGCATGGCCGATGCCTCCAGTCCCCCGACAAATAGGCATATTTCAGGCTAGACAGCCCATTAATGGTACGAAGAGCGTTGTGCCCATAACTGACGGTAATCATGCGGAGATGCCACAACCAATGGTGACTCGATACGAGATGCACCCGAACGACCACCGGCGTACCCGGCCATAGGGCGACGATGGTGTTAAACATCAAAATAATGGCTGTATAACACCCCATAGGTTTTACGGGTTGTTTGGGGTTTAAGAGGTAACTGTGAGTATCTGGTATGGGTATGTCTGCTTCCGTCTGAGTGCCTGGTGAATCCGAATACTCCGCCGAAATGGCGGCTGCCGGATTTCGGGCCGTCCATCCAATGAACGGAAACGAGAGCAGTGAATACTGAAAGTCGGCGGTCACGGACCTCACGCCATGGGCGGTTCGTGGCAGTAGCTCTTACCGGCGCGGTCGCCGGTCTCATGTTCCTTCCCTTCGGCCAGGGGGTGGCCGGAGCGAGCGCGGGCTTCCCCGCCGTCCAGGCCGGCGGACCGCCGGCGCCGGCGCCGCAGGCCGCGCCGCGCGTCCACGTCCAGAAGAAGATCGTGCATCACCGCCCGCACCGCCACCGGAACTTCGAGGAAGCGGACGTCCAGATCTTCAACCGCAACAACAGCTTCAACTTCGACAACCGCAGGGACTTCTTCTCCGACAACGAGTTCAACAGGGACCGGTGGGAGAAGGAGGACTTCGAGCACGACCACCACAAGCCCGTCGAGTGACGCTGACGGGCTCCGGACGCACCTACGGCCCGCCCCTCCCTGAGGAGGAGCGGGCCGCCGCGCCGAGTGCCTGTCCCCGAGCGCCGCTCGCTAGTCGGTCGCGGCCGTGCGCAGTGCGCGGTAGAGCAGGCGGCTGTCGCCCAGGTGGTGGCGCAGGAGTTTCTCCAGGCCGCCGATCGGGATCAGGTTCTGCGGGGCACGGGGGTCCTTGTAGTCGACGCCCGCCAGCGGCGGCAGGGCGAGGGTGACGGAGTCGGCCAGCCGTACGACCTGGGCCGGGTCGAGATCGGCACTGGCCTCGCAGCGGGCCACGCCCGCCCATGGCGCGGACGACTGGACGGGGAGCCGCAGGTACCAGGCGTGGCGCCGCCAGCTCGTGCCCATGAGGAACACGGGGGTGCGCTGGCCGGGGGTGAGGGCGGCGACCACCGCGGACTGGGGCGGCGGCAGGTAGGCGGTGTGGTGGGTCTTGATGTAGCCGACCGTGCGCGGCAGGTGCGTACGCCCCCGCAGCGGCCCGTCCACCAGGAGCAGGTCGTCGCCGCGGTTGCGGTGCCGGACGGCCAGGTCCACCTCGAGCTGGGTGACCTGCCGCTGCAGCGCCAGGGACAGCTCCTCGAAGGAGGCGTCGGCGGCCTTGCTGGGGTGGTAGGTGGCGTGCGTGGTCTTGACCTCGGGCGCGTACGGGGAGGCGGAGATGAGCGTCCGGTTGACCTGGATCTCCGCCAGGTCGGCCCCGTCCGGCCCGCAGCGGACGATCCCGGCCGCGTAGGAGGCGGCGATGCCGGGGACCGGCATGGGCGCGTCGGGATCGTGGACCCAGACGCGGGCGTCGATCCTGCGGACGCCGTCGGCGACGAGCAGGGTCTCGGGCGCGGAGGCGTCAGGTCCGGGCGTGACGGGTTTCCAGTCGGCGGCCGGCTGCTCGATGTCGAGGATCAGCTCGGCGCTGGTGGCGCCCAGCTCGGAGAGGTTCTCGACGGCGAGGGCGGCGGCGTAGCCGGGGTCCCACGGGTCGACGGTGAAGCCGGTCATGGTGCGACGGTCGCCTTCCGTACGTGGGAGCCCTTGCCGTCGCGGCTGACCTCGAAGCGGACCGGGACGCGGTCGGCCAGCGCGGGCACGTGCGTGACGACGCCGATCATGCGTTCCTGGCCGGCGGCGAGGCGTTCGAGTGTGGTGGCGACGGTGTCGAGCGTGGCGGGGTCGAGGGTGCCGAAGCCCTCGTCCAGGAAGATCGAGTCGAGCCTCCTGGCGACCGCGCCGGACAGGGCCAGCGCCAGGGCGAGTGCGGCCTGGAAGGTCTCGCCGCCGGACAGGGTGCGGGCGCTGCGCCGCATGCCGGCCTCGCCGTAGTCGATGACCTCGATGTCGCCGGTCTTGTCGGCGAGCGCGAGCTCGTACTGGCCGTCGGACAGCTCGCGCAGCGTGTCGGAGGCGGAGGCGACGAGCACGGCGAGGGCCTCGGCGCACAGCCAGCGTTCGAAGGCGTTGGCGCGCAGGCGGAGGGCGAGCTCATGGGCGACCTTGGCCTCGTGCTCCTTCTGGGCGACCTGTTTCTCAAGGTCGGCGGCGCGCCCGCGCTCCTCCTTGAGGCGTTCGAGTGCGCTGTCGGCGCGGGCGACGGAGCCGGCGACGGCGGCGCCGAGCTGGTCGGGAGAGGCGTCACGCGGCGTGACGACGCCGTGCTCGGCCAGGCGCTCGGCCAGCCTGCGGCGGTCGGCGGCGAGCCGGTCGCGGGCCTGGGCGAGCTGCTCCTTGCGTTCGGCGAGCGCGGCGCGGGCGGCCTGGGCGGCGCGGTCGCGCCAGCCGAGCAGCTCCGTCCAGGCCCGGTGCAGGTCCTCGCGGGCGAGGGATGGCGGCGGGTCGTCCTGGGCTCCGGAGACGAGCAGCCGGTCGCGGGCGGCCTCCAGGGTGCGCCAGGCGCTCTCGGTCTGGCGCTCGACCTGTTCGGCCGCGGCCCGCGCCTGCTCGAGGCCGCCGCGTGCGGCGCGTACGGCGTTGCGCGCCTGGGTGGCCAGCTGGTCGGCCTTGGCGATGGCGGCCAGCCGCGCCTCGAGCTCGGCCCGGTCGCCGGGCGCGGGGAGCGCGGCCAGCTCCGACTCCAGCCGGGCGGCCTGCGTGGCCAGCATCGAGGCCGAGGTCTCGGCCTTGGCGCAGGCGGCCCCGGCGCGCTGGGCGCGTTCGCGGGCGCCCGCCAGGGCGCGGTCGGCAGTGCGCATGTCGGCGGGAGGCGCGTGATGGGGCAGCTCGGCGACCGGGTGCCGGCAGACGGGGCACGGCTCGCCGACGGCGAGCCGGTTGAGCAGGTGGGCGGCGGCGTGGGCGTCGCGCAGGCGTTCGCGCTGCGCCTCGGCGGTGGCGAGCGCCTGTTCGGCGGCGCTCAGCTCGGCGGCCAGGCCCTCGAGTGACGCGGCGGCCGACGTGGCGGCGGCACGGGCTCGGGTGGCCTCGGCCTGCTGGCGTTCGCGGGCGTCCAGGGCCGTGAGCGCCGCCCGGGGCGCGCCGCGGTCGCCGAGCGCGGCCAGCGCCTCGTACGCCTCGTGCTCGTCGGCCTCCAGCCGGGCCACATCGGCGGCCATCGTCTCGACCGACTCGGCGGCGGCGCGGCGGGCCGCGGCCAGGGTGGGGACGGCGGCGGGCATGCGGAGCTGGGAGAGCACCGACTGGCGTTCGGCCACGGCGGCCCGCTCCTGCTCGGCGCGGCGGATGTCGCCCTCGCGGGCACGCAGCAGGTCAAGGTCGGCGCCGATGGTCTCGGCCAGCCGCCGCAGCGCGGCCAGCCGCTCGGCCAGCTCGCGTTCGGCCTCCTCCGTCGCGCCGGAGAGCTTGGCGAGCTGGTCGCGGGCGAAGGAGGCGGCCTGCTTGGCGGCCTCCTCCTCGCGGGCGGCGCTCTGCCTGATCCGCTCGTAGACGTCGGCGTCGAGCAGCTGCACCAGCAGGTCCTGCCGCTCGCGCGGCGCGGCGTGCAGGAACTCGGCGAAGCGGCCCTGCGGCAGCACCACGCACTGCGTGAAGAACCGGTACTCCAGCCCGGTCACCCGCTGCGCCTCGGTGGTGACGTTCTCGCCCTCGGCGACCGGCTTGACCACCGCGTCGAACGCCTCTCCGAGCGGCGCGGCGGCGTCCAGCTCGTCGAGCCTGGCCTCCTTGGTGCGCACCGCGCCCTTGGCGTCGCGCACCATCGCGCGGACCACGCCGTAGCGCCGGCCGTCGCTGTCGAACACCATCGCCACCTTGCCGGCGGTGACGGACGGGGCCAGGGCGTGGGCGACGGCGTTCTCCCTGCCCCAGCGCGGCACGGTGCCGTACAGGGCGAAGCAGATCGCGTCGATGATCGTGCTCTTGCCCGCGCCGGTCGGGCCCACCAGCGCGAAGTACTCGGTGTCGGAGAAGTCGACGGTCACCGGCTCGCGGAAGCTGCCGAAGTGGTCCAGGTGCAGCAGCAGGGGGCGCATCAGCCGGTCACCTCGTCGTAGAGCCGGTCGAACAGCGTGGCCACCTGCTCGTCGTGGCGGCCTGTCGCGGTCAGGTAGTCGCGGAACAGCTCGCGCGGGCTGCGCTCGCCCGAGCCGGTCCTGCGCGTGGCGGGCACCGGCCGGAACTTCTCATCCAGCATGACGTCGACGGCCCCGGACAGCAGCTCGCGCACGTCGTCGGCCAGGCCGACGCGCGGTTTCTCCTCCACGATCACCTTCAGCCAGTCGTCGCCCGGCTCGATGCCCTCCAGCTGCTCCAGCGTGCCGCGCACGGTACGCAGGCGGCGGGCCGAGGCGAACGTCAGCTCGCTGACCACGGCGGGCCGCCCCGGGGTGACCTCGACCAGCAGCGCGCCCGGGGTGTTGCCCTCCTCGCCGAAGTCCACGTTGAGCGGCGAGCCGCTGTACCAGATCGGGCACGGGCCGGGGATCTGCTGGCGGCGGTGCAGGTGGCCGAGCGCGGCGTACTGGGTGGCGGGCGGGAACGCGGTCGGCTCGAAGTAGTAGGAGAAGATGGACTGCGCCTCCCGTTCACCGCCGCCGAACGCGCCGCCGGGGAGCGTGCCGTGGGTGGTGACCAGGTTGACGGTGTCGGCGTGGAAGCCCGCGGTGAGCGCGCCGATCAGCTCGCCGACGCGGGAGGCGTAGTCGCGGTTGTGGTCGGAGGCGGTGCCGGTGAGGACCTCGGCGGCGCGTACGACGTACCGGTGCGACAGGAACGGCAGCACGGCCAGCCGCACCGGCTCCCCCGAGCGCGCCGTGAAGGCGAGCGTGCCGCCCGCGTCCGGGCGCCGGAACGAGCCGATCACGTGCAGGCCGAGCTTGCCCAGCACCGGCCGGTAGACCTCCAGCAGCTGCGGATTGTCGTGGTTGCCGGCCAGCACCACCACGTCGCGGCCGTCGCCGCGCAGCGCCATCAGCGCGTTGAGCACCAGCGACTGCGCCTCGGGCGTGGGCGCCGAGGTGTCGAACAGGTCGCCGGCCACGATGACGGCGTCCACGTCGTGCGTGCGGGCGGCGGCGACCAGCTCGCGCAGCACGGCCCGGTGCTCGTCGAAGCGGGGACGGCCCTTGAGCACCTTGCCCACATGCCAGTCCGCGGTGTGCAGGATCTTCACGAAACCACCTGTGGTCAGAAGGGCGGGATGTCGTCTTCGACGCCGGGCAGGCCCTGGAACGGATCGGCCGAGACCTTCGCCGGCTGGGTCGCGGCCTCGGCCGGCCGGGTGGCCCAGGCGGGGAAGGGGAACGCGACGGCCAGCGGCACCGGGATCTCCGGCTGGGCCACGAACATGGTGCCCGGCTTGGCGATCGTCGCGCGTTCGCGCACGGCCGGAGGCAGCCAGCCGTACTCGGACCGGGCGGCCTCGGCCGGGTCCAGCCGGCCCGCGACGCGTACGGCGCTGTTGGAGACGATGCGCCGCTCCACCTCCGAGGCCGTCTGCTGGGCGCCGATGAGGATGACGCCGAGCGAACGGCCCCGCTCGGCCACGTCCAGCAGGATCTCCTTGATGGGCGAGTCACCCTCGCGCGGCGCGTACTTGTTCAGCTCGTCCAGGACCACGAAGAGCAGCGGCCGGGCCGTGCCCGAGGACTCCTTGCGGTGGAACTCCCCGCGCAGCACCACGCCCACCACGAACCGCTGCGCCCGCTCGGGCAGATTGTGCAGGTCCACGATCGACACCTGCGCGTCGGAGGTGCGGACCGAGTGGTTGCGGTAGAAGGGCAGATCGCCCCGGATGATCGGCGAGAGCGGGCGCACCGCGCTGCGCAGCCTGCGCAGGAAGGCGTTGACCGTGCCGAGCGGCGTCTGCGCGCCGCTCCACTCGCCGCGCGCGCTCTCGTCCTGCAGCTGGTCGGAGAGCATCTCCACGAGGTCGGCGAACGTACGGCAGGAGATGCCGCGCACCATGACCGCGCCGCCGTCGCCCACCGGCTCGGCCCACGCCTTCAGCCGGGCGGCGACCTGCCCCACCAGCAGCGAGTAGCCGGCGCGCTCGTCGTCGGCGTCGGCGAACACGAACCGCAGCAGCTCCTCCTGGCAGAACTCCACCAGCGTCCAGTAGAAGGCGCTCACCCCCTGGGTGCGGGCCGAGACGTGCGGTACGCCGTTGGGGTCGCCCGGGCGGGGCGGCGCGAACACGTGAACGCTGCCGAACGCCCTGGCCGGCAGCCCCAGCCGGGCGTAGACGCCGGCGGCGCGCTCGTCGAGCCGGACGTTGTCGTGGTCGAGGAAGAGCAGGTCCTCGCCCTTGACCGAGAAGATCAACGCCTTGGTGTTGGCCGCCTCGCCCTCCAGCACCCCCGAATTGAAGATCGAGTAGAGCAGGAACGTCGCGAACGAGGTCTTGGTGGCCACGCCCGACACGCCGGAGATCGACACGTGCGCGCCGCGGGTGCCGTCGAGGAAGTCGAAGTTGACGTAGAGCGGCTGGCCGTCGCGGCCCATCCCCAGGGGGATCCGCCGGTCCATCACGTCGAAGTACAGAGCCTGCTCACGGTCGCCCGCGCCGGCCAGGAAGACCTTGGAGCCGGGCAGCGGCGGCACGAACACCTCCGGCTCGACCCTCGTCACCCGCACCTCCGCCACCTCGACCACCGCGGCCGGCAGCGCGCCGTCGGCGATCAGGAAGACGTCGGAGTCGTACGCGGCGCCCTCGTGCCTGGCCTCCACCGTGGTGACCACGCCGGCCACCAGCACCGGGCCGTAGCCCGGCACCTCGCGCCTGGTCACCACCACGTCGTCGAGCTGGACGACCTTGCCCGGCTCCAGCCCCACCCAGAACGACAGCGGCGAGGCCGCCTGGGTGCCCAGCACCCGCCCGACCGCCTCACCGGCCGCAGGCGCCGCCGACGTCGCCGCCGCCTGATGGTTCACCGCCCCGTTGACCGTCACTCATCCCTCCGCCCCCACGAATCCCGCTCTAAGGGAGCGTAGTCGGCCTCAGGGGTGCGTCCGGCTCATTTCAGCAGTTAGCCGATCGAGATCCGGTCGAGGTCGGGGGCGGCGGCCGTGTCGTTGTAGATCTTGATGGTGTTGGCGCCGGCCCGCAGTGTGACGGGCACGGACGTGGTGTAGGGGGTGTTGTTGCCCACGCCGCTCACCTTCACCTCGACCGGCGGCCCGCCGTTGACGGTCACGAAGTACGACCGGTCGCCGTTGACGGTGAAGTCGATGAAGAGCGTGTACTCGCGGGCCTGCGGCACCACGACGTCCTCGAACAGCACGTAGGCGTCGGAGGCGCCGCCGAGGTTGCGTACCTTCTGGCCGCCTGAGCAGGGCGTGCAGCTCGTGATGCCCGAGCTGCCGACCTGGTTGCGCGAGTCCTCGGCCTCGCGCATGAACACCCGGTCGGCGGGGCGCGGCCGGACCCGCACCTGCCTGGTGACCGTGTTCGGGCGGCCCAGCACCTGGAACGCGGCCGTGACCGGGATGTCGGCCGGCGTGACGTCCTGGCCCGGCGGCGAGGTGAGCGTCCACGTGCCTTCCAGCGTCTGCCCGAGCCGCATCGTGCCCGCCGTGACGGGATCGCCCTCGACCGTCCAGCCCGCGGGGGCGACCAGGGCGAGCCGCACCTGGTCGAGCGCGTCATCGGCGTCGAGGCGGAGGTTCGCCGACACCTTCAGCGACTGCTGCCCCGGGCCTGCCCACTGCAGGCCGCCCGGCTCGACGGTCATGGTCGTCTTGGGCACGTACGAGGCGGGCGGCAGCGGCGCCACGGCGAGACGGTCGATGCCCGGCCCCCTGGGCGCGTCGCTGGACAGGGTGATCGTGTTGGCCCCGGCGCGCAGCGGCACCGGCAGCGCCGTGGAGAGCGGCACGTCCGCGTTGTCGCCGGGGACCCGTACCTGGATCGGCGCGGCGCCGTTGACCCCGATCGAGAGGGCGCTCTCCGCGGCGGCGGTGTGGTCGATCTGCAGCCGGTAGTCGCCCTCCGCCGCCACCGTGACGTCGCGGTAGGTGATCGCGTTACGCGGCCCGCCGCCGAGCCCGGCGACCTTCGCCCCGCCGGAGCAGGCCGAACACGGCTCGACCCGTGCCGCGCCCGAGCGGCGCTGACGTTCGGCCTCCAGCGGCACCGCTTCGCCGGAGGAGACCGGGTAGTCGTGCGCGACCTCGATCTCGTCGATCTGCAACTCCTGGAAGAAGCGCGGCGCCTGCGGCCCGGCCCAGGTGTTCAGCACCTCCAGCTTGACGTAGCGGGCGCGCCGCTCGCCGAGGTCCACGAACTGCGTGCCGCGGGCACTGCGCATCGCGCCCGTGCGGACCGGCCGGCCCCAGTGCCGGCCGTCGTCGCTCACGTAGACGCGGTAGTCCTTGATCCGCGCGGAGTCCTCGGGGCGGCCGAACGTCTCGCGGGCGTACGTGGGCGACCACTCGCGCTGGCTGACCGCGAGGTACGCCGCCCTGCGCACCCTGCCGAGGTCGAGCGTCACCGAGACCGGGAGCTTCGCGGCGCTGTCCCAGTAGGTCTCGTGGCTGCCGTCCACGAGCGCCCCGGCCGGGTGGCCGTCACGCGAGGAGGAGGCGGTGGCCCTGAGCGCGGACCGGTCATAGAAGTGCTGCCGTCCGGCCGTCTCGACCTTGAAGACGGTGTCGTAGGCGTCCCACTTCGTGATGCCGAGGATCGTCAGGTAGCCGCCGGACTGGCTGAACCGCATCCGCTCCCCGGTGCGCAGGTCGCTCACCGCGCTCACCCGGTAGCCGTTGTCGCGCAGGCGTACCAGGTCGGTGCTGGGCCTGGTCACCACGTGCACGTACTGGATCTTCGCGCCGCCGCGCTCGACGGTGACGACGCCGTGCGCGCCGTCGTTCCAGAAGCCCGGCTGCATGCCCCCGTACAGGTAGCCGCCGCCCTCGGTGCCCCGCAGGGACGCGCTGATCGGCGGGACCCACGTGGCCATGAAGGCGTTGAACTCCTCCTGCTCCGGCGGGAACCTGCCGTTGACCATCGGGGTCTCGGCCATCAGCGACTTCATCGACGAGCCGGCGTTGGTGACGTAGCGGCCGGTGCTGAGCCGGAAGTCCACCGGGTGGGTGCCGCCGTCGTACCACCAGTCGCCGGTCGTGGGCAGCTTGTAGTCGGCCTCGACGAGGCGCGGCATCGGGGTCCAGGCGGCCTGCGGGTAGTCGTAGGCCGGGGTCATGCCGGTCTTCTGCTCGTTGCTGACCGTGTCCATGATCGGGGTGTCCTCGTTGTTGTTGCTCAGCAACCAGGACGGCCGCTTCTCGCGGATCTGCTCGTAGAGGTGGTTCTGCTCCCAGTACTCGTTGTCGTTGTCGATCCAGAACCCCGCCAGGTCCTGATATTTCGCCATAACCTCGAAGAAAAGGTCATAGCTATACATGCCGAATCCGGCGCGGGTGGTCAGGTCGACCTGCCGGCCCTTGTAGGCGGAGTAGGCGGCCGAGTCGAGCGTCTCGACGCCCTGCTCGTTGTGCCACTGCGGGTCGTCGGTCATGTAGAGGATGACCCGTACGTCCTTCGCCTTCCCGGCGCTGACCAGCTCGCCGAGGAAGTCCCGCTTGGTGGCGCACGAGCCGGGGATCTGCGACGGCCACGGCCGCGCGTAGCCGAGCCTGCTGTGGAAGGTGGCCAGCACGATGTACGAAGCGCCCAGCTTGCGGGCCTCGTCCACCCAGTAGTCCGGGCTCCAGCCGCCCTCCGTCACGTCGCGCTCCCAGGCGGCGCAGTCGAGGTGGCGCGGCGCGGTGAACATGCCCCAGTGCAGGAACAGCCCGGCCGTGGAGTCGCGTAACCACTGCTGCCTCGGATGCTGGACCTCCGCGCCGGCGGGCGCCGCGCAGAGGCTCACGACCACGGCGAGGATCAGTGCGGCCACGAAAGTACGTCGAAGTCCCATGGGCAAACCCCTCCAGACATCCGATGAATACAGTAGCCGCAGGAGCCGGTCAAGGGTCTTGACGCAGGAACACGCGAAGTGATCCTATGACTCGTGATAGGAAAGTTTCCTAATGGAGGGTCGATGCGATTACTCATCATGAGCGCGCTGGCCGTCGGGCTGCTGCTGCCCGCCCTCCCCGTTTCCGCTGATCCCGTCGAGTCGGGGCCCTGGACCGAGTACTCGCCCACGTTCACCGTCCAGGAGCGGGGTTGCGGTGACGTCAGCGACCTGACGTTCAGGCTGACCTGCTCGACGGACAGCGGCGACCAGCGGGCCGAGCGGCGCTACGCCACCTACTCCAGCGGCACCCGCCAGTTCGAGGGCTACTTCAAGATCACCAGCCTGCCGGGCACCCGGATCAGCCTGAAGCAGACGTTCAAGACGACCGGGCCGTTCTTCATGCTCGCCGTCGAGCGCGGCGGCCGGCTGTACTCGGTGCACGGCGGCGACACGATCGCCACGGGCGCGACGATCGGCACCACGGTCCGCGTCAACACCGTCCACGTGGTCGGCGGCGTTCACCGCACCTACATCAACGGGTCGCTGAAGCACACGGTGTCGAGCGAGAGCGGCAGCTTCTACGACAAGTTCGGCGCGTACCGGACGGCCAGCGGCCAGGGGCCCGCCACGGTCGAGTGGAGCGGCATCCGCTTCTGGCGTAAGTAGGGGGCCGATGAGGGCCCGGAAGGCGTGGGTGCTGATGGGATTGGTGCTGGTGGTCCCGGTGGCCGCCGCGTGCGCGGTCCCGCGGCCGGAGCCGTCGGGGCGGCAGGAGCCGTCGGGGCGGCAGGAGGCGCCGGTCCGGCTGGAGGCCGAGCTCGTGTCGCCGACCGACATCACGCTGCGCTGGCAGGGCCGCGATCCGGGCGCCGCCGGGCACGTGATCGAGTTCGCCACCGAGCCCGCGGGGCCGTACACGATCCTGGGCTTCCTGCCGCCGGAACAGACGTCGTACACGCATCCCGACCTGATGCCGCGCACCACCTTCTACTACCGGCTGCGGCCCTACTACGGCGCGGCCTCCGCGCCGGTCGACGTGACACTCGGCGGGGGGCCGTACCCGAAGCCCGATCCCCACTGGGCCGAGCCGCGCGTGCTCCCGGGAGGGTCCCCCGGGACGCGGCCGGTGGGCAGCGAAGGCGCCGCTCCCACCGGCCTCGAAGCGACGGTGACGCAGGCCGACGGCGTCGCGTTCCGGTGGGCCGACCAGGCCCGCGACGAGGAGGGCTTCCTGCTGGAGGACCGGCCGGCGGGCCGGCCCGGCTACCGGGTGACCGCCGTGCTCGCGCCGGACGTCAACGCGTTCGGCCTGGTCACCCTGCCCGAGGAGCGGCACGCCTCCTACCGGGTGCGTGCCTTCCGCTACGGCCCGCCGTCCGACGTCGTCCAGCGGACGACCGGAGACGACACCCCATCCCCCACCACCGAAGAAAGCTCACCATGAACAAGCTGTCCGCGTCCGGTGCGCTCGCACTGGCCGTCACATTGGCGCTGAGCGCCTGTTCGAGCGGTACGCCCGGCACGTCCTCCGCTCCTGCGTCAAGCGGTAAGCAGAAGGTCACGTTCCTCGTCTTCCCCTCGCCGAACCTGCCGGAGTCGTACTGGAAGGCCCAGGTGGCGCTGGTGACGAAGGCCAATCCCGACCTCGACGTGGAGCTGGTCGCCGCGCCGTCGGAGTCGGAGCGCAACGACTACGCCAAGCAGCTGGCCGCGTCGGGGCAGCTGCCCGACGTGCAGATCGGCATGCAGGACCTGATCGCCCTGGAGCCGAACCTGGCGCCCTGGACCGAGCAGGAGCTGAAAGACTTCCTCTGCCCCACCTGCGGCGCGGTCAACGGCAAGGTGCTGCAGCTGCCGGCCAACACCCAGACGATCCCGAACGTCTACTACAGCAAGAAGCTGTTCAAGAAGGCCGGGATCACGGCGCCGCCCAAGACGTACGCCGAGCTGCTCGCCGACGCCGAGAAGCTCAAGGCCGCCGGGATCACGCCGTTCGTCAGCGGCGGGGCGTTCGTCACCTCCCAGCCGTGGACCGCCATCCTGGCCACCGACCTGTACGCCAAGACGCCCGACTGGATCGCCAAGCGCCGCGCCGGCCAGGTCACCTTCGCCGGCGACCCGGTCATGAAGGCGGCCACGCAGAAGTTCGCCGATCTCGCCGCGAAGGGCTACGTCGACAAGCGGCAGATCGGCCAGGACTACCCCAAGACGCAGGAGGCGTTCCTGGGCGGCAAGGGCGCGATGTACCCGATGGGCAGCTGGTTCGCCGCCGCGGCCGACCAGTCGGACATGAAGGACGACATCGGCGTGTTCGCCTGGCCCAGCGATGACGGGAATCTGCACCTGCCGGCGTTCACCGGCGGCGGCCTGTCCGTGAGCGCCACGGCGAAGAACATGGCCGCGGCCAAGAAGTTCGCGCTGGCCTTCCAGCTCACCAGGGAGAACCTGGACGCCTCGGTCAAGGCCGACGCGCTGTTCCCGGCCATCAAGGGTTACACGCCGCCGTCCAGCACCGGCCCGGTCTTCAAGGCCGTGTACGACCTGTGGCAGCAGGCGATCAAGCAGAACGCGACCGTCCCGGCGTTCGGCTGGGAGGCCGGCGACGCGGCCATGCTGCCCGGCATGCAGGGCAAGTTCTGGTCTGCCGCGCAGGACCTGGTCAGCGGCAAGAAGACGACGGACCAGACGCTGGCGTTCCTCGACACCGAATGGGAGAAGAGCGGCTGATGGCCGTCAGCACCACCCATCGCAGGCCCGGCGCGCTGACCCGCCGTGGGAGCAGGCGGCCGGTGCGGCCGGGCCTGTGGCACTTCCTGACCTTCGCGGCGCCGGGCACGCTCGTCTACACGTGCCTGGTGCTGCTGCCGATCGCCATGAGCGTCGGCTACAGCCTCACCAACCAGGCGCTGCTCAGGCCGAACACGCAGTTCGTCGGGCTGCGCAACTACGCGCTGCTGTTCAAGGACGACACGTTCCTGAACTCGCTGCGGGTCACCACCATCCTGTCCCTGATCGTGGTCATCGTCCCGAACGTGCTCGGCGTGGCCATCGCCGTCGTCCTCGACCGGCGCGGCTGGCTCTACAACGCGCTGCGCAGCGTCTTCTTCACGCCCATGGTGATCAGCTCGGTGGTCATCAGCGTGATCTGGACCCGCGTGCTCGCCGACGACGGGCCGGTCAACCAGGGGCTGCGGGCCCTGGGGGTGAGCGAGCCGCCGGGGTGGCTGTCCGACCCGGACATAGCGCTCTACTCGCTGTCGTCCATCGTCTGCTGGCAGATGCTGGGCTTCTGCGTCGTGGTCTACCTGGCCGGGCTGCAGGGGGTGCCGCAGGAGCTCGCCGAGGCGGCCGCGATCGACGGGGCCGGGCCGCTGCGGCGCTTCTGGAAGGTCACCTGGCCGCTGCTGGCGCCCGCGCTGACGATCAACACGGTCGTCCTGCTGATCTCCGCGTTCAAGATCTTCGACCACGTCAAGGTCATCACGAACGGCGGCCCGGGCACGGGCACGACGGCCAGTGTGGCGTTCGTCGTCCTGCAGGAGGGGTTCGTGGAGAACCGCACCGGCTACGCCTCCGCCGAGGCGGTCGTCATGCTCGTCATCATCGCCGTCCTGTCGGTGGTCACGCTGCGGATCCTGACACGCAGGGAGGTGCAGCTATGACGGGGTCCCGCGTGCCGTGGGTGCGTCCGCTGGTCGCGCTGGTCATCGGCGCCGTCTTCTTCATCCCGCTGTACATCGCGCTGATCAACGTCTTCAAGGCGAGCGGTCAGGTGGCGCGCGACACGATGTCGCTGCCCGCGCCGCCCACCCTGGACAACCTCGTCCGCGTACTGACCGACCCCGACAGCCTCTTCTGGTCGTCGCTGCGCACCAGCGTCGTGGTCACCTCGCTGTCGATCGTCATCCTGACGGTGCTGTCGGCGATGCTGGGCCACTACCTGGCGCGGCACGACCAGTGGTGGTCGCGGGCGGTCATGGTGCTGCTGCTGTGCGGGCTGATGATCCCGCCGCAGGTCATCCTCATCCCGGTCACGCAGGTGCTCAAGTCGCTCGGGCTGATGTCCACGCTCCAGGGCCTCGTCCTGTTCAACGTCGGCTACTACGTGCCGTTCGGGGTGTTCGTCTTCTCCGGGTTCATGAAGGGGATCCCGCGCGAGCTGGAGGAGGCGGCCGCGATCGACGGGGCGACGCGGTGGCAGACCTTCTGGCGCGTCGTCTTCCCGCTGCTGCGGCCGGCCACCGCGAGCGTGCTGATCTTCCTCGGCGTGTGGATCTGGAACGACTTCCTCAACCCGCTGATCATCTACGGGCCGCGCGAAGGCACGACGATCATGACGGGCGTGTACAAGTCGCTCGGCCAGTACGCCGCGGACTTCGGCGGCATGTTCGCCCTCATGTTCCTGGCCACCCTGCCGATCCTGGTCTTCTACCTGCTGCTGCAGAAGCAGTTCGTCAAGGGCCTCACGGGCGGCGCGACCAAGGGCTGACAGTAACGCATGAGCGGCGACCGGCTCGGCGGACGCGGCCGAGGGGTTCGTCCGAATTGTGGTCTGGAGTCCACAGCGCTTCAGGGTCGGGAGGAAGCGTCATCCCCTTTCGAAAACAGAATGGAAAGCATCGGTAACAGTAGGTAATATGTGGGGCTGCTGAGGCTCTCGGGACGGGAGGTGCACGATGGCGATTCGGCACTCCACCGCCAAGCGAGCAGGCCTGCCGTCGGTGGTGCAGCTCCGGCTCGCGCCCACCCGCTCTCAGGCCGACGCCCTGAGCGCGACGGTGCAGGTGTGCAATCAGGCGGCCACCGTCGTCTCCCGCATGGCCTGGCAGAACCGCACATTCACCGTGCTGGAACTGCACCGGCTCGCCTACTATCCGGTGCGCGGGCTGTTCGCCGGATTGGGCGCGCAGGCGGCCGTGCGGGCGATCGCCCGGGTCGCCGGCGCCTACGCCAACCGCCGCGCCACCAAGAGGCGGGCTCATGTGTTCCGCCCGTCCGGGGCGGTCCCCTACGACGCGCGCCTGATGAGCTGGAACCGGGACGCCCGCACCGTGTCCCTGTGGACCCCTACCGGCCGCGTCCACGTCGCCTACACCGGCCGCGAGCAAGACCTCAAAGCCCTCGACACGCTGCCGATGGGGGAGGCCGACCTGATCTGCCGGCGCGGCGTGTGGTTGCTGCAGGTCACTCTCACTCTGCCCAAGCCCCGGACGCGTGAGCCGGTCAACGGCTTTCTCGCCGTAGATCAAGGGGTGGCGAACCTGGCGGTCACCTCTGATGGTGCGGTGCTTCCCGGCCCTGCCCTGTCCGGCACCATCGACGGTAACGGCCACGTCCGGAGCCTGCGCGAGCGGCGGCACCGCCAGCGCCGCCGGTTGCAGAAGAAGGGCACTCCTGCGGCGCGGCGGGTGCTGCGCCGCCTGTCCGGGCGTGAGCACCGGATGATGACC
>NZ_JBFANV010000117.1:0-27921 GCF_040674955.1 Nonomuraea sp. NPDC049695 | reverse complement strand
GCTAGGCCGGCGCCGTCATCGTGACGGTGGCTGACGTCGTCTCACTGGCGGCGGGGTGGCGGCGGCCCGGTCGCGAAGATTGCACCGAACCCCGAGAACCTACGCGACGATGCGGCTGAGAAGGTCGATAAGCGCGAGGAGATGCGCAACTCGCTGGAGCAGGTCGGTCAGATTCAGGCGATCGTCGTGGCTACGCGCGCAGCATATCTGGAGGTGCGGCCGCAGTACGCGGACGTTCTTGGCCCGGACATCGAGTACGTGATTCTCGCTGGTGAGCGTCGCTGGCTCGGCCATGTCGACCTTGGGTGGGAGACGATCCGAGGCGAGATCCAGGACGATTTCCTTCCCAAGATGGACGATGTTTTCCTTCACGAGAACACCGGCCGGGCAGACCTGAACTACTTCCAAGAAGCCGAGGGCTATCGGCGCCTTGTGGAGAGCGGCTTCTCGCTGACGGAGATCGCTGAGCGAAACGGGAAGAGCAAGTCATATATCTCGAAGCGGCTGGGGATCCTCAAGCTTCCGCAGGACGCCAAGGAGTTGGTGCTCGCCGGGGATCTCCCGATTGAGAGCGCTTACAACCTGGTCACTGCTCTGGGCACTCAGGTGGATCTCGTGCTGCCGGCATGGAAGCGGATGAAGGACCAGAGCCTGTCCGCCAAAGAAGCCGCTACCGCCACCCTCACAGAGCTGTCACACCCCGTCATCTCATCCACTCCCCCGACCTCCGATACGCCTGTGTCCCCTGACCCTGCTTCTTCAGTCGATCCGGTCACCAGCTCTGAATCGTCAGCACCTGCTGAGGAGTCGCGAGCAAACGACTCCGCCGAGCCTCCAGAGACTCCATCCGTGTCTCGCGATGTGGAAGGATCCTCGCCGACATCGACCGCGGCGGCTCTTGATTCTGAGGCAGCGCGGGAAGTGCCCGCCTCCCCGGCCAGCCAAGAGAGCGAAGAGCAGCGCCGGGCAGCAGCCACCACCGCGAGACAACTCGTCTGCCAGGAGAGGGTGAGGGAATACTCGGCTGAGCCTGATTCCGCCGAGGCGACCCAGATCTGTGTGGCGATGATCCAGAACGCGCCCTCGGGCGCCGTCAGCCTCGCTCACAAGTGGCTGGTGGAGGCGGGTCACGTCAGCGACTCGACCTCGCCCAAACGCTATGCGCACTGGGCCGCTACCGACGCTGCCACACCGCTCGAAGTCGCTCGCCTCGCCTACGCGGTCGCGCTGGGAGCTGGAGAGCTTCGCGCGGCTGATCAGCGCAGAGCCGGAGATGCCTCGCTTAAGGCCCACCTCCAGCACCTGATGAGTGCCGGATACGAGCCGCTGGCCGACTGGGAGATTGCGCTCCTCAAAGGCTGAAACATATCCGTCCCACCGACCACTCCCCCTGCTTGTATTGGAGACTTCATCTCATGACGACATCCGAAGTGCTCGAGGGCCTCGTCCTGCCACCGCTACGGCGACCGCGCTACGGCAGTCATCTGCCGCCGGTCGTCTCCGGCATGAACCGAGCAGGATCCGTCGGCAAGACCACTTTCGGCCTCAACCTCTGTGTCCAGGCCGCGCTCGGTGGCAGCAAGGTCCTCGGAATCGACGCCGACCTCCAGTCGGACATGTCCTACTGGTGCGGCTACGACGGCGACCTCATTCCCGACGGAGTAATGACCGTTCACGATGTGATGCTGGGCCGGGCAACGCTGGCGGAGGCGACCGTCCCCGGCCGCACTCGTGTGGCCGCAGGGGACAGCGACGGCGCCTTCGCAGTCATCGAGGGCTTCGACCTGGTGCGCGGCAGCAAGAAGATGAGCCAGGCGGACAGCGAGCTCACCATGGACCCGGCGGGTGTCTTTTGGCTCCAGCGGGTTCTCAAGAAGCAGATCGTGGAGGGTCAATACGACCTGATCTACATCGACTGCCCAGCCTCGCTCGGCCGCTTGTCAGTTTCGCTGCTGCTTGCAGCCGTCGATGTGATCGTGGCGATGAAGCCAACCCGAAAGGAACTGCGTGGCGCAGCCGCGCTTGGCATCGCCATCGACGAGATCGCGGCGGAGTTCGAGGAGTTCGGCGCCTCTGCCCAAGCTTCGTACTACCTGATCAACGAGGCGAAGTCCACGAACAGTCAGGGAGCCTTCTACATGAACATGCAGAAGGAAGCGGAGGAGTTGTTCGAGGGCAGGCTTCTTCCGTTCATCGGTCCCAGCGTGAGGATTCCGGAGGCCTACGACGCGCAGGAGCCTGTGGTGTTCTGGGATCCCAGCACTCCCCTGGTTCCCATCGTCAACAAGGTTCTCACCGCACTTCAGTTCCCAACGAAAGAGCTTGTGTGACGGACAGGTGTTTCGGACCGAAACGCTCGCCCGAACGCGCCAGTCGATGCGACCATCCGACTGGCGCGACTCAGCACCACGACTTCCTCTCCAGTGCGGTGCCGTTCATGCCTCTCCCTCTCCCCCGGTTCTGGAACGACTGCTGAACCTTGTTGGGTGCCGTCCTTCTCTGAGCGTCTCGGCCATCGCAGACGCGTCGAGCGGTCGAGGAGTCCTCTCGTAGGAGAGGAGGACTCCTCGACCGCTCGGACGGTGCTCGTTACGGCACGTAGATGTAGATCGCGGACGCGATGTCGGCAATTGCCTTCATGTCGCCGGCGACGCTCGACTCAGGTTCGCGTGGATTGTAGGTGACGGACAGGGCTCGCAGGCCCTTGCGGGCTCGCAGGGCGTTCCAGATGTTGTTGCTCCGGGCGCCTTGATCGGCGAGGCGCCAGGTCTGGCCGTTGAACGTCTGCTTCCACGTCCAGAGGATCACGTGGTCGGCGCCGGTGCGGAGTGGGCTGTCGATCCGGTCCCCGGCGAGCCGGTTGGCGTCGGCCGGGCTGACTTTGCTATCAGGGCCGGCATGAGCGAGGCCGAGCTCGCGGCTACCGATGTACAGGCCGGGGAGGCGGGTCTTCCAGGACAGTAGCCGGAGGCGCTGCCATAGGTTGGTGATGGCGGCCCCGGGTTGGATCTTGGATGTGGCGTACTGGCTCGTGAAGAGGCTGCCGGTGATGTTGACGGCGTCGATGGCACCGGTGAGGACGTACTTCTCGGCGTTGGCGAGGGTGAGCAGTGGATAGGCCTGTTGCATGGCTTGGACGCACATCTGATTGGTGCCGCAGCCGAGCTCGGGGATGACCACGTCGATCGCGATCTTCCTGCCTGCGGGTAGCGCTGTTCGCAGGGCTTGGGAGGTCTCGCTAACGAACTGGATGATCTGGTTGGCGTCAGTGAACCCGCGCAGCCCGAGGTCGTAGGCGAACTTGACGCCCACCACGCCGGGTTGGTTGGCGAACAGCTTGAGTCGCTCGGCCGCCGCTTTGAGTTGCTCGGGGCCGCGCTTCCAGGTGTTGACGAGGTCGGTCTCGAGCCACACACGCAGTCCTTGTGCGCGGGCCTGCTCGAGCGCCTGGGCGACGGGATCGCTGGGGTCGATCGCCTGGGTGGGCGGGGGTGTCGGGGTCGGAGTGGTGGTCGTCGATGGCGTGGCGGTCGGCTGGTCTGGTGTCGGTTCGATGGTGGGGTCGGCTGTGGCCGGGTTGCTCGCCAGAATGGGCGGGGTCGTCGTGGGCTGGGTGTTGTCGGGCGGGGAGGAGGTCGGTTGGCCGATCTCGGGGGTGATGACTGAGACGACCGGGTCTTCATCAGCGCAGGCGTAGTGCGGGTTGCGGCCGGGCTGACAGATGCCTCCGGGTGGGTCGACGGACTTGCCGTTGCCGTCGACGCAGTGGTACTTGCCGTCGGTGGCCTTCCACAGGCACACGAGCTGCTTCTTGCAGCCCTTGATGGGTTTGGTGGTGGCGTAGCGGCTCTTGCCGGAATCGAGGCAGAAGTAGTTCGGCGGATGAGAGCCGTCGTCCCAGGAAGTGGCGGAGATGGTGGGCGCGGTGCTGGAGCCCGGTGTGCTGCCAGGGACCAGGCCGCTCTGGCCGCTGGCGTTGAGGTTGTCGAGGCATTGTTCGTAGCCAGGTGTGCCGGGTGTCTCCCAGACGGCACAGGTGGCCTCGTTGCTGGCACTGCTGTAGGGGTTGGCGACGGCCAGCCCGACGGAACCGATGACGGCCGCCAGGATGACCGAGACGAGGACGATGAGTCCCCGTTTGCCGAGTCGGATGCGATTCATTCAGGCTCCTGATGGAGGGTTGTCGCGGATATCCGCCGCGCCGGGTGTTGGGTCTCGTGGGCGCCGCGGCCTGGTCTCGCGGAAGGCATTGAAGAGCAGGGCGCGACGGGCGCTGACCTTCGGGCGAAGGTGTTCATCGGGCGCCGGGGTAGGCGGCGTCGTCAGGAGTGCAGTTGCTCCAGTAGCCGCCGCCTGGCGCGTTGGGGGAGTGGATCCAGTCGCCTTTGTCCTTGGTGATCTCCCAGGACACGGTCAGGGTGAGGGTGCCGCTCGCGGTGGTGGCGCCATTGTTGCCGTGCCACGAGATGGTGACGGTCTCGGCCGCGGTTCGGCTGGCGCCGGGGCAGCCGGCCTCGGAGCGCGGGGCGTCGACGGTGAAGGAGCCGTCTGCGTCGACGTCGATGGAGCCGGTGTCGGTGGCGGACCAGGTGCCGCTACCGGGAGAGATGCTCACGTTGAACGAGCCGCTACGACTGGTGCCGAGGGCGAGCAAGGAGGTCGACAGGCTTGCGGTGGGGGCCAGCGGCTGTGGCACATCCGGTGTGGATGTGGCCGAAGCTGTGGCGCTCGAGCTAGCCGAGGGGGATGGGTACGGGCCGGTGATGGGGCCGTGACTCGGACCGATCTGCTGGACGATCGTGCGGTCGTCGGTGACGGGCGTGAGGGTGGGCTTGCTGCTCGGCCGTGTCGTCGGCCGTCGGGTGGCCGGTTTGGTGGTGGCGGTTCTCGGCGAGGCCGACGATGTGGTGACCGGCTCGAGGGTGGGCCGCGGCTGGCCGGTGGGGATGGGCGGCGCGGAGGTGTCGAACGGCAGCGGCCCCAGGTTGACTTGGGGGTTGTGCTGCGCGGCATTGGTAGTCGGGGCCAGGCGCGGGCCGAAGGGGTTGAACAGCAGCGTGAGGCAGACCAGGCCGACGACCGCCACAGCGGCGGGCAGGCCGGCGCGCCGGAGCCGCCCGGCGGACCGGCCTGTGCTGACGGGGTCAGGGGACAGGTCCTCGGTTCGCTCGGGTTGCGGATCGCGGCGATGGCGGCCTGAGCTGGTGGCGCCTGGGTGCTCGGCGGGAGCTGGCTGGGGGAGGTCGTTGTACTGGTGCGCGAGTCCGCGGGGGCGAGGGGACTGGCTGGGTCGCTCCGGCATGTGTGCGACCTCCTCACTGACTCTGACAGCGGACACAAACTGCTGGTAAACGGTCGCGCCAAATCTAACGATGGCGAATTATCGGGAGCTATGCACACGAAGAAACATGGGATGCATTGTTTCCGTTTCGTGATCGCATTCGGACGGAGAGGGAGTGGGGAATCTCCACAGCTTGTCAACGGCGAAATCCCACCCAGACAGGACAGCGCGAGGGTCGCCTACGACCCGCCGACCTGCGTCGGCATGACCACAGCATTGATCGCGAGAGGGTCACGGGCACAGATTTCCCGCACGGATGTAGCGACGAAAGCGGCGCCGATCTCTACTGTCTGACTCTGTTCCAAACAGGCAGTCAAGATAAATGGCGGCCGAGTGTCCGGCGGCTTCACCGGGCTGCGCCACGGCGATCCTTTGCTGACGGTCGGGCGACCTTGTCTTCTGCGAGGCGTCATGGACAAGCTCGGGATCGACGTCGTCAACCAAGGTCTGGAAGCCGCGGTGTCCTACCAGCGCCAGGCGCGGCGTGCGTCGGCGAGGGGTGGCTATCTGGAGGGTTTGCTCGCGGTGGGATCTCAGGGGGTGGTGCCGGGAACTGGCCGAGATGTCCGTGCCGGCCGATCACCGCTTGATCCATGTGACGCCGCGGCGGGAAGCGGTGATCTCGGCCGTGGTGGAGGGGCGGCCGAGATCACCGTGTCGACCCGCATCTGCCGCGCACGGCCGATCTGGCTGCCCGCATCCCCGGCATCACCCGAACTGGCCGCACCGTGGCGTTCACCGTCGAGAACATGACGGCCGCCTATGGCCTGCTCCAGTTGCTCGCCCTGCTCACCTACAGCCGCCCCTGATGCGGCGGCACAGGTGGTTCGTCTCCTTCGGGCGAGCGAAATCGGCGATGATGCGCTGGACAGCGGGGTTCTTCCGGACCTGTCCAGTCATGCTTGGTGATGAGCATGTAGGACAACCAGGACGACCTCACCTCGACGGCGGCACACGGAGCGGCCGGCAGAGACACGGTCATACTCTCCCGCGCCAAGAGCTGGGTGTCCTTTTGACCTTCCACGGGCCGAGGCAGGGGCCGGCTTCAGCGTCCGGTCGCGACCAGCACGTCGGACCCGACATGGGCGCCGGCGGCCTGGGAGACCGAGGAGGTGCTGGGTGTCCAGACGCGTAGCATCCGGCCGATCCCGCTGAGGGAGTCGATGGCGGCCAGACAGGCGCTGGTCAGGCGGGGGTCGACGACGAGCGCGGGCTGCGCTGAGAAGGGGAAGGAGGACTGGCCGGGACCGAGCGCACCGGCGTGCCGGGCGCGGTAGCGGCCGCCGTAACCGAGCGGGCTGGCGGTGGTGGCCAGCGCGGCGGTGAGCAGCATGACCGTTTGCACCCCTAGGGCGTCCACGGTCAGCCCGATTAGAAGGGTGGGGGTGAGGTTGGCGGTGGAGATGATGGCTCGCCATATGCCCAGGGCGCCGCCGTGCTGGCCGGCCGGGACCAAGGCGAGCATCTTGGTACGGCTGGCGGCGAAGAAGAGGGAGCATGAGGCGCCCCAGATCACGTTGCCGAGCAGCACGACCGCCAGGTCGGTCGTGATCACGTACACGACCTCGCCGAGGCCGCATCCGAGCGCTGACCCCCACAGGATCCGCCGGTGCGTCAACAGGGCGGGCCACCGGGTCAGCGCCATGCTGGAGGCGATGAGTCCGGCGCCGAACGCGATCATGATCCAGGTGAGTACGGAGATCGGGGCGCGTAGGGCGTCGCGGACGAAGACGGCTTCGAGCGCGGTGAAGATCCCCACCCCCGCCCAGACGACCACGGTAATGGCGATCACAGGGCGCAGGGCGGGGATGCCCCACAGCCGGCTTCGCCCAACGACGATATTCTCCTTGGTGGCACCGGTGTCCGGCTGGGCCTCTTCTGGGCGCTGCTCGTGCAGCGCGATCACGCTGGCGGCCGCTGCGGCCAGCAGGATGGCGGCCAGTAGCAGCGTGGTGCGGGTGCCGAAGGCGGCCAGCGCCGCCGAGCCGAGGAGCGGTCCGGCCAGGACGGGCAGTGAGGTGCTGTAGGACAGCCAGGCGCTCACGGTGGCCTGTTCGGGCCGGCTGGCTAGCCAGCTGGGCAGGGTGTCGAGTGCGGGAGCGGCGAAGGCACGGCCGAGGCTGGCCACCGCCAGACAGGCGATCAGGACTGGCACACTGCCCAGGCTCAGCCCGGCCAGGACGGCGCCAACGGCCGACACGGTGCCGGCGACGAGGGCGACGGCCTTGGGACCGAAGGCGTCTATCCGACCGCCGGCCAGGGCGCTGAGCAACATCGAGGGAGCGGCCCACGCACCGAAGATCAGGGTGATGACGGTGGCGCTGGCCTTGATGTCGAAGGTGGCGTAAGCCTGAGCGGCCAGGACCAGCACGGTTCCGCCGGTGACCGCGAGCGTTTGACCCGCGGTCACCAGGAACAGGTCGCGCCGGACGCTCGAAGAGACGAGCGGGGCGGACGAGCCCGCGGTGGCCGGCGCGCTCACGCGATGATCGGGCTGCTGCTCGCTGGCGCTTCCTGGATGACAGGCGGACGCTGGTCTTCAAGGCCGCCACCGGCCAGCGGTGCAAAGCAGCACAACCGGCTGTGAATGGCCTCGGCGGGTGCAAATAGCTGCAGTCCACGACTCATATCGGCGGCGTCCTTCCTGCGATTCTCAGGGGAAAAGACATCGACCCCCGGGCGGCCTGGGAGCTGGCCTCTGGAGGTCGATGCATTTACTGCTGACCGGGAACGGGAGAAACGCGCGTCGTCGTTCTCTCCAGCCAGCAATGGCGGCTAGAAGCCGCCATAGCCGCGGCCGCGTACGACGCCGCGACCGGTCACGACGCCGGGGACCACACCGAGCGTGATGCCAGGGGTGAGGGTGTCCATTGCTTTACCTCCATGATCGCAGGGCCGGGTGCGCCAGAGCGTGACCCAAGTTTCATCCAGTGGGCGATCGCTATCCCCAACACTGACTTGACAGCGATACTTGACTACTGGTCAGGAACAAGCCACACATTAAGGGGATCAAGGAGCGGAAGTCACTAGTGGGACATAGCAAACAATTTAGTGTGATCACTTCGTTATATAAGGGTTTTCGGCGACGCGCGCCATCAGTGTCTGGCCATCGTTCAGGGGCGGGTCTAGGCCTGGGCACCCTCGGCGCAGAGGCTGCGTACTTGGCCCACGACCAGGACAAAGGCTCTCGATCCGCTCGCGGCACCGCGAGCGGGCACGCTGTTTCGGGAGAGTTTGCCGATCATGGTCGGCCGAGCCGCTGCCCCAGGGCCGACCACCTGGCGGGCGAGCTCGCCGAGGAACTCGTCTGGGGGCAGGTCTCCTTCATGCTCCAGTCCGGGGACTACCTCATTGTGAACCAGCGCCGCTTCCTGCACGGTCGGGAGGCGCTCCACAGCGGTCAGGAGGCCGTCCCGGTCGCCGACCGACGACTGCTCCTCCAGATGTTTCTGCGCGCGCCAGCCGGAGTCGGCTCGGCCGCGTAGCCGGCCGAAGTCACTCCACGGTGACCCGTCGAGTCTCGCGCCTGGGTCCAGCCCTCGAGCTCTTGGCACGCCCGCGGGGCGGGGCCCGGTTGGGCATCCCCGAAAACGGTCGCGCGGGCGTGCTAGGCCCGGGGGCGGACCTAGATGCGGGAGTTGCGCAGCGACTGCCACACGGCGCCAGCCAGCGCCCGCGTGGCCCGCGGGACCGACAGATGCTCGTGCTCGCGGTACACGGCCCAGTTGTACTGCACAAGCGACAGCTTGTTGGAGGAGAGCGATCCAGCCTGGTGTGCCCGGTACACCGCAAGCGGCTCAGCCAGACCCCGGGCGTCAGCGCCGTCCCGCATGATCGACAGCCACAGCGCGTAGTCCTGGCGCTTGCGCATCGCCGGCATCAGTCTCGTGCCCAAAACGTTGCGGTCGTACATGGCGGTCAGAGCACCGATGTGGTCCTGAACCAGCATCGCGCGGTAGTCCACACGTTCTCGCGCACGGATCACTCGCCCGTTCGGAACCCAGTCGGTGCTCTCACCGGCGTAGTCGGCGTCCATCTTGAAGTACGAGGTGAACGTCAACGGCGCATCGCCTTCTACGGCAAAGGCGAGCTGCTTCTCGGTCTTCTCCGGAAGCCACATGTCGTCGGAGTCGAGGAAAGCCACGTAGTCCCCGCGGGCCCGCTCGATCGCGAGGTTCCGGGCCCGGGCGGCACCGCCCCGTTCGGGTGCCGACTCCGGCAGAACGCGCTCATCATGCTTGGCGAACTCGCGAAGCAGATCCATGGAGCCGTCGGAGGACTGGTCGTCGGTGACCAGCAGCTCCAGGTCGCTGTGCGTCTGCGTGAGCACCGATCGGACGGCCGCGCCGAGGGTGGCCGCCGAGTTGTACACGGGCATCACGACAGACACCAGGGGCACGGCACATCTCCTTGCCAGACCACGAACGACGGTCCATTCAAGCACCGCAACCGAATAGGAGCTGACATACAGGTAGTCGTCGCTGGTCAGGGCTATGTAGTGCTCCCGCTGGCCGTACGCGCAGCCGAGGTGGGGCATCGCGTGATCGGCTACGACGTGGACCCTCACAGGGTCCAGCAGCTCGCCGCCGGCCACTCCTACGTCGAGGACGTGACCTCCGCGCGGCTGCGCGCCGTACTGGACTCCGGTGCGTACTCCGGGACCACCGACGCTGCCGCGCTGGCCGGTTTCGACATCGCTGTGATCATCGTGCCGACCCCGCTGCGGGACGGCTTGCCCGACCTGACGTACATCGAGACCTGCGCCCGGCCCCTTGGCGAGTACGTTCGCCCCGGCACGACCGTGGTCCTGGAGAGCACGACTTATCCCGGCTGCACCGAGGAACTGCAGCTGCCGATCCAGTCCTTCAGCTAGGGGGTGGTTCGCCGGGAGGGAAGGGCCGTGGGACGACGCTCAGCGGTCCGCCGTCCCACGGCCGTGCCGCCCGGTTCGGGCCTGTACCGGGTGGCTGCTGTGACTCGCGCCCCTGAACTCAGGCTGCACTATCCGAAGACGAGATGGCGGAAGGTATCACGGATCACCATGAGCTGGTCGCGGTCGCGGCTGTAGTACAGCTTGTTCGTGAGCAGGACGGCCCATTGTTGCCGTTTGGGTGAGATCCACATGCCGGTGCCGGTGAAGCCGTAGTGGATGTAGGTGTCGTCGCTGCCAGGGGCGGGGTGCCAGAACAGCCCCCGGCTGGGCGTGAGGCTCCCGGTGTGGACCTGTAGGGACTCGGTCACCCAGGAAAGGCCGAAGCTGCTGTCAGGGGTCGGATCGAGGAGGTGGCGCTGGAAAAGCGCCAGATCGTCCAGAACGGAGAAGACGCCGGCGATGCCGCACACGCCGCCGAGCAGGCGCGCGGAGAAGTCGTGGGCGATGCCCTTGAGGTGGGTGCCGGTGTCCTGGTCGAGTTCGGTGGGGGCGCAGTTGGCGGCAAGCTCGGACGGCAGGGGGCCGAAGCGGGTGTTGTGCATGCCGAGAGGCCGCCATACCCGCTCATGAGCAAGCCGGTCGAGCGGGCGGCCGGAGACGTGCTCGGCCAGGTAGCCGAGCACGAGGGCGGCCCGGTCGGTGTACTCGACAGCCCGCCCCGGCGAGCCGTGCAACTCTTCGTGCAGGACGCCGGCGCGGATGGCGCCCGGGTCGGTGCCGTACAGGTTTCGCAGGTTCGCGCGGGGCGGCAGCCCTGCGGTGTGGGTGAGCAGGTGCTGCACGGTGACGCTTCCGATGGGGTGGCCGGCGACCTCAGGCCAGAACTCGTCCAGGGGTTCGTCCAGTGGTAGTCGTTCTTCCTCCCACAGGCTTCCGATGACGGCCCACACGGCGACGATCTTGGTAAGGCTAGCGATGTCGAAGATCGTGTCACGCCGCATCTGTGAGCCGGGAACGGCGGGATCGGCTGCTCCGCAGGTGCCCCAGTGGCTCACGCCGTCGCTGTTACCGATGGCCCAGACAGCGCCGGGGAACACACGCTCGCGCATCCCCTGGTCGAGTAGCTCTGTGATCGACGCGTGGGTGTCGCCCATGATGTGTCCCCCTATGGTCCGGGCCATCAACGGTGGCCACCGTAATGATCCTGTTTGGCGCCCGCAGGCGTACGCTCATCGTGTCAGGCGATCTCGTGGCTGAACTTCCTCCACGCGACCGCGGTGGCAGACAGCGGGATGCGCGTTGGCCGCTGCCCGCTACCGGCCAATGAACGGCGCGTCCGGCCAGTAGATCGTGGCGTGAGTGTGCTGTTTGGTGATGACCCCGCCCTTGGGCAGTACCTCGGCGGGGGTGCCGATCGGCCAGACCGCGAACTGCGGGCCGGGGCCGCCACGGTAGTCGCGGTCCCAGACCTGGATCTGCTCCACGATGGCCTGGGCGACCTCGCTGCCGTGGGGGCCGTACCCGTGCGCACCGAACTCGTCGCTGCCCTCTCCGGCCGGCCGGATGGACAGGTGGGCGAACGAGTCGCCCTGGACGGCCGCGTAGGGGAACCAGCGGCCGCCCTCCTCAGAGAGGATGCCAGGGTCCTCGCCTTCGGGGGTGTTCACGGTCATGGTGCAGAAGCCGGGCAGCGCCGTCGCCATCCACAGCGGCAGGTCGGGGAACGGCTCGGCGGGGGTCACGGTCACCCCGGACCAGGCTGCGGCGGGCTCGCTCGCGAGCACGCCGTCCAGCTTGTGCGGATCGTCAAAGTTGCCGTCATCGAAGCGCAGCCCAACCTGCTCGCCGTTCAGGAGCCACAGGCGCTCGTCGTGCTGGCCAGCGCCTTGGATGGGGACGAAACCGCAGACGCCTTGCGACAGGCTGACCAGGTGGTCGTTGGTGCGTTCGAGGGCCAGGGAGCGGGTGATGCCCTTCATCCGCAGCGGGACCACGATCCTGCCGCCTTTGGCGAGCTGCTCGCGCCAGGCCGGAGGGATGTCCCACGCGCCCACGGTGACCATGATCCGGTCGTACGGGGCGTTGGCCTCCCAGCCGTGTTCGGCGTCGGCCGTGACAACCCGCACCTGCCGGTACCCGGCGGCGTCCAGGCAGTCGCGGGCCCGGCTGGTCACGTCGGCGTCGATGTCCATGGTCGTGACCTGACCGGCCGGGCCGATCAGCTCCGACAGCAGGGACGCGAAGAACCCACCCGAGCCGATTTCCAGCACGCGCATTCCCGGGCTGATGTCGGCCTGCACGAGCTGCATCGCCTGGATCTCGGGAGCGGACATGGTGGAGATCAGCGCGCCGTGCTCGTCGCGCTTGACTACGACGAGGTCCAGCGCGTACGCCTTGTCCGGCGCCACCTCGGGGGCGAAGAGGTGCCGGGGAACCGTGCGGAACGCGGCCTCGACCGGCGCGGGGAGCGGGAAGCCCCACTTCGCGCATTTGGCCACCACGGCGGTGGTCATGGCGTCCCGTAGGGCGGCGGCGTCCTGGACGTCGTCGTGGATGATCACAGGCGGGGTCCCCTCTTCTTCGGTCGTGATGGGCAACGGGTCGATGGTCGCTGCTGGGGGGCAGTCCCGGGGGTTAGCCACGCCGTCCCCTTCCTGAGGGGAGTCGTCGAGCTCCGGCCTTTCCCCGCGGTTAGCGTGCTCGTCGCACTGATGCTTGATCACCAGGGCGGCGTAGATCTCGACCACCTTGGGATGGGCGCGGCCTCGGCCGGACTCCTCATAACCGTCCTGGGTCTGGCGCAGGACGAAGAACTGGCCAGCCTCGGATGCCACCTCGTACTGCCCGCAGCATGAGGTGGCGCTGATCCGGAGGATGCCGCCGTGCGAGACGTACGGCGTCCACTCGAACATGCCGGCCGTTGGGGCATCACCTCGCCCCTCGGGGCGAGCAGGCTGTGTCACCTCATGGCTCCGCGCTCGATTCGACGCATGGTGGTGCGGGCGATCGAGCGGCAACCGGCGCGCGGGATGCTTCCTCGGGCACCGCGCTGCGACAGGCAAACAGGTAGGCGCGTCGGAGCGCGACCAGAACGACGGCGTCCATCGGTGACCTTCGGTTCGTTGCCTCGAACTGGTGGAACTCGTGCCTCACGCCGGACAGGGGCTCCGGCGTGAGGCACGAGCGGCAGGTGGCGCGGGCCAGGAAGGAATGGACTTCCAGGGTTGGTTGAGCCCGCGCCGTGGTGCGCGGCCGGCAAGGGGAACACCGCCTCTATCCGCGAGCCGGGCCGCGCCAAGACGTGGCGCGGCATTGCCGCCTGCGCGCGGGACCGCCTGCCGGCCACGTCTCGCTGGTTCACCCGAACACCTCCTGGAGGAAGCCGGGGGGTATGCAGACGACCGTGGGCTGGTGCGCCGGGATGGCCTCGGCCATGGCGAACAGCAACTCCCGGTCGACGTTGAGCACGTTGCGCCACAACTCGCGAAGGGTACGGCCCACGACCGGGGTGTTGACCTCCATGGCGTAGGCGGGGAACGCGCGGAACACGCGGCCCCAGGGCTCCCACATCACCTGCCAGCGGCCACCCCACGACGCCTGCAACTGCGCGGCCAGGAGATGGGCTGCCTCGTCGCTCAGCACCTCGGTAGCGTTGTCGACCGTCATGTCGCGCTCCTTGCCACCGGCAGCCGCGGCGCGAGCTCGAGGAGCTTGTTGAATCCGACCTGGTCTGCCTCGAAGTGGTCCTTGCCGCCCAGCCCGACGTCGTACGCGCGTGCAATCAGAGAGGGGTCAGCGCTGGTGCTCGTACCGTGGGCGCTTGCCTCGACGGAGCTCGGCTGGTCGCCGGTTGGTGGGGCTGAAGCGTAGTCGCTGATCATTCGGGAAGCCTCGACGGATATGGGGACGGGCAGGCTGGAACACGTGAAAGGGAATGCCAGATGGCTGCACAGGCCCACTGGGGCGGGAGTGCGTTGGCGTCATGACTTTAGGGTTCAGCAGAGCGACGCCCGTTCCCACGCCCTACCCCTGCCTCAGCACTGCCCTTTCACTGCCCTTCCCGCTGTCGCGCAGGTCCAGCGATGCCAGACTTGGAGCATGGCGGAACTAAATGGGGCGCTTGTGTCCCCTGACGCGCTCCAAGCCTTGGGGCTCGTCAACTACGGTCATTTCACCTCGATGCGAGTCGAAGGTCAGCGCATTCGCGGGCTCTCCCACCACCTCGACCGTCTCGTGCGGGACTGTCGCCTGATCTTCGCTGCTGAACTCGACCGTGAGCGGGTGCGCGACTACGTCCGCCATGCTCTACGCGACGTACAGGCTTCGATCATCGTGCGGGTCACCGTCTTTGATCCGGATCTGGAACTCGGACACCCGGGCGGCGTCGCGCACCCGCACGTCCTGGTGACGACACGCCCGGCGGCACCTTTGCCACCCTCGCCGATGCGCGTGCAAACGGTGGGGTACGAGCGGGATCTACCAGCTGTGAAGCATGTCGGGTTGTTCGGTGCGATGCTCGGTCGGCGTAAGGCCCAGCTTGCCAGGTTCGACGACGCGCTGTTCGTAGACAGCACATCGTTCATTACCGAGGGAGCGACCTGGAACATCGGCTTCTACGACGGTGAGCGGGTCGTCTGGCCGAGCGGCGACATCCTGATGGGCGTCACCATGCGGCTGCTCCAGCAGGTCCACGACCGCACGGTCACCGTTCCCGTCAACATCGGCGACATCCCCAGGATGCAGGCCGCGTTCGCCACCAACACCTCTATCGGCGTCCGGCCGATCACCGGGATCGACGACACCGCGCTGCCCGGCGACCATCCGATTTTCGAGATCTTGCGCAAGGAGTACGAGGAGATCCCCGCCGAGACCATCTAACCTAGGCAGCTCCGCGTGCACAGCCCTTCCGTCCCCCACAGAAGAGAGCCGAATGGCGGTCACGATCAAGCTCTGGTCCGGGCGCGAGATCCGAGCGCTACGCGAAGCGAAACGCATGAGCATCAGCCAGTTCGCCGCGCATCTCGGCGTCGGGGAACGGCTCATTTCTAAGTGGGAAGCCGGGGGTGAGAAGCTGCACCCCCGCCCAGTCAACCAGGACGCGCTGGACACTTCCCTCGCCAACTCGCCAGAAGAAGTCCACGTCCGGTTCGCCGACCTGCTCGGCCTCACCCAATCCACTCTCCTCGCCGAGACAGAGGCGAGCGTCGCGCCGCCTGTCGCCGGCGCGACCCTCCTCCTCGGTGGACACCAGGTCCGCCACCCCATCGACGGCAAACTGATGACCCTCGTCGAGGAAGGCGTGTTCCTCTACGGCCCCGAAGCTGAACCGGTCTACCTGCCGGGCTTCTACATCGACGTGTATCCGACCACCAACGGCGACTACGCGCGCTTCGTGGCCGCGACGGGCCATCGGCGGCCGCAGCATTGGAGCAAGGAGGGGAAACCGCCCGAGAATCTGATCGACCACCCGGTGGTCTTCGTAACGTGGCGCGACGCCGCCGCGTACGCCGAGTGGGCGGCCAAGGCCCTGCCGAACAACCAGCAGTGGGAGAAGGCCGCCCGCGGGCTGCGTGGTGACATCTACCCGTGGGGATCACAGCTCACCCCCGCCAAATGCAACGTCCGCGAGTCCGGCCTGCGGCACACGACACCGGTCGACCGCTACCACAGCGGAGCCAGCCCCTACGGCGTGTACGACCTGTGCGGCAACGTCTGGGAATGGCTGTCGACCGTATCCGAGTCCGGCCGGTACGAGCTCAAGGGCAGCGCGTTCACCAGCCCGTTCAGCCGCGCAACGCCGTCCAATTTCAACGACGCGTCCGCCGACATGCTCGACGACGACACCGGCTTCCGGTGCGTCACCCCGGCCAAGACGCTGCGGGCCCTCCTCAAGCTGTCACCCTGATCGAACCACGTCAGTCCTGCTGCAGGCGTATGCCCAGACCAGCCCCGACGCGCCGACCGTCAGAAGCTGGCTCGTCGTCGTCGCGCAGCAGCCTGAGAGCCGGCCGTGACCCAGCCGCTTTCCGGCGCCGTCCCCGCGCTCTGCGACCACACCAGCGTCGGCGTGCTCATCTCCAGCGCAGCCGGCGTCCTGGTCTTCGAGCGCGCCGCCCCGCCGGTCGGGATCGCGCCCGTCGCTGGGCACATCGACGCCCATGGCAGCCCCCAGCAGGCCGCCATAAACGAAGTCACGGAGGAGGTCGGCCTGACCGTCACCCGCCTGCACCTGCTGCACCAGGGCTGGCGGACCGACCAGTGCCGCAGACCCACCGGCGGCATCGTCGGCCATCAGTGGACGATCTTCGCGGCCCAGACCTCCGGGCAGCTCCACCCCTCTGCCCGCGAGGTGCGCGCTCCCCGATGGCTGCACCCAGACGAGCTCCAACAGTGCGCGCAGCGCACCGCCGCCTTCGCCGCCAGACAGATCACCGCGGCTGAGTTCGCGGTCCAGCCGGGACTGGTACCGGTCTGGGTCCGCTTCCTCCACGAACTCCAGGTCATCACCATGACGGGCAAGGACCTCAACCGGATCGACGAGGTGATCTGACCATGCCCCGCAGCCGATGCTCAGCGCGCCTCCACAGTGCGAGCGGCCACCAGCCGAGCCACATGAGTCCGGATCCGGGCCCGATCCTCGGGAAACACCGAGTCCCACTCCTCATCGAGGGCGAACCAGCGCGGCGGCTGCCCGTTCTCCCCACCCAGCGGCACATCCAGGCCGACTATCGCGGCGTACGACAGGCCAAGCGTCGGAGACCAGTCCGAGCGGTAGGAACGCACGCAGACCGCGGCCGGGACGTCCAGCAGCTCCGCGTGCAGCCCGGTCTCCTCGACCAGTTCGCGTGCTGCGGCGGCGCGGGGTGTCTCTCCCGGCTCGACCTTGCCACCGGGCGGCACCCAGCCCCGCACCCGATGCTTCACCAGCAGAACGTGCCCGAAGTCCGGATCAGTCACCCAGACATCCGCCGCCAGCGGTTCCATCGGGTGCCGACGCGCTTGCTCCAGCCAGGCCCGCGCGCCGTCGAATTCAAGCGCCGCCAAGCCAACATCGACGGCCGCGGCGTCCAAGATCGTCTCTTCGTCCTTGCGGTGGATCACCCTGCACACCCTATGCCGCCACCTCCATGCGGATGCCAGCCACCGAACGAACACAGAACCGAAAAGGCCGCCCCAGCCAGAGCTGACACCCCCACCCGGGCTGGGCAGGTCCAGACCGCGACCGGCCCAGCCTCCCCGTCGCCCGGACAAGCTGTGCAGAGCGCCGCCCGCGCCTCGCTCCAGATCGACCTGCTGGCCGCTGACGCCCGCAACGCCCGCCTCGCTGCACAGCTCCGCCAACTGGAGAAACGCCTCTGTGAAGCCCTTCGGCGAGCAGGTCTACCGCCAGGCGGAATCGGCGGAGGCCAGCATCGACCAGCTCAAAGCCCGCGTCGCCACCCTGGAACAGGGCAATGTCGACCTGCAGCTCCAGATCGCCGACCGCCACGACGAACTGGAAGCAGCCCGCGCAGCCAACCGCGAACTTATGGCCCAACTCAACTGCGGCCGCGACACGCCTGCCAGCTAAAAAGCCGCAGGTCAGCGGCAGCTCTCCGACCTCTTGAGGAAAAGTACGCCATGGCGGACTCTGGAGTTAGGGACAGGAGCCTGCCATGCCGAACAAACGCCCCCGCGGACCACAGCCGCACTGGCGGCCCAAACGGGAGACCCTCCGGATTCTGGCAGCGGTCGACGCCGTGCTCGACCGCTATCGCGATCATCTGCCCGTCTCCTTGAGGCAGCTGTTCTACGTCCTGCTGAGCGACGGCGTGCTGGCCAAATCCGAACGTGACTACAAGCGGATGTGTGAGTACGTCGGCATGGCCCGCCGCTCCGGCCGCATCGCCTGGGACGTGATCCGCGACGACACCCAGATCGCCGTGCAGGCCCCGCCCTCCTTCGCCGATCAGCAGGACTTCTGGACGGCCGTGGCCAGGGCGGCGGACGACTATCGCGTTGACCGGCAGGCGGGCCAGCCTGTCCGGCTGGAGCTGTGGTGCGAGACTGCAGGCATGGTTCCGCAGCTGGTGCGGATCGGCGAGGAGTTCGGGATCTCGTGCTTCTCCGGCGGCGGATTCGACGGCCTGGCCGGCAAGCACGACGCGGCCACGAGAGCGGCGGCAGGCGGTCTGAAAACCTGCATCCTTCACCTTGGCGACTATGACCCTAGTGGCGAACATTTGTTCAGTTCTCTCGCCGAGGATGTCGTGGCGTTCGCAGCAGCGGCCGGCGCCGCGGTGGAGTTCGAGCGGGTCGCTGTCACCGCCGAGCAGGTGGTGACCTACCGCCTGCCGACCGCTCCACCCAAGGCCACGGACCGGCGGTCCTTCTCCGGCACCACCACCACCCAGGCCGAGGCTCTCCCACCAGACATCCTCGCCGCCCTTGTGCGCACGGCGATCGAGGCCCACCGCGATCCTGTCATCCACCAGCAGGCGCTCGCGCGCGAAGAAACTGACCGCCTCTCGATCCACGACCGGCTGAGTCACTTGGAGGACGCCGGGCGGCGCCCCCCGGAGTGACACTCGCGGCGGGCGCGCTGAACAGTTGAGGGGTCATGCCGCAGGCTGGGCGATCATGAGCGTTTGATCGGCAGGCAGAGCCTCGGTGGCGATGATGTCGAGCCCCGCCAACTGCATCAGCTCCTGGTACTGCTCCAGGGTTCTTTCTTGCCCATCGGCGAACAAGGTCATCATGCGGATGTCGAGGTCGGTGGCGCTAGTGCAGACGCCAGGCTCGGGCAGCAGCGTCTCGATGCACCACAAGCGAGCCAGCGGCCCTGCTTTCCTCAGAGCGTCCCCCACGTGAGCCAGGAGCAGACGGCTGTCGGTGTCGTCATGGTTGTGTAAGACCAACGGGAGGATGATCACATCAGCGGGCGGGCAGAGGTCGCTGAACATGTCGGCGTCGGCGAGCTGCACGGGGTCGGCCACCTCCTGTTCAGCGCGATGGTGTTCGGCGCGCTCGGCGACTCGGGACCGTTCGATCAGGATCCCCTTGAGATGCGGATGAGCGCGCAGGATCGTGTCGAGTACATTCCTGGCCCCGCCGCCAGCCACGGCCACAGTGCGCACGCTGCTGTAGTCGCGGTCGGCCAAGGCGTCACCAACTGCGCGGCTCTGGCCGTCCATGAACATGTCGAACAGCGGCGCCAACTGCCGATCGCGAGCCAGGAGCGCGTGCGGGGCGGCGTGATCCCTCAAGATCGCAGGGTGTCCGATGCGGATTGTCTCGGGCAGCCGCTCGCCAGCCTCCTGCCACAGCGGCGCCATCGTCACACCGACTTCCGCCCACATCGAGCCTTCCCCAGGCAACAGCACCCGGCCCATCGCGGTCAGTCCATAGCGTCCTGCCGGATCCCTGTCCACGAGGCCGTAGGCATGCATCGCGTACAGGAACCTGCGCATCTTCGACCGGTCGGCTTCGCAAACGGCTGCGACGTCGTCGCTGGCCCGGGGACCGTCCTTGAGAATCAGAGGGATGCCCAGGGTGACGAACGCCCACAGTGCCTTCAACCGGACGTCGCCCCCGACGATCATCGTTCGGAGAGCCTGATACGGACTCGCGGCGGGCCGATCGGCGCACGAGCCGGCAGCGAAGAGCGTGGTCAGATCGTGATGGTCGGTGGTCACGGAGTGGCTCCAGGAGATGAGGAGGAAGTGGACGGACGTGGGCTGGGCCTACCAGGTCAGATCGGTGCCGCCGACCTGCTCTGCCGGGTTCCCGGCAGGCACGCTGTGGGACAGCTCAGAGGGTGGCCGCCCCCCGCTGACGCCCATGTCGCCCTACGCCTGGACGGGTGGAGTCCAGCGTCCGCTTGCCGAACGGTGCTGCTGCTCCAGGGCGGTGGGCCGGCGGCGTGGCCATCTGGTACAGCTTCTGGTCCATCCCAGCGCACCACACGCTGACCGCGGGAGGAGATCGAGCAGGAGTAATCCGGAGATGAGTGGCAATTTCTCCTGCCTCGCGGTGTCGCCTCTCACGGCCGCCAGCGTTGTACGCGCCGTCGACGGCGCTCCGTCCCTCGGCGAGCGGCAATTCATGACCTCCTACCTAAGCCCGGTCAGCGCCGCCGCAACAGTGTTCAAAAGGGGTTCACTTCCTCGGGCTGGCCGTCATAGGCGCGCAACCGGGTGCCGGTACGCGCCGAACACCAGCGCCGACCGCCGATTGCCGCCAGGCTTGGGGTCCCGCGCGAGGGCACTGCTCATGGCGGCGAGCCGAGCAGCGAAAACGCGGATCGAACGGGCGAAGATCAATGCTGTCCTGAACACACTCGCCGACGCTGTCACGCTTGGGTCGTTGATCACGAGTGCGCGAATCGTGCGTCGCGACTCATGTCAACGTTTGGGGTTGTTGGGGCGTCTGTACAACAAGGAGGTCCTTGTGGAAGTTCTGAACGACCTTGAGGAGGACTTGTGGCTGGAGTTCCTTCTCATCGAGGCTCTGCACGAGGAAGCAGAGCGGCGGACGACGTCGTAGCCAACTGGTGGTCAGCGGACAGGCTGGTCAGTCACACGAGCCATGAGGTGCCAGCGTGATGAGATCGGGCGTGAGGCTAACGGACGAGGCATCGCCAAGGGCCGCGCGACAACTGGACGGCCCCGCTGGCATCGATCACAGCCTGAGCCCCATAAGCCGGCGTGCTTCCACGGATAAGCCAGTCGTGGCGTACCTCGTCAAGGAGGTCCCACAGGTGTCGCGGGCCGCCTTGAACGACCATCGGTAGCTCGTCGCCAAAGGCGGTGGCGCGAGCCCACGAGCCATCGGCATGTGACATGTGCGCGGTCCGCTGCCCGTCGTCAAGCTCTTCGTACTGATGCCGGATGCCAGGCGCAGCGAGTTCCAGCATGGCGGCGATGTCGCTGAACGGCCGGATGCGCGCCACCGGATAGCGGCCCAGGCTCTCCCTACCAGAATCCCCGGTGGTAGTTGGCATGAGCTCGTGACGGGGGTCGCCGGGCACCTCGGCTGCGGTGAACATGCCACGGTCCCATCCGATGTGGCCATCCGCTCCCCCGCCGGCGTTCTTGGCCGCGGAGAGGATGAGCGGCGTTGCGGCGATCGTCGTCACCAGCCGACCGCCCGGCCGCAACGCCGCCAGCCATGACGAGGGAATCGGACGAACGCCTGCCATGGACACGATCCGATCGTAGGAGCCCGGCAGCGGCCCCGTCCCATCCCCGGTGAGCAGCGTCGGCTGCAGCCCCATCGCGTCGAGGCGACCGAGGGCGGCGTCGGTCAGGTACGAGCTGACGTCGAGCGACGTGACCGACTCGGCGCCGAACCGAGAGGCGACAAGGCCGGCCGGATAGCCCGACCCCGTGCCCACGATCAGGACGTGCGCCCCCTGATGGATCTGGGCGTGGCGCAGGAGCCGCAGAACGAGGCTGGGCATCGCGGAGGACGATGTGGGCAAACCGGTCAGGATAGTGCCGTCGTCGGCGAGGTCAGCGTGCGTGCGCTCCACCTCGGTCACCAAGGACACGTTCCGGTAAGCAGCCCGCGCCCATTCGTCCGGGTCCGTCACGCCGTCGCGCACCTGCCAGATCCCCCACGGTTCGCCCTCCGGGGTGCTCCACCATCGGGGTACGAGAAGATGCCTCGGAACCGCCGCGACGACCGGCCGCCACCGAGATTCCTCAGCGGTGACGTCTGCGGCAAGTTGCTCGCTGTGTCTCCGCCACCACATGACGCCTCCTATCGGAGCCTAACCGTGTCGTGACCGTAAGTAGCGCCTCGCTCAGTATCCCAACCAGGGCAGGACTACCTCCTCCAACCACCGTGGCGGGCTGCGGCATCGCTTTCGCACCTGCTGGATAGCTCAACAACCTCCCAGAGAGGAACCATGGACAGCGTTACCGCTCAGCGGGGTAAGGCCCTTGATCGCAGCGAGCCAGTCGTCCATGAACTTCTCGGCGGTATGCGCGTCGTCCGGCCCGCTGAGCAGCTGCGGTCCCTCCGTCATCTGCTTCATCAGCTCATCGCTCAGCCGGACGGCCCACGGCTGCATGCAAACGTCCAGGCCGACGGCGAAGTCTCGCGTTCTCCCCGTCAGGCTCCACCCGCTCACCATCATCAGCATGTGCCCGGCGCCGAGCTCGTCCACGCGTGCTCGCAACGCGGCGAGCCCGGCAGGAGATCGAGATCGAGTTCTGGGCACCGATGGAGTCCGACGGAGTCGAGCTGTGGACCTGCCCGTGCGATCGCCCGCGCACAGGGAACGAAGGACACTGGCGCTGGCGCGTACCGGTGGAATACACCGACGTCACCGACACGATCGGGTAAACCCCAGCCAGGAGCGGCCGCCCAGGCGCTCGAAAGAGATCCAGGGTGACAGGACGAGCTTTCCCAATCCTCCAGCCACGCAGCGCGGGGTCGCGGGGACCAGCGGGCCCCGCGGCATGGGCGGTCAGACTCTCCGGCCGACCGTGCCCGTGTCGATCACGAGCTACTACAGGGTTCCCAGCGAGGCCCCAAACGCGCGTTTCGATCGTTCCACCCCAGTAGCCGTACGGGTACGGGACACAACCCCCTCGTCAACTTCTGCCGTCTGCTGAGACCGCCTCGTTGGTGAGCTCAAAGAGCCCTTCCTGCCTGACGGTTCCGCTCTTCGTGCGCCACGAGCGCCCGGGAATCAGCACTGGCCATGATCGTTTGCGTCGTCTCCTGGTAAGGACCCTCTGTGGTGATGCCGCCGATCCTGATTCGGGCCCGTCGGACGGCAGCTCTGGCCAGGGCACTGTTGTCCAAGACGGATCGTCCTGAACGAGTCGTCCTGGCTCTTCGGCCTCACCGAAATCGACTGCCTCGGCGCTCGGCTCCGACGGCCAAGGGATGGAGGGGAACCAGTCGGCGTGGTCGCGTTCGGCAGGACGCTCTTCCCACGACTTCACGAGCTTGTGCCAGACCTCCCTCTGCTTGACGTACAGAGCGTGTCGCTCGTCCCGGGCGATGTCGCCGCCGAGCTCGACGGCCGCCTCCTCCAGGGACCGTGTTCCACGCACCCAACCATCGGGGCGTCGTTCCGCGAGAGCGTAGGCCCCCAGCGTCCGGAGTGCCTCGCTCACGGTCGATCGAGGGAGCCGGGCGATGATCGTCAGTTCGGTCGGACCGGTGGGGAAACTGGACAGCGCCTCGTAGACCAGCGCGACGGTGGGTCCGAGCCGGTGCAGTGCGGGATGCAGGCACTCCACCAGGCCTTTTCTCCAGCGGATCCAACGAGCCTCCTCCTGGTAGGCGCGCGGAACACGCAACTGGTACCGATCGGCTGCCTTTCCGCGCCCGACCTCGACGAGCTCGATGAGCGGGTCGCCTTCGTCACGTAGCAGTCTCAACAGGCGCGCCACGGTGCTGTGGTCCAGGCCTGTCATCTCAGCCAGGCTTCGGCAGCCGAACGCTGGCGCTGCCGTGCCGTCCATTCGGGCGGCGACGGCTATGGCTCTCAAGAGCAGGCGGACGGAGGCTTGGGCCCGGCCCCAGCCGGCCGCTCGCTCTCGATCCCGTTCAGCCAGCCACACGCAGGTCAGCCACTGTAGAACTTCCTGCCAGCAGGTGAGAATCCGCTCATCGGCTGTGGCTCGCGAGACAGTACGGATCTTCCACAGGTTTTGATCGTCTGGATCCTGGGAGTCTTCCAGGGACAACGGATCTACTTTGTACAGGACGCTGGTTGAGAGCGCACCATCAAGACCCTCAGGGCACTTCTCTTGATCAACGACGCGCTGCCCGCTCGCAGGCTCGGGGAGGGGGCGGGGGGCTGTGGAGGGGTTGTTCAGGCTTGTGTGGCAGTTGCGGTCATGGCGATGCTGAGCGACTCCTGTGACGGCTTTTCGCCAGTCCCAGCGCAGCCGGTGTCTCTGCTCGGCGGGCGACCGGGGCTTCCCTCCCTGACGTGGGGCGCTGAGCAGCTTCTCTAGGCCCTGCCAGGTGCCGGAGTCCATGGCCGTGAGGATCTCGTTGAGCCGGTAGCCGGCGGCGGCCATGGAGTTGAGCAGACCGAGGCGGGCTTCGGAGGCGGAGTCGCTTTTGAGTACCTCCCAGCGACCGTCGCGAGCGAGCTGGTCCATCCGTGAGGGCAGCGCTCGTCGGCCGCCCTGACGGGGCAGCCAGGGGGAGCCGTCGTCATCCAGCGGAAGGTCGACGACGGAGCTGCAGCGGGGGCAGGTACGACCTGCCTCACCGGGCCCGCTGGAGGACCCTGAGTTCGTGCTGTCGACGGTGCCGAGTTCGGCCGTCAGCTCCTGGTGCAGGGCTCGCCATACCGCATGTCCGCACGGTCGGCGCAGGATGTGTTCGGCCTCTTCCAGCGGCACGGTGAGGCGCATGTAGCCGGTGGCTTGCCCGTTGGCGATCTTGTGCAGGCTGCCGGAGGGGCGGATTTGGCTGGCCGGGCCGCTCATCGGGCGTACGTCAAGGGAGGAAAAGCGGCGGGCCAGGGCGCGAGCCAGGCGCCGCAATTCTCGCCACGGGCGAGGATGGGACCACCGGACGTAAACGTGACGGCCGCCGGAAGGGCTGGTGTCAACGATGGCGCGGCCGCCGCAGCGCGTGATGAGGTCGACGATGGCGTCGGCGTCCTCCATGACGCGGGCCACGCCGTCGGCGTAGGTCATTCCCGGTCTCAGGGCGAGCCGGACGTCCAGGTCGCACACGAGGAGCTGTCCTGTGCCGTCGGCGGCGAAGACGTACACCGTGGCCGGCTTGCTGGGCAGTTGTGGCCGGTGGGCCGACAGAGGTCGCTCATGTCGGCCGGGGAAGTTGTGCCCGCCGTCTGGTGAAAGCCGCACACGCAGGCGTTGAGCGATCAGCGGGACGATTCGCGCGTAGGTCTCGACGGCTTCCGCGTGCAGGGCAAGGGCACGTTGGTCTGGCGACACGCCGGTGATGTCGAACGGCGCATCGCCGATTGCCAGGCGGTGACCCGAGATCTTGCAGGTCTCGGCGTGGGTTGAAAGCGTGCAGCCTTCATCGCAACCGGTGTGCGACGCGCCCAAATCGGGCAGTACTGGGCTGACGCTGCGAGCGTGTTGTATCGTGGCTCCCAGGGCATGACACAGCACCTGCTGGCATGCCAGAGCCCAACAGGTCGGTCAGCCAGACCGCCTGGCAAGCACCCGCATAGCCAGCGGGTCGACGGTGAGATTGTTCGCGATCGGGCGCCAACCAGATTGCGCGAGCAAACTCATGGAGTTATGTGTTGTGCGGCCGCCCCGGGTATCCCGGGGCGTTTCGCTTTCACGGGCCTGTCGTGGGCGCCTCCCGGGCGACGTGAGGGGCGATGGTCACGCGGCGACGACCGCGGCGTGTGGCTGGGAGTTGACCTCCATGCCGTCGAGCGGCGGCTGAATTGCCGCGCACCAGAGCGGACGGCCGTTCTCGTCGACGTGATCACGTCGTACCAGTTGCCGGTAGTACTCGGCCACACTGATGCGCAGCTGGCCGGCCGCCTTGGCGGCTTTGCTGTAGATCTCGGCGTCGACGTCGAAGATGGCGTTGCTGCTTGTGCCCGAGACGCGCGGCGGAACAACTGCCTGCCAGTGCGGCTTGCCTGAGCGGTCTACAACGTCGCGTCGAGCGAGCTCGCGGTAGTACTCGGCCACGCTGATGCCCAGATGGTCAGCCGCCGCCTTCGCCTTGATGCGCACGGCTGCGTCGACCTTGAAATTCATCGTGATCGATCCTCGTTCCTCAGGGTTCTCGATCCGAGGTCCGTTGCCTCGCTGCGCGAGGCCTCGCGGTGCTCCAGCCATGAAGCAGATCATGGCGCATCGGAGCGCACATTGCACTATGACTCGGCTTCTTCGGCGTGTCGCATGTTTGATCTTCTGGCCTGGCTCCAGGGTAGGGCAGAGCGCGGTGCCAGGGGCTGAGGCACTGAGCGGACGGCGGTCGCTGAACCGAGCGAACCCACCAGCACGGTGCCGCAGGGCGCTTTGAAGCGCAGGTCGGGCCCGCCGTCGGAGATCTCAAAGCGTTGGTTGGTGGACGGCGGCGTTGGCGGTACGCGTCAAGTTGGCCAACGACGAGCTCAGATTGGTGCTCTCGGCCGCCATCCACCACCCCTCTCAGCCCCAATGTTACGACTTCATAACTTACATAACGACTTCATCACAGCAGAACTTTACTCGCTCTCTTTACTCCCAGTCACACGGGTTGCATGTTTACACTTTCGTCCGCATCTGACAAATGATCCCAACTCTAAGTCAGAAGGAATCTCGCTTATTCATCTCTGCGTGATTTCAACTGTTGTGTCCCGTTTTGGCGGGAGGAGGTGAGGACGCGTCGCGGGCCCCTGGCCCAGCGGCAGCCGCGCCCCACCCGCCGCCTCTGCTAGGAGCGCGTCCCAGATGTCGGTTGAAGTTGATCGACCTCGCCCTCGCCCCCGCCTTGACCTCCGACATCAGGAAAGGATCACGTTCGTGCTCATCACTGTTGAGGTCGCCGCCGACCCGACCGGCGACCAGCAGGCCCGCTTTCTCAGTGCCTTATCCGAGACCGCGATCGAGCTGCTGAGCGTGCGCCCTGACCAGCTCCGAGTGACGGTCCGTGAAACAGAGCCCGAAGCTCGGGCCCGGGGCGAGCGCCAGACCGCCATCGCAAAGATGGCCTGGACCGGCTGCTGATGACCACGCTGACCCCCATTTCGCTTGTCGCGCCTTCCCCCGCCGAGGTCGCAACGGCACTGCGCAGCAAGGCCTCAGCTGTGATCGGCAGCGAGCTGAACCGCCTGCATACGCGCGTCGGCCTGGACGACCGAACACGCTCAGAAGTCGCCACGACGTTGGACCGCATCGCCGGGGCGCTCTTTGACACCGCCTGCACGCAACTCACCGACCACACTGGCTCTCCGGTGGGGGAGCGCTACGCCAACGCGCTGCAGCAGCTGTTCGCGCTCGTCCCCGACAGCGACTCCCGGAGGACCCGATGACAACGGCCGGCGCCCTTGTCCTCCACTCCGCGGTGGAGCGCCTTGCCTCCCACCGCCGGATCGGCTTGGTGGTGCCTCCCGCCAACCCCGTGGCCGAACCCGAAACGGCGCACTTGCTCGGCGGGAACTACGCGATCCACACCACCCGCTTCGCGGTCTCCCATGAGCCGTTGCGCGCCCGCCTGGAGGCCTACAACCGGACCATTCCCGACATGATCGCCTCTTTTGGAGGGCTGGGGCTAGATGCCCTGCTGGTGGCCTGCAGCGGCTCGCGCTACCTGCTCGGGCCGGACCTGGATCGGGACGCCTGCGCTGCGCTGACCGCGTGCTACGGCATGCCGGTCGCCTCCGTCACCCTCGCCACCCAGCAGGTGCTCCAGCGGCTCGGCGTCCGTGATCTTGTGCTGGTCTCACCGTATGCGGAGTGGTTGACCGAGCTGGCCCGCAGATTCTGGCGGCGCGCCGGATTCCGAGTACGGGTTGTGGCCATCCAGACCGCGAGCCACACATATGCGCCGTACGAGGTCGCCGCCGCCGACCTCATCGCCCAGGTCGAGCGCGCCCACCTGCCGGACGACGCGGCTCTGCTGTGCACGGGCACCGGGATGTCCACGCTGCCAGCGTTGCCCGCCCTCGGCGCCGGGAACAACCGCCTCCTGCTCACCTCGAACGTGTGCGGGTCCGCCTACCGCTCGGCCGACCTGCGCACGTGGGAGTTCCGCAACCACGTGCTCA
>NZ_JBFANV010000116.1:0-27928 GCF_040674955.1 Nonomuraea sp. NPDC049695 | reverse complement strand
GGGGCTGCTGCCCGTACTGCTGCTGCTGCCCGTAGTCCGACTGGGGCTGCTGGCCGTAACCCTGCTGGCCCGAGGGAGGCTGCTGGCCGTAGCCGGGCTGGGGCTGCTGCTGACCGTACTGAGGCTGCTGGCCGTACTGCTGTTGCTGGCCGTACTGCTGTTGCTGGCCGTACTGCTGTTGCTGGCCGTACTGCTGTTGCTGGCCGTACTGCTGCTGACCGTACTGGGGCTGCTGGCCATAGCCTTGCTGGCCGTAACCCTGCTGGGGGTGCTGGGGCTGCTGACCGTAGGCATCGTCCGCCCGGTAGCCGACCACAGTCACGTCGGGGTCGGGCTCGCCTGGGCGGCGACCCGCGTTCTGTTGTCCGTATTCGGGATTGCCGGCGGGGTTGTCGCCGGATTCGTCCTGCGGATACGGCGGCTGTCCGGTGCTCACCGTGTCACCTCGCTTCGAGTGCGCATGTGGCACGTGTCAGGACACATGCCTGTGCTGCCCAACGTATCGACATAGGTATCAACAATCACCTTTCCATCTGGTCAAGATCCACGTCACCCGATGTCAGATGGAGCAGCATGCGGGTGTTGCCCAGGGTGTTGGGCTTGACGTGTTCCAGGTCGAGGAACTCCGCCACACCCTCGTCGTACGAGGCCAGCAGTTCGGCGTAGACCTCGGGTGAGACCGGTGTGCCCTGGATCGGGCGGAATCCGAGCCTCGCGAAGAAGTCGACCTCAAAAGTGAGACAAAATACACGTCGCAGACCAAGATCTTTGGCCTGCTGGATCAATGCGGAGACGATCCGGTGGCCGACGCCCATCCCCCGGCACTCGGGATCCACGGCCACCGTGCGGACCTCTGCGAGGTCCTCCCAGAGCACGTGGAGCGCGCCGCAGCCGACGACCTGCCCGCCCCGCTCGGCCACCCAGAACTCCTGTACGTCCTCGTACAGCGTCACGGTGGCCTTCTCCAGGAGCCGCGGCCCCGCGCCCGCGTAGGTGTCCACGAGGCGCCTGACGGTCCGCACGTCGGGCGTGCGGGCGCGCCGGACCACCACCGCGGTCTCGGGCGCTGTCAGCTCGGCCACCTGCTCCATGGTTCTCCAGAGTACAGATCTCATTACGGCTCGGACCTAACTCCCATGTCTCGGCCCATCCTGTTACATCTCGTGGCCGGACGAGCACGGAGCTCGGCCCGCTCGGGGTTTGTGCAGAAGCACGGACATAGGGGGCATAAGGTCTCTTCTGCCTAGGTGATCACGAGATCCCCTTGTGACCCTTCGGTTGTGAAACCTCTACAGACTTGGCAGTTCTGGTTGAGCGGGAACCCGGAGTGCATTAATGTCCAGCGACAATGTCCCCCGTATGTCGCGCGGGAGACACGCTCAATTCCCGCAAGGGGAGCCGGGGATCCACCGGTGGCGACCTGCGACGCCATCACAGGGGTGAGTCCGAGTCTCTCGGTAGGGCTGCTCCGGCCCGAACCCGTCAGCTAACCCGGTAGGCGCTCTATGAGAGGAGCTGGTAGGTGAAGCGCACGCGCAACGGTGGGGGGAAGCCGGCGGGCAAGCACGCCCGCCCTCCGGAACGGCCACGGCGGCCGCGCCACGTCGGTGTGGTGAGTCTCACAGTCGCCGCACTGCTGTTCGCCATCCCTGTCGGTTCGGCGTCCGCGGACCCCAAGCCCTCGCTGAAGGAGCTCGCCTCCCAAGCCGAGAAGCTGCACACCCAGATCGAGACGCTGACCGAGCAGTACAACGGCCAGCGGGAGAAGCTCAAGACGGCCAAGAAGGCCTCCGAGGCCGCGCAGAAGACGCTGACGACCAGCGAGTCGGACCTGGCCGCCAAGCGCGCGAAGGCCGTCCTGCTCGCCCAGAACGCCTACATCACGGGCGGCTTCACCAAGACCATGCAGTTCGCGACCTCCACGGATCCCGAGGAGTTCCTCAACCGCGCCGCGACCTCGTACGCGCTGGAGCAGGAGCAGGGCGAGGAGATCAACCAGCTCTCCAAGGCCATGGAGACGGCCTCCCGCGCCCAGGCGGGCGCCAAGGAGCGCATCGCCGAGGTCCAGAAGATCGTCGACGACCTCGACACGAAGCGCGACAAGATCACCAAGCTGGTGACCAAGGTCGAGAGCAGCCTGTTCAAGCGGGCACTCGGCGAGGCGGGGCAGCCCGGCACGCGCGCCGTGCGCGTCAACCTGCCCATCGCGGGCGCCGGCAAGGCGGCGGAGGCCGCGCGGTGGGCGCTCACGCAGCAGCTCAAGCCGTACGTCTGGGGCGCCGAGGGCCCGAGCTCGTACGACTGCTCCGGCCTCGTCATGGCGGCGTACCAGCGGGTGGGCATCTCGCTGCCGCACTACACGGGCGACCAGTGGACCGCCGGCAAGCACATCTCGCGCTCGGATCTGCGCCCAGGCGACCTGGTGTTCTTCTACGGCGACCTGCACCACGTGGGCATCTACATCGGCGGAGGCATGATGGTGCACGCCCCGCAGACGGGTGATGTCGTACGGATCGCGTCGATCGCCAGGCGGCCCTTCGCCGGCGCGGTGCGCATCGCCGACTGAGCCCCACCTCCGACGCTAGATCAGCTGGCGGCGCGCGGCCCAGGCCACGGCCTCGATTGCCGTGGCCACGCCGATGCGGTCGCAGATGCACCGTAATCTCCGGCGTACCGTGCGTCCGCTGATATCCAGACGTCGCCCTACCCGATCGACCGTGACTCCCTTGGCCAGCTCCGCCAGCAGCGCCAAATCAGCATGGCTTAGCTCAACGTCTTCAGTGAGCACATCCATCGGGAGCCCTCCCCCCAACAGCAGAACTTGGACCTCACAGATGGGCCAAAGCCGCTCCTCGCAGACCGTAAACGCATCGCGGAAAGGTCGTCAAGCATGACAATCGCCGCACTTGACGGGCGGTATTGACATGATCAGTTATATATGACGCACTCGCGATATGTCACGACTCCCGATAGCCGAGGTGTGATCTCTTCGGGTTCTCCCAGGCGCCATCAATGGGGCTTCGGACGTTCCCGATTTTGATCCGTTCGGGGCGGAGTTTCGGTGTGATCCATAAGCCGGGTATTGCCGGCTGAGCGCCCGATAAGCGATCTTCCATCCGCCCGCCCAACTACCAATCGCTCGCTTTGTACGGCGATTCCCTTCTTATAGGGAGATCCAGGTCAGGCCATCGGAATGGCCGCCCGGATCGGCGCAGCGGATCATTCGGAGACGCATGCTCCGATGGGCCCGCGGGTCACCGATCGGCCGCCGCCGTGCTTGTCTCGTCACCGCCCGCGCCAAGGGGCCTCGTTTCCGGGTGGACGCACCCGGCGCCCGTCGTGGCGATCACGCTTGCGCTCGGGTGCCTGATCGGGTGGAACGGCACCGTCACCGGCGACCTTGACCCGATGCTTACAACCGCCCTCCTATCGGAAAGCGGGCGAGCCGGAAGGTAGTTTCGCGACCACTTCCCGTGATGGATCAGGCATTGTCGGCGTCGTAGCGCTCCCTGGCCTCCTCGACGTCGCCGATGTGCGTCTCGGCCCAGCTCTTGATCGCGGCCACCAGCGGCATCAGGCTCTCGCCCAGCGGAGTCAGCGCGTAGTCCACCCGTACCGGCACCGAGGGAGTGAGCGTGCGCGAGACCAGGCCGTCGCGTTCGAGGCCGCGCAGGGTCTGGGTGAGCATCTTCTGGCTGACGCCCGCGATGCGCCTGGCCAGGTCGCTGTAGCGGCGCGGCCCCGCCGCCAGCGCGCTGAGCACGAGGGTGACCCACTTGTCGCTGAGGCGGTCGAGGAGCTTCCTGGAGGGGCATTCGGAGAAGTACGCGTCGAAGGCCTGCCTGGCCTCGTCGCGCCGCTCCGCCGCCGTCTTCGTGACCACGCTGTCCGCTCCTTCTCTTTGGGTGGGTTACGCACTTCCAGGTGCCTACTTACCAGAAGAGAGTAACTCTTCCTACGCTTGCCGGCATGACGAACAACATGCGTGCACTCATTGGCGGCTCCGGCGCTCCCCGGCTGGTGGAGGTGCCGGTGCCCACCGCAGGGCCCGGACAGGTGCGGATCAAGGTCGCGGCGGCCGGGGTGAACCTGTTCGACCTCGCCGTGGCAGCCGGGACGCTCGCGGACTACGGCGTGGCCCGCAAGCTGGACTCGTACGGGCTCGGTTTCGAGGCCGCGGGGACCGTCGACCAGGTGGGCGACGGGGCCTCGTTCCATGTGGGAGATGAGGTCGTCGCGCTGGTGGCGCGCCTGGAGCTGCCGGTGAAGGCGCAGGCCGAGTACGTGGTGGTCGACGCCTCGGCGGTGGCTCCGGCCCCGCGCGGCTTCACGGCGGCGGAGGCGGCCACGATCCCGCTCAACTCGCTCACGGCCTGGCAGTCGCTCGACCGCGCGGGCGTCGGCCCCGGCCGTACGCTGCTCGTCACGGGGGCCGCCGGGGCCGTCGGGGGCTACCTGGTCGAGCTGGCCACCCTGCGCGGCGCCCGGGTGGTGGCCGTCGCGGGGGCCGGGGACGAGGAGCTGGTGCGGAGGCTGGGGGCCGAGTGGTTCGTGCCGCGCGGCGAGGATGTGGCCTCCTCCGTACGCGCGCTTGTCCCCGGGGGTGTGGACGCCGTCGTGGACGCGGCCGTGCTCGGGCTGGCGGCCCTGGACGCGGTGCGGGACGGCGGGGCCTTCATCGCGCTCTCCGCGGGGGTCGCGCCGGTGGCGCTGCGCGGGACCGACGTCGTCACGGTGTTCTTCCGGTCCGACGCGGCCCAGCTCGCGGAGGTGGTGCGGCTGGTGGAGGCCGGGCGGCTGACGTTGCGGGTGGCGGACACGTACCCCTTGGAGAAGGTCGCCGACGCCCACGCCCGCCTGGCCGCCGGCGGCCTCCGCGGCCGCCTCGTCCTCATCCCCTGACGCGCCGACGCGCACCCTGCAGCCGGCGCTGTGGCTGAGGGTCGCACATGAGCGCCGAACACCGCCGCACCACGACCCACCGACGCGGCGCCCCCCGCAGCGTGGACGCGCGGGGGGCCGAGGCGGGTCAGTGGGTGGGCTTGACCAGCGGGAACAGGATGGTTTCGCGGATGTTCCTGCCGGTGAAGGCCATGATCATGCGGTCGATCCCCACACCCACACCACCCGTGGGCGGCATGGCGTACTCCAGGGCCTGCAGGAAGTCCTCGTCCAGCTGCATGGCCTCCAGGTCGCCGCCGGCGGCCAGGAGGGACTGCTCCGTCAGGCGGCGGCGCTGCTCGATCGGGTCGACCAGCTCCGAGTAGGCCGTGCCCAGCTCGGTGCCGAAGCCGATCAGGTCCCACTTCTCCGTCAGCAGCGGGTCCTCCCGGTGCTGACGGGTCAGGGGCGAGGTCTCCAGCGGGTAGTCCATGACGAACGTGGGCTGGACGATCGTGTGCTCCACCAGAGCTTCGAAGAGCTCCTGCACCAGCTTGCCCGCGCCCCACTTCGGGTCCCAGTGGATCTCGCGGCGGTCGGCGAGCTTGCGGAGCTCCTCCAAGGAGGTCGCGGTGGTGATCTCCTCGCCGACGGCCTCCGACACGGCGCCGTACAGGGTGATGCGGGGCCAGGCCGCGATCCCCAGGTCCACCTCCACCCCGTCATGGACGACCACCGAGGTGTCCAGGGCGGCCACCACGGCCTTCTGGTACATCCGCTGGGTCAGGTCGGCCATGTCGTTGTAGTCGAGGTAGGTGCCGTACGCCTCCAGCATCGTGAACTCGGGGTTGTGCGTGGAGTCGGCGCCTTCGTTGCGGAAGTTGCGGTTGATCTCGAAGACCTTCTCGATGCCCCCGACCACGAGCCGCTTGAGGTAGAGCTCGATCGCGATGCGAAGGTAGAGCTCCATGTCGTAGGCGTTGATGTGGGTCTTGAACGGCCGGGCCGTCGCGCCGCCGTGGATGGGCTGCAGCATCGGGGTCTCGACCTCGAGGTAGCCCTCCTCGTGCCAGAAGTCGCGCACCGCGCGCACCGTGGCGCTGCGGAGACGGGCCATCTTGCGCGCCTCGTCGTTGACGATGAGGTCGACGTAGCGCTGGCGGACGCGTGCCTCGGGATCGGTGAGGCCGACGTGCTTCTCCGGCAGCGGCCGCAGGCACTTGGCGGTGATCTGCCAGCTGTCGGCCAGGATCGACAGCTCGCCGCGCCGCGAGGTGATGACCTCGCCGGTGACGCCCACGTGGTCGCCCAGGTCGACGTCACGCTTCCACGCGGCCAGCGACTCCTCGCCCACCTTGTCGAGTGAGATCATGACCTGCAGGTCGGCGCCGCCGTCGCGGAGCGTGGCGAAGCAGAGCTTGCCGCCCACGCGGTTGAGCATGACGCGCCCCGCGACCGCGACCGTGTCACCGGTGGCGGTGTCGGGCTCCAGGCCCTGGTATTTCTCCCTGACCTCGGCGTTGGTCGCCGTACGTGGGAAATTCACCGGGTAAGGATCGACGCCCTCGCTGCGAAGGCGGTCGAGCTTCTCCCTCCGGATGCGCATCTGCTCGGGAAGTTCGTCGCTCACACCATCAAAGAGTAGGGGATATGGCGAACTGCAAGGCATCGTCGGTCCGCTGCAGGAGCGCTGCAGGATCTGTGCAAGGGCATTCGCCTATCAATGTCTCACGAGCTCAGGGGGGAGCCGGCAGGGAGCCGGTCCAAGGGGAGCTCAAGGAGAGAAGATGTTGAAGAAGATCGCTACCGGTTTACTCGCCGTCGCCGCCACCGGCGCAGTGGCCCTTTCGCTTCCTTCGGCCGCCAGTGCCAGCACGGCCGACAGCGACGACTACTCCAGCTCCTGGGGTCCCGTCTACGCCAAGCACTACCTCGCCAAGTCGCAGGGCTGGATCGGCGTCAACTGGGACGAGGACGGCGAGTCGAACGAGGTCACCGTGCGGGGCCGGCTCTACGACCTGGACAACCGCGACGCCGACGAGGGTGGCAAGTGCGCGTTCGTGAAGTTCGAGGCCAGCGACTTCGACCACGACTGGTCTCCGGTCTACACCAAGAAGTACTGCGGCTACCCCGGCTACAAGAAGTTCTTCTTCCAGGAGAACGACGTCTACAGCCTGCGGGTGAAGGTCTGCCAGATCGGCCAGTACAGCAGCTACCCGACGAAGTGCGGCTCCTGGTCGTACATCTACACCGCCGAGAGCGAGTGACGCATACGAGTGAGCGGCCCTCCTCATCCGAGGCGAGGGCCGCTTCTTCGCGTCAGGCCGTGTTCCTGTTGTAGATCAGGCGCAGCCCGATGAGCGTCAGCCAGGGCTCGTGGACGTCGATCGAGCGCGACTCGCCCACCACCAGCGCCGCGTGCCCGCCCGTGGCCACCACCGTCACGTCGTCGGGGTCGTCGGCCAGCTCGGCCGCCATCCGCTCCACGATGCCGTCCACCTGGCCCGCGAACCCATAGATGATCCCGGCCTGGAGGGCCTCCACGGTGTTCTTGGCGATCACCGAGCGCGGCCTGACCAGCTCCACCTTGTGCAGCTGCGCCCCGGCGGCGGCCAGCGCGTCGACCGAGATCTCGATGCCGGGCGCGGTGACCGCTCCGACGTACTCGCCCTTGGCCGACACCGCGTCGAACGACGTCGCGGTGCCGAAGTCGACGATGATGCAGGGGCCGCCGTACTGGTCGATGGCCGCCAGCGCGTTCACGATGCGGTCGCTGCCGACCTCTTTGGGGTTGTCCATGCGTACGGGCACCCCGGTGCGGATGCCCGGCTCCACGATCACCGCCGTCACGTCGCCGTAGTAGCGGCGGCACATCTCGCGCATCTCGTTGAGCACGCTCGGGACCGTGGAGCAGATGGCGATGCCGTTGATGTCGGCCCCCTTGAGCAGCGGCGACTGCGCCAGCAGGCCTTGGAGGACGACCGCGATCTCGTCGGCGGTGCGGCGGGCGTCGGTGGCCAGCCGCCAGTGCTCGATGACGTCCTCGCCCTCGAACAGCCCCAACACCGTATGCGTGTTGCCGACGTCGATCGTGAGCAGCATCAATTACCCCCGCAGATCCAGTGCGATGTCCAGGGCCGGCGCAGAGTGCGTCAGCGCCCCCACCGCCAGGTAGTCAACGCCAGTTTCGGCCACACCACGAGCCGATTCCAAGGTCAATCCCCCGCTGGCCTCGAGCGCAACCCTGTTTTTCGCCCGATTTTTCACCACTTGTACGGCATGGGCGGTGTCCTTAATCGTGAAGTTGTCCAGCAGGATCTCCTCGGCCCCCTCGTCCAGCACCGCCTCGAGCTGATCGAGCCGGTCGATCTCCACCTCGATCGGCAGGTCCGGGTAGCGCTCCCTGACCGCCCTGAACGCCTCGGCCACCCCGCCAGCCGCCACCACGTGGTTGTCCTTGATCAGCGCGGCGTCCGACAGCGACATCCGGTGGTTCACGCCGCCGCCGCAGCGCACGGCGTACTTCTCCAGGGCCCGCAGCCCGGGCAGCGTCTTGCGGCTGTCACGCACGCGCGCCGCCGTGCCGCTGATCGCCTCCACCCACCTGCCGGTCAGCGTGGCCACCCCCGAGAGGTGCGTGAGCAGGTTGAGCGCCGTGCGCTCGGCCGTCAGCATGGCCCGCACCGGCCCCTCGACCGTCATCAGCACGTCCCCGGCCCGCACCCGCTCGCCGTCCTTGGCCTTCCGGTCCGTACGGGCGGCGCCCAGCCGGACGAACACCGCCTCGGCCACGGCCAGCCCCGCCACGATGCCGTCCTTGCGGGCCACCACGTCGCCCGCGCAGACCTGCTCGGCCGGGATCGTGGCCAGACTGGTCACGTCGCCCGCCTCCTGCAGGTCCTCGGCCAGCGCCCGGTCGATCAGCGCGTCCACCTCGGCCGGGTCCAGCCCGGCGGCGGTGAGCTCCTGCGCCAGGCGCGACGGCATCGCGTCTCCATGAGGCGTGTACGTCATGCGGGGCCCCTCCTCGGTCAGGGCCACATCCAGATGGCCGAGCCAGTCGTTGTCGTCACGGGTGCCGTAGTCCTCGCGCCAGTGTGAGCCACGGGTCTCGAGCCTCGCCGCCGCCGCGCCGGTGAGCACGGTGGCGACGGTGAGCAGGTTCGTGGCCTCCCAGGCCTCGGTGCAGGCGGCCACCTCGACCGGTGTCCAGCGGGCGTCACGCAGCGCTCTGGCCGTGGCCAGCAGCGACCCGCGGCTGCGCAGCACGCTCGCCCCCGTGCTCATGTGGGCCTGGATCCTGGGCCTGACCCTCGGGTCCACCAGCCCGGTCGCCGCTCGGTCCTCGACCGGCTCGCCGGGCGTCGGGCGTGCCGCGTGGATGTCCTCGGCGATGCGCTCGGCGAAGACGAGCCCCTCCAGCAGGGAGTTCGAGGCCAGCCGGTTCGCGCCGTGGACGCCGGTGCAGGCCACCTCGCCGCATGCGTACAGGCCCTCGATCGAGGTACGTCCGTGCAGGTCCGCGCGTACGCCGCCGCTCGCGTAATGGGCGGCCGGGGCGATGGGGATCGGCTCGGTCGCCGGATCGATGCCGTGTTCGCGGCAGACGGCGTAGATGGTGGGGAAGCGGGACTCCCACTTCTCACGGCCGAAGTGGCGGCCGTCGAGGTACATGTGGTCGCGGCCCGTCTCTTGCATCCTGCGCGTGATCGCCTTGGCCACGACGTCGCGCGGCGCCAGGTCGGCCAGCTCGTGCACGCCCTGCATGAACCGGACCCCCTCATGGTCCACCAGGTACGCGCCCTCGCCCCTGACCGCCTCGGAAATCAGCGGCTGCTGACCGGTCGAGCCCTCGCCGAGCCAGAGCACGGTCGGGTGGAACTGGACGAACTCGATGTCGCGCACCACGGCCCCGGCCCGCAGCGCGAGCGCGACCCCGTCGCCGGTGGAGACGGCGGGGTTGGTGGTGGCGGCGTACACCTGGCCCATGCCGCCGGTGGCCAGCACCACCGCCCTGGCGCGCACCGCGCCCACCCCGTCACGGGCGCCCTCGCCCATGACGTGCAGCGTCACGCCCGTGGCCCGGCCCCTGGCGTCCTTGAGCAGGTCGAGCACCAGCGCGTGCTCGATCACCTCGATGCGCTGCTCGGCTCGGGCCGCCTCGACGAGCGCCCGCTGCACCTCCGCCCCCGTCGCGTCGCCGCCCGCGTGCACGATGCGGCGCCGCCGGTGGCCGCCCTCCCGCGTGAGCTGGAGCTCACCCTCGGGAGTGCGGTCGAACCGGGCGCCACGGGCCATGAGCCGCCGCAGCGCGCCGGGGCCCTCCGTGACGAGCGTGCGCACGGCCCGCGTGTCGCACAGCCCGACGCCGGCGAGCAGGGTGTCGTTCAGGTGCTCGTCGGGGGTGTCACGGGGATCGAGCACGGCCGCGATGCCGCCCTGCGCCCATCGGGTGGAGCCCGCTGAGAGCACGTCCTTGGTGACGACCAGCACCTTGGCGGACGGCTCGAGCTCGGCGTAGCGCAGGGCCACGGTCAGGCCCGCGACGCCCGAGCCGACGACCACCACGTCCGCTTCGACGGTCCAGCCGGGTGCGGGCGCGGTCAGCCGCAGGGGAATCGCCGGTGCACTCATCAGGGGTCTCCTCACTGAGGCGATTTCGTCAACATGACGATAACGCCTGGCGCGGCATGCCCATGCCCCGGGGTCCTGGTTCTCTAGGAGGCGGGATTCAGGGTGAGGGTGACGTTGTCGATCAGCCTGGTCGTGCCGACCTTGGCGGCCACCGCGAGCACCGCCGTCCCCCTGTACGCCTCGTCCACGTCGGCGAACGTGGCCGGGTCGACCAGCGCGAGGTAGTCGACCTCGAGCCGGTGCCCGGCCGCGTCGAGCACCTCCTGCGCCGCCGCGCGGATCCTGGCCGGGGTGAGCTCCGCCGCGCCCGCCCGCAGGGCGCGGGAGAGCGCCAGTGCCACCTGCCGGTCGTCGTCGGACAGGTAGCGGTTACGGCTCGACAGGGCCAGGCCGTCGGGCTCGCGTACGGTGGGCGCCCCCAGGATCTCGATCGGCAGGTCGAGGTCGGCGACCATGCGGCGGATGAGGGCGAGCTGCTGGGCGTCCTTCTGGCCGAAGACCGCGAGGTCGGGCTGGACGAGGTTGAACAGCTTGAGCACGACCGTGAGCACGCCGTCGAAGTGGCCCGGGCGGTACGCCCCCTCGACGATCGTGCCCATGTGGCCCGCCGAGACGCTCACCTGGCGGTCGGACGCGTACATCACCTCGACGTCCGGGTGGAAGACGACGTCCACGCCCTCCGCCCGGCACACGGCGAGGTCGGAGTCGAACGTACGGGGATAGCGGGAAAAATCCTCGCTTGGGCCGAATTGCAGGGGGTTGACGAAGATGCTGACCACGACCTGATCGGCGCGGGCACGGGCCTGCCTGATCAGCGACCGGTGGCCCTCGTGCAGCGCGCCCATGGTGGGCACCAGCGCCACCTCACCACCACGACGCGCCTTGACCAGGTCGTCCCGACCCCTGGCGACGATCAGCTCCATAACCGTCCTTCCGTCACGTCCATATGTTGCCCCCGAGTGCGTCGAGCAGCCGCTCCGCCTCCTCCGGCTTGAGCAGCCCCGCCGCCAGTGCCCGGTCAGCCGTGAGGCGGGCCAGCGCGATGTAGGCGTCGGCCGCCTCGGGCGCCGCCAGGATCAGCGCGTCGACATGCTTGCGCACCGTGCCCGCGTCGCCCCGGACGACCGGCCCGGTCAGCCCGGCGATGCCCAGCCTCAGCACGTTGTCGAGCGCGGCGCCGAGCAGCGGGCCCAGCATCCGCCCCGGGTGCTCGACGCCGATGCGCCCCAGCAGCTCCTGCGACTCGGCGATGAGCGTGACCATGTGGTTGGCGGCCCCGGCCAGCGCCGCGTGGTAGAGCGCGCGGTCGGCGTCGGCGATCCAGACGGGCTCGCCGCCCATCTCGATCACCAGCGCCTCGGCGATCGGCCGCAGCAGGTCGGGGGCGGTCACACCGTACGAGATGCCGGTGAGCTTGTTGATGTCGTCGTCCCTGCCCGTGAACGTCATCACCGGGTGCAGCGCCAGCGGCAGCGCGCCGGCCCTGGCCGCCGGTTCGAGCACGGACAGCCCGTACGCCCCGCTGGTGTGCACCAGCATCTTCCCCTGCAGGTCGGCGCCCGTGGTGGCGAGCCCTGTGACCAGGTCGGGCAGGGCGTCGTCGGGCACGGTGAGCAGGATGAGCTGGGCAGCCGCGACCACCTCGTCGGGTCTGGACAGCTTGACGCCGAGCCGGTCGGCCGCCCATCGCTGTGAATTGTCGGATACACCGCTCGCGGCCACGATCCGGTGCCCCGCCTGCGCCAGCGCAGCCCCTAGGGCCGAGCCGACCTTGCCCGCTCCGAGCACGCCGACGGTCAGCCGTGCCGGGCGATCCCCTGCGTCCATGACGTCACACCTCTGTCGATATGGCACCGCCGACCAGCGTAACGGCCTTTGACGACTGCAGATGTGACCGCTGCTTTGCCGCATGTTGAGTTAACGACAAAAGCGACAAGGGCATACAAAACGTGCACCCCCTGTCGGAAGAGATGAGGAGAGGGGTTCCATCGCATGGCAGCGGGCGCCGAGTCCCTCATCCAGGACCGACGCCCGCGCGGATGTGATCTCTTGGAGGTGCGCCGGCTGGCCGCTCGCCGACCGGCCAGCCGGGGTAAGAGCCCGGGCCGGACGAGCGCCGGCCCGGGTTCACTACTGTCAGTGGTGGCTCGGCGCGTAGACGTGGGCGCCGCCCTTGCAGCCGGCGAACGCGAGGCCGATGACGGCCACGGCGTTGCCGCAGACGTCGATCGGGATGTTGATCGGGACGTGGACCTGGTTGCCGCTGAGCACGCCACCCTCGCCGCTGGTGATGTCGGCGTGCGCCGGGGCCGCGAGCGACAGCATGGCGACGGCTCCTGCGACGACCATGACCTTCTTGAGCACGGTGGCTCCTCTCGATCGAGCGGCCGAAGCCGCTTTGGGTGCTCTGCTCTGAGGAGCGACAGAGCTCCGCCAATTGAGGGTTGGCGGAACGTGATCGCTCGATGACAAGGGGTAAAGCTACCGCAACTCGGCGACCATGAGTAGTCGTTTGATAACGATGCGTGTCACCCAGAAGTCATGAGATAGTCCAGGACATGTGGCTCACCTGGCGCGCCGCGACGGAGCGTGCGCTGTATGGCGAGGAGGGCTTCTACCTCCGCGAACGCCCTTCGGGCCACTTCCGCACCTCGGTCAGCGCCTCGACGGCGTTCGCCGACGCGGTGCTGGCCCTGCTGGCGGAGGTGGACGCCGAGCTCGGCGGCCCCGACGTGCTCGACCTGGTCGACATCGGCGCGGGCGAGGGCACGCTGGTCACCCAGGTGCTCGCCGCCGCCAAGCCCGCGCTGCGCGACCGGCTCCGCGTCACGGCCGTGGAGCTCTCCCCCAGGCCCGAGGGGCTGCCCCAGCGGGTCGCCTGGCGCCGGAGCGTGCCCAGCGGCATCACCGGCCTGGCCATCGCCAACGAGTGGCTCGACAACGTGCCGCTCGACGTGGCCGAGCAGACCGCCGACGGGCCGCGCCTCATCATGGTCGACGTGCACACGGGCGAGGAGCGCCTCGGCGGCCCGCTGTGCCCCGACGACCGCGCCTGGCTCGACCGGTGGTGGCCGCTGCCCCGGGTGGGCGCGCGCGCGGAGATCGGCCGCCCCCGTGACGAGGCCTGGGCCTCCGTCCTGGTACGCCTCAACCGCGGCCGGGCGATTGCCATTGATTATGCACATGCTGTGGATAACCGGCCGCTCTGTGGCACGTTGACCGGTTACCGCGACGGCGCGGTCGTTGCCCCGATCCCCGACGGGACCTGCGACATCACGGCTCACGTGGCGCTCGACGCGTGCGCGGAGGCAGGACGCGGGGCCGGTGCGATATCCACAACGTTTTCCACACAGCGCGACGCGCTGAAGGCGTTGGGGATCACCGGCGCCCGGCCGCCCATCGACCTCGCCCATGCCGATCCGCGGGCCTACGTACGGGCTCTGGCCAGAGCCTCGGAGGAGGGCGAGCTGATCGACCCGGCCGGTCTCGGCGGCTTCGGCTGGCTCAGCCAGCGGCGCTGACGTCCAGCGACTCCAGCCCCCGGATGATGTAGCCGGGCTTCCAGGCCGGCGTGTGCCGCAGCTCCAGCGTGTCCGCCCGGTCCAGCAGCGCACCGAACGACTCGATGAGCTCGATGCGGGCCAGCGGGGCTCCCAGGCAGAAGTGGATGCCGGCGCCGAAGGAGATGTGCGGATTGTCCACGCGACCCACGTCGAGCCGGTCCGGCTCCTCGAAGACCGCCGGGTCGCGGTTGGCCGACCCGAACAGCAGCGCCACCTCCGACCCGCGCGGGATCTCCACGCCGTGCACCTCGATGTCCTCCAGCACCCAGCGCTCGAACATCTGCAGCGGCGTGTCCCAGCGCATCAGCTCTTCGACGGCAGTGGGCAGCAGCGAACGGTCCTCGCGCAGCCGTGCCAGCTCGGAGGGGTTCCTGAACAGGGCCCACCAGCCGTTGCCCGTCACGTTCACGGTGGCCTCGTGGCCGGCGTTGAGCAGCAGCACGCACGTGCCGACCAGCTCGTCGTCGGTCAGCTCAGGGATCCCCGCCAGCGCGCTGATCAGGTCCTCGCCGGGGGTCCGTCGCCGCTCCGTGGCCAAGGTCTTGAGGTAGCCGGCGAACTCCGACGCCGCGCGTACCGCCGTGTGCTGGGCCTCGAGAGTCGGGTTGAGCTCGTACATGCCGCAGATCTCCGCCGACCAGGGGCGCAGCAGGTGGCGGTCCTGGTCGGGGATGCCGAGCATCTCCGCGATCACCGTCACCGGCAGCGGCTCGGCCACCTCGGCGATCAGGTCACCGCCGCCCTTCTCCACGAACGCGTCCACCAGGCCCGCGGCGATGGCGCGGACCCGGGGGCGCAGGGACTCGACCATGCGGGGCGTGAACGCCTTGGAGACCAGCCGGCGCAGCCTGGTGTGCACCGGCGGCTCCACGTCGAGCATGCCCGCCCTGATCACGCGCCAGAACGGCTCCTGGAACTCGGGCTCCGGCGGCCTGCCGAACTCCTCGTGCGTGGCCACGTGCAGGTAGGACCTGCCCAGGCGGCGGTCCCTGAGCAGGGCGTTCACGTCGGCGTGGCGGGAGATCAGCCACTGGTCGGTCGGCTCGAAGTAGCTGACGGGCGACTCGCGCCTCAGCTCGTCGTACACGCGGTACGGGTGAGCCACAAAATTCGGATCCCAAGGGTCAAAGCGCACTATTTCATCTTAGAAGCGGGATCCTGCTGCTCCAGGTGGGCGCGCTTGCCGCGCACCCGGATGTTCAGCAGCTCGACGACGAGCGAGAACGCCATCGCGAAGTAGATGTAGCCCTTGGGGATGTGCTGGCCGAAGCCCTCGGCGATGAGCACCACGCCGATCAGCACCAGGAACGCCAGCGCCAGCATCTTGATGCTCGGGTGCCGGTCCACGAACCTGCTGATCGGCCCCGAGGCGAACAGCATCACCACCACCGCCACCACGACCGCCGCGATCATCACGCCGAGCTGGTCCACCATGCCGACGGCGGTGATGACGGAGTCGAGCGAGAACACGATGTCCAGCACCATGATCTGCAGGATCACCGAGGCGAAGGAGGCCGCGGCGGCCTTCTTGCCGTCCTTCTCCGCTGGGGCGTCCATGCTGTGGCCGATCTCGGTGACGCTCTTGCCCAGCAGGAACAGGCCGCCGAGCAGCAGGATCAGGTCGCGTCCCGATATCTCGTGGCCGAGGACGGCGAACAGCGGCTCGGTGAGCTGCACCACCCACGACAGGCCGAGCAGCAGGAGCAGGCGGGTGATCAGGGCGGCGCCCAGACCCATCACGCGGGCTCTGTCGCGCTGTTCAGGGGGTAGTTTCCCGGCCAGGATGGAGATGAAGATGATGTTGTCGATCCCCAGCACGATCTCCAGGGCGACCAGGGTGAAGAAGCCGATCCAGATCTGTGGGTCCGTCACCCAGTCCAACATCTGCGTACCTCCATGACTACGTGGGCGGGGTTTCCGGTAGCAACGAGTGACGTGGCGCAATAGTTCGCGACTTGCGATTCATGGTGGGGTCTGAGTTATAGTGCGGGTCGTAGGTCATGAGTGCCAGCGACAAGCCCCGGCTAGCTGGCCGGCAACCCTCGCGTCCGCGGCGGGGTGCCCCGGGTGAAGACCTGGTCCGTCACGAGGTGTGGCGGGCAAGCGCGGGCTCCATGGCTGCTTCCAGGGGTCCCGACGACCCTGAGGGAGATGTGCCGTGTCCACCCTGACGATCTTCAACTCCGTCCCCGCCCAGCACGTCGAGGCGGCTCCCGCCGTCACGAGCAGGCCCATCCCCACCGTGCTCGGGGCCGATCTCGAGGTGCCGGTCAAGGGCGGAAGGCTCGTCGGCTACGCCAACCTCGACTACGCCGCCAGCGCGCCGTGTCTCGAGCCGGTCAGCGCCGCCGTCACCGCCGCGCTCCCGGCCTACTCCAGCGTCCACCGTGGCGCGGGCTACGCCTCCCAGCTCACCACCGCCCGCTACGAGCAGGCCCGCCACACGGTCCGGGCGTTCGTCGGCGCCCGCCCGGACGACGCCGTGATCTTCACCCGCAACACCACCGACGCCACGAACCTCCTGGCCAGCTGCCTGCCTGCCGGCACGACCACCGTGGTCTTCGACACCGAGCACCACGCCTCGCTCCTCCCCTGGAAGAATTCCGTACGGCTGGCGCCGCCCGCCTTCCCCGGCGAGGCCGTCCGCGCCGCCGACGAGGCGCTGGCCGGGATCGACGGCCCGAAGCTGCTCGTGGTCACCGCCGCCTCCAACGTCACCGGCGAGCTCTGGCCCATCGCCGCGCTGGCCCACATCGCCCACCGGCACGGGGCCCGCATCCTGGTGGACGCCGCCCAGCTCGTACCGCACCGCCCGCTCAACCTGACCGCGCTCGACCTCGACTACGTGGCCTTCTCCGGGCACAAGCTGTACGCGCCGTTCGGCGCCGGGGTGCTGGTCGGGCGGCGGGACTGGCTCGCGGACGGTGAGCCGTACCTCAAGGGCGGGGGCGCGGTGCGCTCCGTGGGGGACGACATCGAGTGGCACGACGACCCCGAGCCGCGGCACGAGGCGGGCACCCCGAACGTGCTGGGCGCCATCGCGCTGGCCGCGGCCTGCGACGCGCTCACGGCCACCGGCTGGACCGCGCTGGTGCGGGAGGAGGAGCGGTTGATCGCCCGGCTGCGGTCCGGGCTGGCCTCGATCGAGGGCGTACGCGAGCTGTCGCTGTGGGGGGACGACCACCCGCGCGTGGGCATCGTGTCGTTCACCGTGGACGGCTACTCGGCCCGCGAGGTCGCCGAGGTGCTCTCCGGCGAGTACGGCATCGGGGTGCGCGACGGGAAGTTCTGCGCGCACCCCTTCGTCCGCCACCTGCTCGGAGAGCACGACGGGGGCTGCGAGGACGGCACGGCCTCCGCGGTGCGGGCCTCGATCGGCATCGGCACCACGGAGGAGCACGTGGACCGGCTCGTCGACGCTCTGCGGGAGCTCGTCACCCGCTGACCCTCAGCCCCTGTTCGGAGGCTTGTGGGGCGGCGGCGGTTCGTCGGAGACCAGGGCGTCGATGTCCCTCATGTCATCGTCGTCGACCATGCCTGCCCGGCGCTCGCCGGGCTGCCTGGGCACGCGTGGTTCCTGGGACGGCAAGGGCCTCGTGGACTCGCCGGTCACCGGCGTGACGTTCGAGGGTTCCGGAGCGCGCGCGCCGGGAGCGTACGCGGCGAGCTCCTCCTCGGCGGCCCGGCGCTCCCCGCGTCTGCGGAATCTCGCGCTGAACAGGCCGTCGAGCCCGATCCGCCCGCCGCCGAGCGCCAGGAACAGCAGGCTCAGCGCCCCGAGCAGGCCGGGCAGCTCCCAGCCGCCGGCGGTGGCCAGCACGCCGTGCCCGAAGTGCACGAACGCGATCGCGCCGAGCATGTTGAGCAGCAACAGCAGCCCCATCAGCCGTACCAGCAGGCCGAGGATGAGGAGGAGGCCGCCGACGGTCTCCACGACGGTCGCGTAGGTCGCGGCGAACTCGGGCATCGGGACTCCCATGCCCTTGAATGCCCGGCCCTGGGCCGCGACGCCGCCGAACCACTTCTCCAAGCCGTGAGCCAGGAAGATCACGCCGGTCACGACCCGCGCGATCAGGAACGCGACATCGAAAACAGCTCTCTTCATGGTGTTTTCTCCCCCCGTTCCCCTTATTTCTCCCCGTGTCCGTCTTAGGGATGCGCTTTCATACGATTCCTTGACCCGCCCCCAGGCTGGATCACCGTTCAGTGCGGTGGCAGCATGGCCATATGACGGAACGTGTGGTCGGAATCGGTGCGGGCGCGAAAGAGCTGGCCACCGAGGACATGATCCTCAACATCGGCCCGCAGCACCCGTCGACCCACGGGGTGCTCAGGCTCCGCCTGACGCTCGACGGCGAGCGCATCACCGCCGCCGAGCCGATCATCGGCTACATGCACAGGGGCGCGGAGAAGCTGTTCGAGGTCCGCGACTACCGTCAGATCATCATGCTGGCCAACCGGCACGACTGGCTCTCCGGCTTCGCCAACGAGCTGGGCGTGGTGATCGCCGCCGAGCGACTGCTCGGCATGGAGCCTCCGGTCAGGGCCGTGTGGGCGCGCACGCTGCTGGCCGAGCTCAACCGGGTGCTCAACCACCTGATGTTCCTCGGCTCCTATCCGCTCGAGCTGGGCGCGATCACGCCGCTGTTCTACGCCTTCGACGAGCGCGAGCGCATCCAGGCCGTCATGGAGGAGGTCTCCGGCGGACGCATGCACTACATGTTCAACCGGGTCGGGGGCCTCAAGGAGGACCTGCCGCTCGGCTGGCTCGACCGGGTGTCGGCCGCGATCGCCGAGACCCGCCGCCGGGTGCCCGACATCGAGGACCTCATCCTGCACAACGAGATCTTCATCGCCCGTACCAAGGGCGTCGGCGTGCTGTCCCGCGAGCAGATCATGCAGTACGGCGTCAGCGGCCCCATCGCCAGGGCCTCGGGGGTGGACCTCGACCTGCGCCGCGACGACCCGTACCTCGCCTATCGCGAGCTGCCCGTCAAGGTGGTCACGCGGCACGCGGGCGACTGCCACGCCCGGTTCGAGGTGCTGTTCGACCAGCTCAAGGTCTCCCTCGACCTGGCCGACGCCTGCGTCGAGCGCCTGCGCTCGCTGCCGCCAGGACCCATCAACCAGCGCCTGCCCAAGGTGCTGAAGGTGCCGGAGGGGCACACGTACGCGTGGACCGAGAATCCGCTCGGCATCAACGGCTACTACCTGGTCTCCAAGGGCGACAAGACCCCGTGGCGGCTCAAGCTCCGCTCGGCCTCGTACAGCAACATCCAGGTGCTGCGGGAGATGCTCCCCGGCCACCTGGTCGCCGACATGGTGGCCATCCTCGGCTCGATGTTCTTCGTCGTGGGTGACATCGACAAGTGAAAGCCGAGCGCGACAAGTACGTGGACTGGCTCCGTGCCCTGAGCCTGTGCGTCGTGGTGGTCTGGCACTGGGCGTTCACCATCCTGCAGTGGAAGCCGACCGGCCCCGAGCCCACCAGCCCGCTGGGCTTCACCTCCGGGCTGTGGATCCTGACGTGGCTGCTGCAGGTGCTGCCGCTCTTCTTCTACGTCGGCGGCCACGTGCACCTGCTGTCCTGGGAGCGGGCCCGGGCGCGCGGCGTCGGCATCGGCTCCTTCGTCTGGCGGCGCATCCGCGCGCTGGCTTTACCGGCGCTGTTCCTGTCCGGGGCGTGGATCTCCATCGGCGCGGTGGTCACGTTCACGTTCCGGGTCGACTGGATGTGGCGCGTGGTGCTGCTGGTGCTCAGCCCGCTGTGGTTCCTCGGCGTCTATCTTGTGCTGATCGCGCTGCTGCCGGTGGCGCTCTGGCTGCACCGCCGCTACGACGTGCTGGCGCTGATCTGGCTCGGCGGCGCGTCGCTGGTGGTCGACGTGGTGCGCTTCAGATACGGGGTCGAGTGGGCCGGCTGGCTCAACATGCTCCTCGTCTGGGGGCTCGCCCACCAGGCCGGGTTCTTCTACGACCGGATCGTCATCCTGCCCAGGCGCTATGACGTCGCGGTGCTCTGGACCGGCCTCTTCGCCCTCTTCGGCCTGGTCTACTCCGGCATCTACCCGGGCTCGATGGTGGGCGTGCCCGGCGACAAGTGGTCGAACATGGCGCCGCCCACGTTCGTCATCGTCGCCCTGCTGCTGTTCCAGATCGGGCTGGTGGAGGTGCTGCGGCCGTCGATGGAGCGCGTCCTCGAGCGGCCCGCCTGGCGCCGGGTGAACGGCTTCATCAACCGGTACGCGCTACCGCTCTTCCTCTTCCACACGACCGGGATGGCCATCGCGCTGGGGCTGTCGTGGTGGCTCTTCGGCAACCTGGGCACCGATATCCCGCCTGACCTGAAATGGTGGCTGGAGCGCCCCATCGCGATCATCGGCCCGCTCATCTGCACCACCCCGGTCATCTACCTGTTCGGGCGCCGACGTGCTTAATCCTGCTCCTCAGAGTCCTTCGGGATGCGGCAGGCGCGCTCCAGGTAGAGGGCGGCGCAGATCAGCGCCACGCAGGCCAGGAACGACCCGGCCGCGATGAAGAACTCCGATCGCGGCGTCTCCCGGTCGAAGATCTGCACCGTGTAGAGAGCGAACCCGGCGAACAACCCCGCGAACGCCGCCCCCACGTACGCCGACGCCTTCGCCAGCGCGGCCAGCCGGGCCACCGCCAAAGGCTCCACCGGTTTGGTGCCCGGCTTCCTGGCGATCCTGGCCTTGGTCGTCCACGCGCTGTAGCCCTCGCCGATGGCCAGCAGCAGCACGGTGGGGATCGCGGTCCACGGCATGAGGGGCAGGTCGGCGTAGACGGGTCTGACCAGCGCCCACGCGATCAGCGCAACGACGATGACGATGCCGACCAGGTGGCCGGGATGGGTGAGCTTCAATCGGGCCTCTGCAGCTTCAGGTCCTCGCGCAGGCGTACCCCTTCCTTGTCGACGCCCTCCAGCAGCTCCGCCACCCGGCCGCGCCCGGGCACCACGCCGTCGGGGTCGGCCTTCACCCAGGGCACCAGCACGAACGCGCGCTCGTGGGCGAGGGGATGCGGCAGCGTCAGCTCGGGGTCGTCGCAGACGGTGTCGCCCATCACGATCAGGTCGATGTCGAGCGTGCGCGGTCCCCAGCGCTCGGTGCGCACCCGGCCGAAGGCGTTCTCCACGCTCTGCGCCCGCTCCAGCAACGTGCGCGGCGCCAGCGTGGTCTCGGCGATCACGACCGCGTTGAGGTACGGCTTCTGCCCGGCGGGACCGCCGACCGGGTCGGTCTCGTAGACCGGAGACGCCTTGACGAACTCCAGCCCAGGGGCGTCGAACAGGGTGTCCACGGCGCCCTGCAACGTCTGGAACCGGGGCCCCAGGTTGCTGCCCAGAGCCAGGACGACTTTCATACGCGGCTCCGCTCGATGGTCACGACCACGTCGTCGAACGGCAGCGGGATGGGCGCCGCCGGTTTGTGCACGCTCACCTCGACCTTGCCCACCAGCTCACTGGCCAGGCAGACGTCCGCCAGCCGCTGCGCGAGCGTCTCGATCAACGCGACCGGCTCGCCCTCCACGACCTCGACCAGCGCCTGGGCCAGCTCGCCGTAGTGGACGGTCTTGGTGAGATCGTCGCCGGCCGCCGCCGGCGCGGTGTCGAGGAACAGCGTCGCGTCGATCACGAACTCCTGCCCGAGCTCCCGCTCGGCAGCGAGCACGCCGTGCCTCCCCCTGGCCCGCAGGCCCTTGAGAGCGATGCGATCAGCGCTCAAGCTCGCCTTCCTCCTCCTCGTCGTCGTCCCCCTGGAGCACCGGCGAGCCGTGATGCATCCACAGCCGCCAGCCCTGCGAGGTGCGGATGTAGACGTTGCTGGCCACCACCTTGCCCGCGGCGAAGCTGGCCTCGCCCTCCTCGCCGGCGGTGAGGATGTTCTCGACGCAGGTCAGCACGGCCACGTCACCCAGCACGGTGGTGTTGACGTCGGTCAGCACGAACTGGATGTAGGTGGTGTTGGCCATGATCAGGGCCCAGGACCGCAGCACCTCGGACCGGCCGGCGAGCAGCGTCCAGCCCGGGTGCACGCAGCTGACCTGTTCGTCGGCGGTGTCCTCGGCCCAGACCTCGGTCATCTTGTCGAGATCGCCGCTCTCGATCGCGGCGTAGAACTCCTGGTTGACCGTCTCGATGGCGGCGGTGTCGACGCTCATGTGCCTGCTCCGGCTCTCTTCCATGCGGCAGCCACGCGCACGGCATCGGCATTGGGGGCCACGTGGTGGACGCGTACGCACCAGGCGCCCGCTTGCGCGGCCAGTGCGGTCACGGCCAGCGTGGCGTCGTCACTACGGCTGAACGGCCGGGGGGTGCCGTCGGAATCGGCCAGCAGCCGCCCGAGGAACCGCTTGCGCGAGGCCCCGATGAGCAGCGGGTAGCCCAGCTCGGCCAGCTGCGGGATCCCGTTCAGCAGCGCCCAGTTGTGCTGGGCGTTCTTGGCGAAGCCGAGGCCCGGGTCGAGCACGATCTGCTCCTCCGTGACGCCTTCCGCCAGGACCAGGTCGACCCGCTTGGCGAGCTCCTCGCGGACCTCGGTGACCACGTCGGCGTAGACGGCTCGGCTCTCCATGTCGTGGCTGTGGCCGCGCCAGTGCATCACGACGTACGGGATGCCTGTCTCGGCCACCACACGCGACATCTCGGGGTCGGCGAGGCCGCCGCTCACGTCGTTGACGAGCCGCGCGCCCGCCTCGACCGCGGCCCTGGCCACCTCGGCCCGCATCGTGTCGACGCTGACCGCCACTCCCTCGGCGTCGAGCGCTCTGATCACGGGCACGACCCTGGCCAGCTCCTCCTCCAGCGACACCCTGGCCGCGCCGGGGCGGGTGGACTCCCCGCCCACGTCGACCAGGTCGGCCCCCTCCTCGACCAGGTCAAGGCCGTGCTGGATGGCGGCTCTCTCGTCGAACCACAGGCCGCCGTCGGAGAACGAATCGGGGGTCACATTGACCACACCCATGACGAGGCACCGATCCGCACCTCCCGGCACGTTGATGGGCACGCTAGTCATGGGCCAAGCCTAGGCGCTTCCCCACACATGTTGACATCGTGGGTCCCCGTTCGGCCATCAGCGACCCAGGATCAGCGCCATCGCCTCGGATCGGGTCTTGTCACTCGTGCGGAAGTCGCCGCGGACGGCCGAGGTGACGGTCTTGGCGCCCGGCTTGCGCACGCCGCGCATCGTCATGCACAGGTGCTCGGCCTCGACGACCACGATGACCCCGCGCGGCTCCAGAACCCGCATGAGGGCGTCGGCGATCTGGGACGTCATGCGCTCCTGGACCTGGGGGCGGCGGGCGTACACGTCGACCAGGCGGGCCAGCTTGGACAGGCCGGTCACCTGGCCGCGGTCGTTGGGGATGTAGCCCACGTGGGCCACGCCGTGGAACGGGACCAGATGGTGCTCACACGTGCTGTAGACCTCGATGTCCCTGACGAGCACCATCTCGTCATGGTCGACGTCGAAGACCTTCGTCAGCACGTCCTCGGGCTTCTGGCCGAGCCCTGAATACTGCTCGGCCATGGCTCGGGCGACCCTGGCAGGCGTGTCGAGAAGGCCGTCCCTGTCGGGGTCCTCGCCGATCGCGTAGAGGATCTCGCGTACGGCCTTCTCGATCCGGCCCAGGTCTACGTCGTGCTGAGTCACGCACTTTCTCCGGACGGGAGGGCGTCCTGGTGGCCCCCGGTGAGCGAGCCGTTGGCCGACTGCTCCTTGGGGGTCAGGATGGGCGGGCGGTCGGACGGGAGCCGCTTGCCGTAGCCCGCGTAGGACGGGCGGTGCTCCTTGACCACCACGGCGGAGAAGATCTGGAGCACCTGCTCGCGAGAGAGGGTCTCCTTCTCCATGAGCTCGAGCACGAGGTTGTCGAGCACGTCGCGGTATTGGACCAGGATGTCCCACGCTTGGTCGTGCGCCGTCTCGATCATCCGGCGGACCTCCTCGTCGATCGTGGAGGCGATCTTCTCGGAGTAGTCGCGCTCGTGGCCCATCTCGCGGCCCAGGAACACCTCGGCCTGGCCGGTGCCGAACTTACGGGCGCCGAGCTGCTCGCTCATGCCGTACTCGGTCACCATGCGGCGGGCGACGGCCGTGGCCTTCTCGATGTCGTTGGAGGCGCCGGTGGTGGGCTCGTGGAAGACGAGCTCCTCCGCCGCGCGGCCGCCGAGCAGCATCGCGAGCTGGTCCATCATCTCCGACCTGGTGGCCAGGAACTTGTCCTCCATCGGCAGCGTCATCGTGTAGCCGAGCGCGCGGCCCCGGGACAGGATCGTGATCTTGTGGACCGGGTCGGAGTTGGGCAGCGCGTGCGCCACCAGCGCGTGACCGCCCTCGTGGTAGGCGATCATCTTCTTTTCCTTGTCGGACATGACCCGCGACTTGCGCTCGGGCCCTGCCATGACGCGGTCGATCGACTCCTCGAGGACGTCCATCGTGATCAGCTTCTGGTCGGCCCGCGCGGTGAGCAGGGCGGCCTCGTTGATCACGTTGGCCAGGTCGGCGCCGGTGAACCCGGGGGTGCGGCGCGCGATGACGTCGAGGTCGACGTTGGGCTCGAACGGCTTGCCGCGGCCGTGGACCTTGAGGATGCCCTTGCGGCCCTCGAGGTCGGGACGGTCGACGGTGACCTGCCGGTCGAAGCGGCCCGGACGCAGCAGCGCCGGGTCGAGGATGTCGGGCCGGTTGGTCGCGGCGATGAGGATCACGCCGCCCTTGACGTCGAAGCCGTCCATCTCGACGAGCAGCTGGTTGAGGGTCTGCTCGCGCTCGTCGTGACCGCCGCCCAGGCCGGCGCCGCGGTGGCGGCCGACGGCGTCGATCTCGTCGATGAAGATGATCGCCGGGGCGTTGGCCTTCGCCTGCTCGAACAGGTCACGCACACGCGAGGCACCGACACCGACGAACATCTCGACGAAGTCGGAACCGGAGATCGAGTAGAACGGCACGCCCGCCTCGCCGGCCACGGCGCGGGCCAGCAGGGTCTTACCGGTGCCGGGCGGGCCGTACAGCAGCACGCCCTTGGGAATCTTGGCGCCGATCGCCTGGAACTTGGCCGGGGCCTGGAGGAACTCCTTGATCTCCTGGAGCTCCTCGATGGCCTCGTCGGCGCCCGCGACGTCGGCGAACGTCGTCTTGGGGGTGTCCTTGGTGATGAGCTTGGCCTTGGACTTGCCGAAGTTCATCACTCGCGAGCCGCCGCCCTGCATCTGGTTCATGATGAACAGGAAGAGCAGCACGATGATGACGATCGGGAGGAAGCTGACCAGGATGCTCACCAGGAGGTTTTCCTGCGGCACCTCGGTGTTGAAGCTCTTGGTCTTGCCGGCGTCGTACTGAGCCTGAAGCTCGTCGGTCAGCTTGCTGCCGTAACCCGTGACCCAGTTGGACTGGATCAGCCTCGTCGGCGAATCACCGGCCTTGACCGTGACCGGGTTGACCAGTGTCAACTCGATCCGGTTGTCCTTGTCGACAATCTTGGCGTTGCTGACGTTTCCGGCGCGAATCTGCTGGAGAACCAAGGACGTGTCGGCCTGCTTGAAATTGCCGCCGCCACTCCAGAGCTGAGTGACGAGGAGGAGCAGCACGACGATGCCCAGGATCCACAGCAGTGGCCCACGTGTAAATCGCTTGAGATCCATCCGATGCGGAACCCCTTGCGGGCCCGTCCCTTCCTGAACATGGCCTGGAACCCCGGGCTGCCCCGGGGCCGCGGCATCCGACACCGCGACTTCTGACTACCCGAAGGCGACTCGCGGTCACCCTTCAAGAGTCTGAAGGTACACCGGCAGAGCGCACGGGGGGACCCGCCCGCTACACCGGTCTTGCCCTATCAACGTACGTCACGTTGTGCGGTGTTCCCGGCCGCGTTCCAGATTGCTACTTGTAAACATGTGGGGCCAGAGTGCCGATGAAGGGCAGATTGCGGTATCGCTCGGCGTAGTCCAGCCCGTAACCGATGACGAACTCGTTGGGAATGTCGTAGCCCACGTATTTCACATCGATCGGCACCTTCACCGCGTCCGGTTTCCGCAGCGCGGTGCAGATCTCCAGCGACGCGGGATTGCGCGACTTCAGGTTTTCCAGGAGCCAGTGCAGGGTCAGGCCCGAGTCGATGATGTCCTCGACGATCAGCACGTGGCGGCCCATGATGTCGGTGTCGAGGTCTTTCAGCACGCGCACGACGCCGGACGACCTGGTGCCCGCGCCGTACGACGACACCGCCATCCAGTCCATCTGCACGGGCACGTGCAGGGCTCTGGCCAGGTCGGCCATCACCATGACGGCGCCTTTCAACACGCCCACGAGCAGCAAGTCTTTACCCGCGTAGTCCTCGTCGATCCGCCCGGCAAGCTCTTTGATCTTCGCCTGGAGCTCGTCCTCGGGAATGAGGACCTTTTCCAGGTCATTGCCCATGTCGGCAGCGTCCACCTGTGGTTCCTTATGCGATGGGACTGATGGCGACTATCAGGGTGCCATATCGCCGCACGGCGGACAGACCCCCCGGCAGGTCAACGGCTTTCTGCCCGTGCCACCGCGTGACCAGCCCGTCCACGGCAAGGATATGAGCAGCGGACAGAGCTCCCGAGGGAGCCCCGGCCGCGATGGCCGCCCGCCGCAGCACCCTCCGCCTGACGGCGTCGGGCAGCTTTTCCAGCTCCGGTACGGCCAGCGTCACCGAGCCCGGAATATCGCTAAGAGCGCAATTCTGGTACGCCGATTCGGCCCACCGGTCCAGGGCGTCGGCGTCCTCGCGCGCCATCCTGGCGGTCCTGGCGAGCGCCTCGGCCACTCCTGGGCCGAGCTCCGCCTCCAGCACGGGGAGGACCCTGTTTCTGACGCGGACCCTCGTGTAGCGGGGGTCCTCGTTGTGCGGGTCGTCCCAGGGGACGAGGTCCAGGGCCTGGCAGGCTCTGACGGTGGTGGCCCTGGGGAGGTCGAGGAACGGCCTCCGGTAGCGGCCGCTGCGGGCCGCCATCCCGGACAGCGACCTGACGCCGCTCCCCCTGGCCAGCCCCAGGAGCACGGTCTCCGCCTGGTCGTCCCTGGTGTGGCCGAGCAGGACCACCTGCGCCCGGTGCTTGTCGGCCGCCTCCGCCAGCGCCTGGTAGCGGGCCTCCCGCGCCGCCGCCTCAGGGCCGCCCTCGGTGCCCACCGTCACGGTGAGGACCTCGGCGGGGTGGAGGTCCAGCCGGGTCTCCCCGATGTCCGCGACCGTCCTCGCCCGCTGGGCCGAGCCCGGTTGGAGCTGGTGGTCCACGGTGAGCAGCCCGGCGCGCAGCCCCATCCGGGGCGCCACGAACCCCAGCGCCGCCGCCAGCGCCAGGGAGTCGGCTCCGCCGCTGCACGCCACCATGACCAGCGCGTCCTTCTGGACGTCGGCCAGCGCCTCACGCACTGCCCTGCGCACGTCGGCTACGGCTGGATGTGGACCCACGGGTGCCATTGTCCCGTGCCGCCACCGGCCACCAGCACCCTGTCCCGCGCGACGCGACGCCTGAGACGCGGGGCACCGGACACACGCGCCAACCGCCCGACACGGCACTCCACCACGCGCGGCATCGGCCACACGCGTCCGCACCACATTGGCCACACGCGTCCGCACACCCAACGCGTACCTGCGCCAGAGGGAGAGCCGCCGTCCACCAGCGCCGGGCCCCACCGCGCCACATCCCGCCGACGCGGCGCTCCCAAGGCGGCGCACCAGCCATCGGCGCTCGCGCCTGGCGCGCCGCTCCCCGACCTGGTCAGCACGGTGAAGAAGACGTAGCAGAGGATCTGCACGATCAGGAAGTAGAGCAGCGAGAACGCGCCCGCCGGGCCCAGGTC
>NZ_JBFANV010000115.1:0-28440 GCF_040674955.1 Nonomuraea sp. NPDC049695 | reverse complement strand
GGGGGGGGGGGGGGGGGGGGCCCGCGCGGGGGGCGCCCCCCGCGCGGGGCCCCGCGCCGGGCGCCCCCCCCCCCGCCCCGGCCCCCCGCGGCGGCCCCCCCGCCCCCCCGCTTCCCTGTTGCCGGCAGCACCGGCAGCAGCAAATCAGGACATCTTGCGCGATGCCTCGTCCGCCTTGTTCGACACATTGGTCGCCATCCGGTCAGTGGACTCGGCGGTCCTGTCGGCCTTCTCGCTGACCCAGCGTGACGCATCCGAGGCGGATTCCTTCATGTGCTCGGTCCACTGCTGAGCGTTGCGGCGGTAGAACATGTAACCCATGGTCCCCACCGCTACACCGGTCAGCAGAACGAGCATCGGCCATCGCCGCGACCGCGTGGGCTTGGGATCGATTCGCCTGGCCGCCCGGGTCAGCATCGAGCTGACCGCGGGAGCGACCTGATCCTCGATCCCGTGTGCCGCGGACTCCAGCCGCGGCGCCGCCCAGTAGCGGGCGTCCTCGAAGCGCTGGGCGGCGGCCATCTTGGCCTGGTCCGCCATGGGCGCCATTCGGTGGCCGGTTCGTACGGCCTGGGCCTTCATGCGGCCCATCCACGTGGCGGGAACCTCTATGACCACGCGGCGTCTCTTCAGTGTCAGGGACACGACAACCTCCCCTGTCGTTGGATCCCGAGCCTGACCTTCCCTGGACGAGGCGGCTCAATCCTGGACAGCCGTGGGAGGATGGCTCTCATGGCCGAACGGCCATGGCACTGAAACATCACGAACCAACCCTGTACAGAGGGGGGCAGCTGTCTCGTGGCTGAGAAGCTGATCGCTAATCTGAAGACCAATCGCGGCGATATCAAGGTCGAACTCTTTCCCACCAAGGCCCCGAAAACGGTGCGCAACTTCGTCGAGCTTGCAGAAGGCACGCGCGAATGGACGCACCCGGGCACCGGCGACAAGAGCACCGACCGTTACTACGACGGCACGATCTTCCACCGGGTCATCTCCGGCTTCATGATCCAGGGCGGTGACCCGCTCGGCCAGGGCATCGGCGGCCCCGGCTACGAGTTCGACGACGAGATCCACCCCGAGCTCTACTTCAACCGGCCGTACCTGCTGGCCATGGCCAACGCGGGCGTCCGGTTCGGCAAGGGGACCAACGGGTCGCAGTTCTTCATCACGGTCGTGCCCACGCCTCACCTGAACGGCCGGCACACCATCTTCGGCGAGGTGGTCGAGGGCCAGGACGTCGTGGACGCCATCGCCAAGACCGGCACCGACCGCCGCGACCGCCCGGTGGAGGACGTCGTCCTGGAGTCGGTCACCATCGAGCGCGTCCAGTCCTGACCTGAAGCGCCGCTTCGGCCCGGAGCCGTGACCCGCCCCTCCGCCCAGGCTCCACACGGCCCGGTGCGCACGGCGCACCGGCGGCGCCGGAGGGGTGGTGGCGCACCTGGGGCGGCGGGCTGCCTGGCGGGACGCAGGCAGGGAGCGTAAGTCATAGGCTTCCGGTTATGACCAGCCAGCCGCCCAGCCCGCCCCAGCAGCCCGAGCAGCCCGCTGAGGCGGTGCCCACGTGCTACCGGCACCCGGACAAGGAGACCTGGGTCCGCTGCCAGCGCTGCGAGCGCCCCATCTGTCCCGACTGCATGCGCGACGCGTCCGTGGGCTTCCAGTGCCCGGAGTGCGTGGCCGAGGGCAACACGGCCATCCGCCAGGCCAGGTCCACCTTCGGCGGCAGAGTCGTCAGCACGCCGATCGTGACGTACGCCATCCTGGCCATCACCGCGCTGGTCTTCGGCGGCCAGCTGCTGACGGACAACGCGCTCGGCGGCGCTCTGGCGATGTGGACGCCGGGAGTGGTCAACGGCGAGTATTACCGCCTGGTCACCGTCGCCCTGGTGCACGACGCCGGCAACCCGCTCCACCTGCTCTTCAACGGCTGGGCCATCTTCGTGATCGGCCCGTACCTCGAACGGGCCTTCGGGCACCTCCGTTACGCGGCCGTCTACCTGCTCAGCGCGCTGGGCGGCTCGGTGCTCAGCCTCTGGCTCGACCCGCTGACGACGGCCACGGTCGGCGCCTCGGGAGCCGTCTTCGGCATGTTCGGCGCCGTCTTCGTGGTGGGCCGCAGGCTCAACCTGGACGTGCGAGGCATCACCCTGATCATCGGGCTCAACCTCGCCATCACGTTCGTGCTGCCCGCGATCTCCGGCCTGCGCATCAGCTGGACCGGTCACGTCGGCGGTCTGGTCACCGGGACGCTGCTGGCGGCGGCGCTGGCCTACGCCCCCACCCGCAACAGAGCCCTCTGGCACGTGCTGGCCATCGTGGGAGCGCTGGCGGTGCTGGCCGTGCTCGTGATGGTGCGGACCTCGGCCATCCTCGCCGGCGTGAGCTGACTTCCCCAGCCTGTGGAAAAGACTGTGGAAAGAACTAACGCCAGCGGGTGGAAAGCACTACACCGAAGACGATGAAAACAAACCCGATCAGCAGGTTCCAGTTCTGGAGGTCTTTGAGGAAGGGCGTCGTCGGGGCGACGTAGTAGACGGCGATCCACAGGATGCCGATGATCCACGCCACCACCATCGTGGGCGCCAGCCAGCGCGGGCTGACCTTGACCTGCTGCGTTCTCTGCGGCGGCGTGTAGACCGCCTTCTTGCGAGCCTTGGACTTGGGCACTGGTAACTCCTGCTGAGGGCCTGGGCATCCGGATCGTCCGCAGGCTCTGGCGTTAAGCGTAGTTGAAGGTCCCCAGGATAGTCGCCACGCGCGGGACATGGCGATCCCGGGCCGCCGCATCTCGCCGAAATAAACTCGTCGAATGCGGACCATGCTCCGGGCCATGGGGGAGACGAGCATCACCGCGGGCCTGATCCTGATGTTGTTCTGCGCCTACCTGCTCTGGGGCACCGGCGTGTACACCGAGCGGGAGCAGGAACGGCTCCAGCGCGAACTGGCGGTGACCAAGCAGGACAGACCGGGGGCGAAGAAGCCGGACAAGCCCGTGCCGGGCTCGGCCCTCGCTCTGCTGCGCATCCCCAAGCTTGGCTCTCATTACTCGTACGCCGTGGTCGAGGGCGTGGAGACCGAGGACCTGAAGAAGGGTCCCGGGCACTATCCCGGCAGCGCCATGCCCGGCCAGGTCGGAAACTTCGCGCTGGCGGGGCACCGCACCACGTACGCGGCCCCGTTCAACGAGATCGACCAGCTCGAACGCGACGACGAGATCGTCGTGGAGGCCCGCGAGGCCCGCTACACGTACCGGGTGACCTCGCACGACGTCGTCGATCCCACCGAGATCGACGAGTTCGCGCCTGTGCCCGGCAAGCCCGACATCCGGCCTGTCCGGGCTTTCATCACGCTGTCCACCTGCCATCCCGAATACTCGGCCGCCCAGCGCTACGTCGTGCACGGGGTGCTCAAGGACATCGAGCCGAGGGAGGAGTGACATGTACGCCTGGCTCTGGCGCAAGCTGCCCGGCACCACGTGGGTCAAGGTGTTGACGGCCGTCGTGCTGGTCGCTGTCACGGTGGCCGTACTGTGGGATGTCGTCTTCCCACTGCTCGAGCCCATGGTGACGCTTGACGAGGTGAACGTAAGGAAATGAGCCGCGTGCTGGTCGTGGACAACCACGACAGCTTCGTCCACACCATCGTGCAGTACCTGCGCGAGCTGGGCGCCGACTGCGACGTGCGCCCGCGCGACGACGTACGCGTGAGCGACGCCGACGGCTTCGACGGCGTCCTCATCAGCCCCGGCCCCGGCACCCCCGAGGCGGCCGGCGTGAGCGTGCCCCTGGTCCACCACGCGGCCGGGAGCGGCCTGCCGCTGCTCGGCGTCTGCCTCGGCCACCAGGCCATCGCTGTCGCGTACGGCGCCACCGTGTCCCGCGCGCCCGAGCTCGTCCACGGCATGACCAGTGCCGTCGCTCACGACGGCAAGGGCGTGTTCGAGACGCTGCCCTCGCCCGTGCGGATGACCCGCTACCACTCGCTCGCCGTGCTGCCCGAGACCGTCCCCCAGGTGCTCGAGGTGACCGCCCGCACCGAGGACGGCGTCATCATGGGCCTGCGTCACCGCGAGGCGCCCATCGAGGGCATCCAGTTCCACCCCGAGTCCGTGCTCTCGGAGCACGGCCACCGGCTGCTCCAGAACTGGCTGCGCCGAATCGTGTAACGAACGTCTTCCGCCGAGCGACTACCAGATGAGCGTCCCCGCCGTTGCCCCCGAGCGGCGGGGGCGTTTTGTGTGCGTCGGCGGTGAGAAGGCCGCCCGGTAAAGACGGAAAGGGCCGCCCGGTTTCCCGGGCGGCCCTTTCCGATGCCTAGATCAGCCTCCGAGAGGGTCGTCGCCGATCGGGTTGTCGTCGGTCTGCTGCTCGTCCTCGGACGGGGTGTCCGTCTGCTGATCCGTGGGCTGCTCCGTCGGCTGCTCCTCGGTGGGCGGCTGCTCCGAGTTCAGCTCGGGACCGGTGGAGACCACGATCGTCACCGTCGTGCCCGGCGTGTACTTGGCGCCCTCACCCGGGTTCTGCTGGATGACCGTGCCCTCGGGCTGGTCGCTCGGCTGCTCCGAGACCCTGGGCTTGAAGCCGGCGGCCCTGAGTTGCTCGGACGCGTCCTTGACGGTGAGCCCGATCACGCTGGGCACCTCGCCGAGCTCCTTGGGCACGTAGAGGGTGACCGTGCCACCCTTCTCGATCTCCTCACCGGCCTTGGGGTCGGTCTCGATGACCGTGCCCTGCTTCTTGGAGGAGTTCTTGGTCTTGACCGTGCCGCGCAGCTTGGCGTCCTCCAGCGCCTTCATGGCGTCCGCCTGTGAGAGGCCGATGAGGCCGTCGGGCACCGTGACCTTGGCCGGGCCCTTCGACACGACCAGCTTGACGTTGGAGCCCTTGTCGACTTTGGTGTTCTCGGGCGGATCAGTCCTGATCACGCTGCCCTTGTCGACGTCGTCGCTGTTTTCCTGGACGACCTCGACCTTGAGCTGGAGATCCTCGAGCTGCTTCTTCGCGTAGTCCTTCTCCTGGCTGACCAGGGACGGGATCGCGATCTGGGTGTCGGACGGCGTGTCCTTCGAGGCGAACACCAGGTAGCCGACCGTGATGAAGGCGCCGATGATCAGCAGCGGGACGATGATCCACAGCGCGGTCTTGACGGCGTTGTTGCCGCCTCCGCCGCTCGCCCGGCGCCGCCCGCCGCGTCCGCCGCCGTCGCCATCGCCGTACTCGTACGGGGGGACCGCGGTGGTGCGCTGCGTGGCCGGGCCCTGCGCCGCCTGGGTCGCGGTCATCATCCGCGTGCCCTGGACGTTGTGGTTGGCGGTCATCGCCATCGTCTGGGCGTCGGTCGGCATCCCGGACATCGCCCGCTGGATGTCGGCCCGCATCTCGCCCGCGCTCTGGTAGCGGTGGGCCGGGTCCTTGGCCATGGCCTTGAGCACGATCGCGTCGGCCCACTGGGGGATGTCGCGATCGATCTGCGACGGCGGGATCGGCTCCTCGCGTACGTGCTGGTAGGCGATCGCGACAGGGGAGTCGCCGGTGAACGGCGGCTGCCCGGTCAGCAGCTCGTAGAGCACGCAGCCGGTCGAGTAGATGTCGCTGCGCGCGTCGACCCGCTCACCCCGCGCCTGCTCGGGCGACAGGTACTGGGCCGTGCCGATCACCTGCGCCGTCTGCGTCATCGTGGCCGCGGAGTCGGCCATCGCGCGCGCGATGCCGAAGTCCATCACCTTGACGTCGCCCGCCCGCGTGATCATCACGTTGGCCGGCTTGATGTCGCGGTGCACGATGCCGCCACGGTGGCTGTAGTCGAGCGCCCGCAGGATGCCGTCGACCAGCTCGACCGCGCGCTCCGGCATCAGCCGCTTGTCCTGGCGCAGCAGGTCGCGCAGCGTCCGGCCGTCGACGTACTCCATCACGATGTACGGCACGGGCGCGCCTTCGGAGACGTCCTCGCCGGTGTCGTAGACCGCGACCACGGCCGGGTGGTTCAACGACGCCGCGGACTGGGCCTCGCGACGGAACCGGGCCTGGAAGGTGTGGTCACGCGCCAGGTCGGCCCGGAGCGTCTTGATCGCGACTATGCGGTCCAGCCGGATGTCTCGGGCACGATACACCTCGGCCATGCCGCCGCGCCCGACGACACCGTCGAGCTCGTAGCGACCTCCGAGTAGCCGAGGCTGAGTCATTTCCTGCACTGTCCCTTACCGTTCATCTTGGGTACCGGCCTGCTCGGGGGGCCGCCGGTGTCCATCATCGACCCCATAGCGCATCACGTCTCCTCTTTGGACGGGTTTGTAGCACCCGGGTCCGGCGAGGCGGTGGGTGTCGGAGTTTTCTGTGTCGTGGTGGGCGTCGGGGTGGGTGTGGGTGTCGGGGTTCGGGTGGTCGGGGTCGGTTTCGGTGTCGGCTTCTTGGTGGGAGTTGCTGACTTGCTTACCGTAGCTGACCGCGAGGGTATAGGCCTCGGCGACTTCACCGGAACCACAGGAGGTCGCCTGGTGCGTTTCTTCTTCGGTGTGGGCGACGGCTGCTCCGACGTCCGTACGGCCGACCTGCTCGGCTCGGCCACCTCCGGCGTGGCCGTCTCCGCGGGCGGGCTGCTCGCGAGCGTGATCGCGGTGAGCCCCACCGCGGCCGCGCAGCCGGCGGCGGCCACCAGGGCGAACGCCCGCTTGTGACGCCTTCCCCCGGCCGGCTCCTGCAGCGTGGTGGCCTGGTCGAGGTTGTCGGTCTCCTGCTCGTCCTCCGGCGCCGCCTCGCGTACGCGGAAGCCACCCGGGTCGGTGAGCATGCTGAGGTCGGCGACCGGCGCGGCGCCGGCCAGCGACTCCCGCAGCACGTACGCCCGGTCGGCCGCCTCCATCGCGGTGGCGGGGCGCCGCGCGGGGTCCTTGGCCAGCAGCGCCATGACGAGCTCGCGCACCGGCGCGGGCACGTCCACGCCGAGCGGCGGCGGCAGCTCGTTGAGGTGCTGCAGCGCGATCGCCACCTGGCTTTCGCCCTGGAACGGCGTGCGCCCGGCCAGGCACTCGTAGGCCACCACGCCCAGCGAGTAGAGGTCGGTCGCGGGTGTGAGCGGGAACCCCTGGGCCTGCTCGGGGCTGACGTACTGGGCCGTGCCCAGCACGGTGCCCGTCTGCGTGACCGGCGCGGCCTCCAGGGCCCTGGCGATGCCGAAGTCCGTGACCTTGATGGCGCCCTCGGAGGTGACCAGCAGGTTGCCCGGCTTGATGTCGCGGTGGATGATCCCGGCGGAGTGCGCCACGTGCAGCGCCTTGGCCGTCTGGTGGACCACGTCGAGCGTCACCTCGGGCCCTATGGCGCCGTTGCGGGCCAGGATGGCCGACAGCGGCTCGCCGTGCACCAGCTCCATCACGAGATAGGCCAGATCGCTCTGCTCGCCGTAGTCGAAGATCTGCGCCACTCCCGGGTCGGCCAGGGCAGCGGTGAGACGCGCCTCGTTCCTGAACCGCTCGCGGAAAGTGGGGTCTGCGTAGATGTGGCTACGCAGGATCTTCACCGCCACCTCACGCCCGAGCAGCTCGTCACGGGCACGCCAGACCTCTCCCATACCGCCTGTGGCGATGCGGGAGAGCAGGAGGTAGCGGTTACGGAGCCGCATGACCCAGCAGGTTAGCGTCACTCATTTGTTCAGCACCGCCTCCAGCACGGCCTTTGCGATCGGCGCGGCGGTGTGGCCGCCGGTCGCCTCCGCGCCGACATTGGCTGCACCGGACTCGACGATGACCGCGAGGGCCACCTTCGGGTCCTCGGCAGGCGCGAAGGAGATGAACCAGGCGTGCGGCGGCTGCCCGTCGGCAGTCTCCGCGGTGCCCGTCTTGCCCGCTACTTGGACGCCTGAGATCTGCGCCAGGTTGGCGGTGCCGTTCTGAACGACGCTCACCATCATCTCACGCAGCTTGCCCGCCGTCTCGGAGCTGACGGCCTCCGACAGCTCTTCCGGCTTGGCCTGGTCGACCGTGTCGCCCTTGGCGTCGGAGATCTTGTTGACCAGATACGGCTTCATCACCTTGCCGTCATTGGCGATGCCCGCGGCGATCATGGCCATCTGCAGCGGCGTCATCCGGTTGCTGTTCTGGCCGATGGAGGCCATCGCCAGGGCCGCCTTGTCGTAGTCCTTACCGAAGTCGCTCTGGGCCACCGACATCGGCACGGCGAGCGGCTGGCCCATGCCGAACTTCTCCGTCTGCTCCTTCAGCTTGTCGAAACCCAGCTCCATGCCGATCTTCGCGAACGGCGTATTGCAGGACTTCTCCAGCGCGTACGTCAGCGTGACCGAGCCCGAGCCGCAGGCCGCGCCGCCGTAGTTGGGCAGGCTGATGGTCGTGTTGGGCAGGGGCAGCCGCTGGGGCGCGTCCACGGTCGTCTGCGGCCCGCGCGAGGAGTCGTCCTCGAGGTAGGCCGCCGCGGTCACCACCTTGAACGTCGAGCCCGGCGGGTATGTCTGCTCGATCGTACGGTTGAGCAGCGGCTGGCTCTTGTCCTTGGCCAGCTCGTCGTAGCGCGGGAAGACCTTGCTCTTGTTGGTGCCGGAGAGCTCGGTGGGGTCGTAGGTCGGCAGCGAGACCATCGCCAGGATGCCGCCGGTCTTCGGGTCGAGCGCGACGAGGGCGCCGCGCTTGCCGCTCTGGCGCAGCGCGTCGTAGGCCGCCTTCTGCGCCTTGGGGTTGATCGTGAGATCGACGTTGGCGCCCTTGGCCGGCTCGCCGGTGAACAGGTCGATGCTCCGCCGCAGCAGCAGGTCGGCGCTGGAGCCGTCGAGCAACTGGTTCTCGGACTTCTCGATCGCGCTCTCGCTCTCGGGCGAGAAGAAGCCGGTGACGTGCGCGTAGAGCTTGGCCTCCGGATATTCCCTGATGAACCGGAACTCGTCGCTCTTGGTCTCGACCGACTGCGCGAGCACCTTGCCACCCGCGGTGATGCGACCGCGCTCGATGGCGTAGCGCTCGTAGTAGTTGCGGGTGTTACGAGAGTCCGTGCGCAGTTCCTCCGCCTTGACGGCCTGCAGGTAGTTCACGTTGATCATCAGGAGCGCGAACATGGCCAGACAGGCCACGGCGATGCGCTTCAGAGTGCCGTTCATCGCTGGAACACCTGCGTCAGTCCTTCGTTCTGGATCGCCTGGGGCGGGGGTCGCCGTGCCGCGTCCGACATGCGTACCAATAGCGCGATAAGGATCCAGTTAGCCAGCAATGCCGAGCCACCCTGGGACATGAACGGGGTGACCAGGCCGGTCAGGGGGATGAGGTTCGTCACACCGCCGACGATGATGAAGACCTGCCAGGCCAGGATGAACGACAGGCCGCCCGCCAGGAGCTTGGAGAACGGGTCGCGGGCCGCGAGCGAGGTGCGCAGGCCGCGCTGGACCAGCAGGGCGTACATCATGAGCAGCGCCATCAGCCCGGTCAGGCCCAGCTCCTCGCCGGTCGCTGCGAAGATGAAGTCGGAGAACGACAGCGGGATCAGGCTGGGGTGGCCCTGGCCGAGCCCGGTGCCCAGGATGCCGCCCGCGCCGAACCCGAACATGCCCTGCATGGTCTGGTAGCTCTTGCCGCACATCGGGTCGCCCGGAGGATCCTGCTGGCAGATGTCCGCGTTGCCGTAGTAGACCTCGTTGGTGGGGTCGAGCCAGACGTCGAAGCGGGCGCCCACGTGGTCGAAGATCTGCCCGGCGAGGAAGGCGCCGCCGACGAAGAGCAGGATGCCGATCAGCACCCACGACGTGCGCTGGGTCGCGATGTAGAGCATCGCGATGAACGTGCCGAAGATCAGCAGCGAGGTGCCCAGGTCCTTCTCGAAGACCAGCACCAGCAGGCTGAAACCCCAGGTGACGAGGACCGGGCCGAGGTCCCTGGCCCTGGGCAGGTCGATGAAGAGCAGCCGCCGCCCGGCCAGGGCCAGCACGTCGCGCTTGGCCACCAGGTAGCCGGCGAAGAAGACGACCAGCGCCAGCTTGGCGAACTCGCCGGGCTGGATGGAGAAGCCCCCGATGCGGATCCAGATCTTGGCGCCCTGCACCTCGCTGAGGCTGCCGGGCAGCACCGCGGGGATGGCGAGCAGGACCAGGCCGACGGCGCCCGCGGTGTAGGTCAGCCGCTGGAGCATGCGGTGGTCGCGCAGCACGATCAGGGTGATCGAGAACATGACGACGCCGAGACCGGTCCACATGATCTGGTTGGCGGCGGACGCGCCGGGCATCTTGGCGGCCTCGAGCCGGTAGATCGTCACCAGGCCGAGGCCGTTGATCAGGGTCACCAGCGGCAGGATCAGGGGATCGGCCCAGGGCGCGAACTTGGCCAGGACGAGGTAGGCGGCCAGCATCAGACCGCCCAGCCCCAGGCCGTACGCCAGCATGCCCGCGGGGATCTTGCCGTCGACCGCCAGACCCACGTTGGCGTAGGCGCCCATGATGATCACAACCGCGAGGGCCAGCATGACGAGCTGGGCCAGGCGGCGCTTGGCCGGCATCGGGACGGGGGAGGCTGCGACTTCGCTCATTTACCGTTGCTTCGTCTTGGTCGCGCTCGCGGATGGCGTGGGCGACGAGCTGGCGGTCGTGGAGGGGGTGTCGCTGCTCTTCTGGTCCGCGCTCTTCTGGTCTGCGGAGAACTTCAAAGCGTTGATCCTCGTCATGCCTTCGTCGACGTCGGTGACCGGGATGCCGCTCCTGATCAGCGCCTGGTCGGCCTCGGACAGCTGGGAGAGCTGCCGGCCCGTGGCCTTGGACACCTCGAAGAGCTGGAACGGCCCCAGCTCCCTCTTGACCCCTTGAAAAACGACCACTTCGTCGCCCCTAGCGCCGACGAAGAACTGGTCCTGGGTCCACTGGTATCCGAAGTAGCCGCCGACACTGACGGCGACCACGCCTACGCCGAGCACGGTGACCAGCACGGGCCACAGACGACGACGCTTGCGCCGGGGCGCCTCGGCGACCGGCTCATCGAAGTCGTCATCGGTGAACACCGGCTGGGGTGCGGTCACCGCGCCGGCTCGCCCCGGCTGGGTCTCCTGCGGACTGCCGTGCAGCCGGTTCATGCCCGCGGCCCCGACCATGGCGGCCTCGGTGGGCACCTGCTGCCCCTCAGTGAGCTCCAGCACGTCGGCCAGCACGCAGGTGATGTTGTCGGGCCCGCCACCCCGGTTGGCCAGGTCGATGAGCTGGCGCACGACCTCTTCGGGGTCGTCGATGTTGGTCAGCGTGGCGTGCAGCGTCTCCGCGCTCACCACGCCCGACAGGCCGTCGGAACAGAGCAGGTAGCGGTCGCCCACCTGCGCCTCGCGGAGCGTGAGGTCGGGGTCGACCTCGCCGCTGCCGTCGAGCGCGCGCAGCAGGATCGAGCGCTGCGGATGGGTGGCCGCCTCTTCCGGCGTGATGCGCCCGTCGTCGACGAGCTGCTGCACCAGCGTGTGGTCATGGGTGATCTGGTACAGCTCCCCGCGCCGGAGCAGGTAGGCGCGCGAGTCGCCCACATGCACCAGGGCGACCTGGGTGCCGTGCCAGAGCATGGCCGTGAGAGTCGTGCCCATGCCTTTGAGGCTGGGATCCCGCCCCACCATCTCGTGCAGCCTGCGGTTGGCGTCGCGTACCGCTGCCTCGATGGTGTTGAGCAGGTCACCCCCCTGTTGGGCCTCTTCCAGAGAGGCCATGGCGGCGATGGCGACTGAGCTCGCCACCTCGCCGTGTGCGTGCCCGCCCATGCCGTCTGCGACGGCTAGCAGGCGGCCGCTAGCGTACGCCGAGTCCTCGTTCCCTTCGCGGAGGAGGCCGACGTCCGAGCGGGCGGCGTAGCGGAGTGCGATGGTCATTTGCGCAATTCAATGACTGTCTTGCCGACGCGGATCGGAACACCGAGCGGCACCGGGGTCGGGCGGGTGACTTTCGAGCGGTCGAGATACGTGCCGTTGGTCGAACCGAGATCTTCCACGATCCACTGACCGTCCTGGGGGAAGAGCCGGGCATGCCGGCTGGAAGCGTAGTCGTCCGTGACTACCAGCGTGGCGTCATTGGCCCGGCCAATGGTGATGGGCGTCTCCGTGAGGTTAATGGTGGTGCCTTGCAGCGGGCCACCCGTAACGATGAGCTGGCGTGGCTCGCCCTTTTTGCTCTTGGGCTTCGCCACGGGTTTGGCGGGTTTCACGTTACGTGGGCCCGCGGGAGCCGTGCGTGAACCGAACAAGTCAGTCCGGATCACGCCGACTGCGGCAATGACGAAGAACCACAGCACCGCCAGGAAAGCGAGCCGGATCAGCAGCAGCGTGAGCTCGGACATGGACCGTTTGTCTACCCCTAATCGCGCCGGAACACCAGGGTCGTGCGCCCCAACGTCACTCGCGTGCCGTTCTGGAGCTCGATCCTGCGTACCGGCTGGCCGTTGACGAAAGTGCCGTTGGTGGACCCGAGGTCGACGAGGGCCACCGTCTGGCCCTCTACCCGCAACTCCGCATGGTGTCGCGAGACGCCCGGATCGACCAGACGAAGATCGCAGTCGGTGCCCCTGCCGAGCAAGGTCACCGGAGTGGTGAGCTCGTAGGAACGGTCGCCCTGCGGGTCGTCCTGGGTGGAGACGAGCAGCCTCGGCCGCCCGTTGAACGCGTTCGGCCTCGACGGAGGCAGGTCGCTCGCCGGCTGGCGAATCTCGTCCTGCTCGACCGTCGCGCCGCGGATGACGCCCGACCTGATGCGGAACAGCCCCACAGCCAGGTCGCCGGCGGTCTCGAAGCGGACCCGGACCGGTCCCACAAAGGAGTAGCCCTGCTCCTTGGCGTACTCCCTGGCGAGGTTGGCCAACTCGTGGCTGATGCTGTCGGCGTAGACCTCAAGCCGCTCGCTGTCGGTCGTGGACAGCTCAACCACGAAGTCGTTGGGCACGAGCGTGCGACCTTGAGCGACGATCGCCGCACGCTCATCCATCTCCCGCTGAACCGCGCTGGCGACCTCGACCGGCTGAAGGTCAGATTTGAACGCCCGCGCAAAGGCCCCCTCAACCAAGCCTTCGAGCCTTCGCTCGAAGCGCTGAAGGACTCCCACCGGGTACCTCCCTTCCTCCGTGCATATGATCGCGGCCCCCAGACGCGTCCGGCGCCCGGTTTCCGCTCGTTCCCACGTCACGGTGTCCCTGGCGCTCGTCGGCTGTCGCGCCCAGCTCCTCCGCTCCCGTGTCTTATGCGATCGTATCCGGGTTCAGTACCACTGGCTGTTCCGTGCTAGTGTTCTTTCCGCACCCACAAGGGCGGGTGGCGGAACGGCAGACGCGCACGGTTCAGGTCCGTGTGTCCGAAAGGACGTGAGGGTTCAAATCCCTCCTCGCCCACTCGGTGACTGGGGATCCTTGGTCGCAAACCTAGCGGTTTGCTCCCTCGGGTCCCCTCGTCATTTCTCCCGGGGGATGACCCCCGGACCCCCAGCGTCTTTCTGGGGGAGTGCCCCCAGACCCCCTGTCCGGGAGGTTTCCCTCCCGGGCCCTCCATCCTTGTGGTCGGGTTTGGGGGATCGCAAGGGGTCGGCTCTTTGTTTTTGTGATTTAGGTCACCGTCAGGCTGCCTTGGTGTCCAGGAGTTCGCCCAAGAGGTCTGTGAGGCTGACCATTCCGATCACTTCGCCTGGCTGGTTTGTGACCAGGGCCAGGTGGGCTCTTGCCTCTTGGAGTGCCGTTACGGCCTCTGGGACCTGGGTTATGCAGGGGAGTTTTGGTAGGGGGCGGCAGAGGGCTTCTGCGGTGCTTGATGGCTGTAGGAGGGCGTCTCGGGCGTGTAGGGCGCCTTTTACGTCTCCTGGGGTGCCTACCAAGAGGCGGAGGTGACCGCTGGTTGCTGCTGCTGTTCTGATCTGGGGCGCGTTTGCCGATGGCGGGACCATTATTGCGTGGGCTATGGGGACCATCAGGCGTTCTATGCCCTCGTCGTCCAGTCTCAGGGCTCTGGTCAGGAGGTCGTGTTCCTCTCTGTCCAGGAGGCCCATTCTGCCGGACTCGCCTACCAGCATGGCGAGTTGGCGGGGGGTTCTTGTGGTTGCGAGCTCGTTTCTTGGTTTTACGCCGAACAGGCGGAGTATGGCGTTGGTCAGGCCGTTCAGGGTTGACAGGAGGGGGCGCATCAGCCAGGTGAAGGCTCGGAACGGGAGGGTGAGGAGGAGGACCGAGCGTTCCGGGTGAGTCAGGGCCCAGGATTTGGGGGCCATTTCGCCTACGACCATGTGGAGGAAGGTCACCAAGGCCAGGGCGATGGTGAGGGCTATGGGGAGGCGTAGGGCCTCTGGAATGCCCACGGCGGCGAAGACCGGCTCCAGGGTGTGTTCTATCGCCGGCTCCGTCACCTGGCCGAGGCCCAGGGTGCACAGGGTGATGCCGAGCTGGGCGCCGGCGAGCATGAGGGACAGCTGTTTGCCGCCGCCGATCGCTGATCTTGCCGTCAGCCTGATCAGGCGGTTGTTGTTACGGGAGGCTATCTCCTCCAGGCGGTGGCGCCTCGAGGAGACGAAGGCGAACTCCGCCGCCACGAACAGCGCGTTGAAGGCCAGCAGCGCCAGGCTGAGGATGAGCAGGGTCATCGTGCCGCCTCCGCGTGCGTGACCGGGGACAGGCGGACCCATTCGGGCACCCTGCGGTTGAGGGAGATCACTGTCAGCTCTGCCAGGTGTTCCTGTTCGTCTTCCGCGAACGGGTCGGGGTCCTGCTCGATCGGGACCGTCACGGTGTCGCCCTCGTCGGGCATTCTTCCGAGCTTCGCGAGGATCAGGCCCGCGAGTGTGTCGTAGTCGTCGCTCTCCGGGAGTGCCACGCCGGTTGCCCGCTCCACCTCGTCGAGTCTCAGGGTGCCGGGCACCTCCCAGGCGCCGTCCGGCTGCTCCACCGCGCCGACCGGTTCGGGGTCGTTCTCGTCGACCAGTTCGCCGACCAGCTCCTCCGCCAGGTCCTCCACCGTGATGACGCCGGCCAGGCCGCCGTACTCGTCGATGACGCAGGCGATGTCGTCCTTGGCCGCGCGCATTTTCTCCAGGACCGCCGGGATCGGCACCGAATCGGGGATGAGCAGGGCCGGCCGTGAGATCTCCACGATCTCGCCCTCCTCGAGGCCCGAGGAGAGGAGTTCGCGTACGCCTGTCACGCCCGCTACGTCGCCGTCCTCGTTGAGCACCGGATAGCGGGAGTGGCCGCACCTGCGCATGATCTCGATGAGGTCGCTGATCGGCTGGTCGGCGCGGAGCACGACTACGCGGGGGCGGGGGACCATGATCTCCTCCGCGGTCCTGTCGCCGAACTCCAGAGCCCTTTCGAGCAGGTCGGAGAGTCTCGGCGGCAGTTCGCCGGCCCTCGTCGACTCCTCGATGATGCGGGAGAGCTCCTCCGGCGTCGCGCCGTGCTCGACCTCCTCGACCGGCTCGATGCCCAGACGGCGGAGCAGGCCGGTCGCCGCGGAGTCGAACAGCTTGACCAGCGGCCCCACCACGGCCAGATAGACCAGCGTCGAGCTCGCCAGGAACTTGGCCACCGGCTCCGGCCTGGCGATGCCCAGGTTCTTGGGGGCGAGCTCGCCCAGGACCATCTGGACGACGGTCGCCACGAAGACGCCGATGGCGACCGAGAGGCCGGTGATCACGGTGTCGGGCATGCTCGTGTCCGCCAGCCACGGCCGGACGATCGTGGCGATGGCCGGCTCGGCCAGGAAACCGACCAGCAGCGCTGTGACGGTGATACCGAGCTGGGCGCCCGAGAGCATGAAGGAGAGGCGGGAAGTGACCTGGAGCGCCTTGTCGGCGGCTTGGTCGCCCGCCGCGGCCTGCTCGCGCAGGAGTGCGCGGTCTGCGGCTACGAAGGCGAACTCCTGAGCGACGAAGTAGCCGGTCGCCGCCGTGAGGAGGAAGAGGGCCAGTAGGCCCAGATAAGCGCTCACCATGGTGAGTCCTCAGAGGAACCCGTGCCGGAGCACGGGCGAAGACTCCACGGGTCCGGAGCGGACACGATCATCCCTTCGATAGAGGTCGTCCATAACCGTAACGATGCGGTTGGCGTCTATGTTTCCGGAGTGACTCTTCGCTGGTTCCGCGTACTTTTACGTGGGAAAACCTTGGCCGAGAGTCTTCACTGCCGCAGGGTTCGACGTAGCGTTTATGACAACCGAAGGAAGAGGGCAAAGTGTCTGAGGACGACCGGACGCGGGCCATGCGGTCACCAGGCGACGGCCGCCCGCTGCCACCGAAGCCCAGCGACGGGCGGCTGCGTTCAGGGGGTGCGCCTGCCCATGAGAGTCCGTTCGGGGGGCCGGGCGCGCCCACGCACAAGCTTCCTGCAGCTCCGCAGGGACCCCCTTCGGATGCTCCGCCCAAGGGCGGGCGCGTGTACGGCAAGGCCCGCGCTGGTAATAGTCCGGTGCGGCCGCTGCGCTCCAAGGGCGATGAGCCGGCTGGTCCCGCGGGACCGCGCTTGCGGCTCTCCGGCAGGACGATTCTGAAGATCGTGGCTGGGGTGCTGGTCGTCCTGCTCGTGGCGGCCGTGGGTCTGTTCTTCTGGATCAACTCCAGGATCACCGGCATCGACGGCGTGCTGGACGATTACCAGGGCCGTATCGCGGACACCCCCGGCACCAACTGGCTGCTCGTCGGCTCCGACAGCCGCAAGGGCCTGTCGGCCGCGGAGCGGAAGAAGCTGGCCACCGGTAAGGCCGTCGGGCAGCGTACGGACTCGATGATGCTGCTGCACATTCCCGACACCGGCGACAAGCCGACGCTGGTGAGCCTGCCGCGCGACTCGGCGGTCACCATCCCCGGCAAGGGGCGCGACAAGCTCAACGCCGCCTACAACGGCGGGCCGCAGCTCCTGGTCCGCACCGTGGAGTCGGTCACCGGAGTGCACGTCGACCACTACATGGAGATCGGGTTCGCCGGGTTCGTGAACATCGTGGACGCCATCGGCGGGGTCGAGATCAACGTACGGGCCGCCGTGGACGACCCGAAGGCGGGGCTCAAGCTGAAGAAGGGCACCCAGGTGCTCAACGGCGCCCAGGCCCTGGGATACGTGCGGACCCGCAAGGGCGGCGCGCTGCCCGACTTCGAGCGGACCAAGCGGCAGCGGCAGTTCCTGGGCGCGGTCGTGAAGAAGGCGGCCAGTCCCGGGGTGCTGATCAACCCGTTCACCTCGATCCCGCTGGCGATGAGCGCCACTGACGCGGTCGCCGTCGACTCGGGGACGGGCGCGTTCGACATGCTGTCGCTGGGGCTGGCGATGGGCGACAGCCCGGTGACGACGGTGGTGCCGTTCGGCGGGAACGAGACCGTCCCGAGCGGCGGCACGGCGGTCAAGTGGGACCGCACCAAGGCCCTGGCCCTCTTCGACGCTCTCAAGAGCGACAAGCCGGTCCCCCAGAGCATCATCGACAGCAACTGAGCACTAACCTGCCGGCCATGGCCATCTCGGAGAGACTGCACGCCATCGGCCGTCCGCTGCTCCAGGCGCAGCTGGAGCATCCCACCGTGGCCGGCATCGGGCGGGGCGACCTGCCCGAGCCGGTGTTCAGGTCGTGGCTGGAGCAGGACTACCTGTTCCTGCTCGACTACGTACGGGTCTTCGCCCGGCTGGCCTGGCAGGCTCCGGCCGGGCACCTGGGTGACCTGGTGGACCTGGCGCACACCACGTACCACGACGAGCTGAGCCTGCACAGGTCGCTGTCGGCGGAGTTCGGGGCCGATCTGGAGGGGGCGGTGAAGGGGCCGGCGTGTGCGGCGTACACGGCGTTCCTGCTGGAGTCCGCGGCGTCGTACGGGGAGGGGCTGGCTGCGCTTTATCCGTGTATGTGGGGATATTCGAGTCTTGGGCGGATATTGGCGGAGAATCCGCCCGATGAGCCGAGATATCGGGCCTGGGTGGACACGTACGCGGATCCGGGGTTCGAGGCGCTGACCGTGCGGATCGCGCAGATGATCGACGAGGCGGAGCCGGACCCGGTGCGGGCGGAGGCGCTGTTCGCCGAGGGTATGGCGCACGAGCTGGCCTTCTGGAACGTCCCGTAGCCGCCGTACGCTGGTGGCATGCCGGAACTTCCTGAAGTGGAGTCTCTCACCCACTTCCTGCGCGAGCGGGCCGTGGGACGTACGGTTCTCGGGATCGACGTCGTGGCCATCCAGGCGCTCAAGACGTTCGACCCGCCCGTGACCGCGCTCGGCGGGCTGACCGTCACCGGCGTGTCGCGGCACGGCAAGTTCCTCGACCTCGACTGCGACGGCCTGCACCTGGTCATCCACCTGGCCAGGGCGGGGTGGCTGCGCTGGCGCGACGACCTCTCGGGCGCGAAGCCGGTGCGTCCCGGCAAGGGGCCGCTCGCGGTACGGGTCCGGCTGGCGCCCGACGACGAGGGGCCGGCGCCCGGATTCGAGCTGACGGAGGCGGGGACGCAGAAGCGCCTCGCCGTCTATGTCACGAAAAATCCGGAGGACATCCCCGGCATCGCCTCTCTCGGCCCCGACCCCCTCCACGAGTCCTTCACCGTCGACGCGCTCAAGCGCATCGTGAGCGGCAACCGCACCCAGATCAAGGGGCTGCTGCGCGACCAGAAGGTCATCGCGGGCATCGGCAACGCGTACTCGGACGAGGTGCTGCACGCGGCGAGGATGTCCCCGTTCAAGATCGCGTCTTCGTTGACGGACGCCCAGATCGCCGACCTGCACGAGGCCATCGTCACCACGTTGGGCGAGGCGGTGGAGCGGGCGCACGGGCTGGCGGCCAAGGACCTCAAGGCGGAGAAGAAGTCCGGGCTGCGCGTCCACAACCGCGCGGGGCAGCCGTGCGACGTGTGCGGTGACACGATCCGCGAGGTGTCCTTCGCCGACTCGTCCCTGCAGTACTGCCCCACCTGCCAGACCGGTGGCAAGCCACTCGCGGACCGGCGCCTGTCTCGCCTGCTGAAATGAGCTGCGGTCTGGTTACTTCTCAGCAGCTCGGTTCTCTCTTGTAACCGATCGGGTCGTCGGCGAACATGGGCACCGTGGAATCACCCGATCGCTGCGACAGCACCATGGAAGACGACTACGACGTACGCCAGTGGGACACGCGCGAGGACTGCGAGGTCCGTCAGATACTCGACCGCATCGCGGACAAGTGGTCGCTGCTCGTGATCGCGCTGCTCGACTGTCAGAGCCTGCGTTTCACCCAGCTCCGCCGCGAGATCGACGGCGTCAGCCAGCGCATGCTCAGCGTGACCCTGCGCCAGCTCGAGCGCGACGGCCTGGTCACCCGTACGGTCCACCCCGTCGTGCCGCCCAGGGTCGACTACGCGCTCACGCCGCTCGGCCGTACGCTTCATCAGACCATCAAGACGCTGGTCACCTGGACGGAGGAGCACCAGCAGGAGATCGCCGCCGCGCGTGCGGCCTACGATGAGAGACGCGAGATGATGGAGTCATGACCGTTCCTGAGATCGAGGCCAGTGCAGTTCCCGACGACGCCTACCTGCTCGACGTCCGAGAGCAGGAGGAGTGGGTCGCGGGGCACGCGCCCGAGGCAGTCCACATCCCCATGACCCAGATCCAGGGGCGGGTGGACGAGGTGCCCGGCGACCGCACGGTCTACGTCGTCTGCCGGGTGGGTGGCCGGTCCCTTCAGGTGGCGGCCTGGCTCAACCAGCTCGGGCGCGACGCGGTCAACGTCGGCGGCGGCATGCAGTCGTGGGAGTTCGCGCGCCGCCCGATGGTGAGCGAGACCGGGCAAACGCCCTTCGTTGCGTAAAAAGCTCCAAAAGCGGGCGTAAAGCCTCCCTGTGGCATTTCAGCCGCCACTAGGGCATGATGAGGGCGCCAACTTCAGATCGTCGCGGGAGCTCGGGGTTCGCCGGGCTGAGAGGGCAGCAGAGATCCGCTGCCGACCGCCTGAACCTGTCCGGGTAATGCCGGCGTAGGGAGTGTGCGATGACGCATGTCGCCGACGAAGTTCCCCTGACCCTCGAGGGCAGGCCGCCGAAGACGCTGGGCGTACTCGACCAGGGTGCGCTCTGGGCGAACCTCGGCGTCAGCCTCCTGGGCTTCTCCGGGGCGCTGCTCCTGCTCGACCCGCTCCAGGGCGCCCCGCTCAGCCTGGCCGCCGCGCTGGTGGCCGTCGTGGTGGGCAGCCTCGTCGGCACGGCCATGGTCGGCCTGTCCGCCGTCCCCGGCACGCGGACGGGGCAGCCCGCGATGGTGCTGCTGCGGGGGCTGTTCGGGGCGAGGATCTCGTACGTGCCCACGGTGCTGAACATCGTGCAGATGATCGGCTGGGGCGCGTTCGAGCTGTGGGTGATCGCCAAGGCGGCCGGCGCGATCTTCGGGGCGGTGCCGTACCAGGTGTGGGTGATCGCGGCGGGGGCGCTGACCACCGCGCTCACCATCTGGCCGCTCGGGTCGGTGCGGATCCTGCGGCGGTACGTCACCATCGGGGTGATCGTGTCGCTGGTCTGGTTCGCCTGGTTCTTCCTGACCCGGGCGCCCGTGCACACGGGTGGGTCCTGGGCGGCGTTCGCCCCGGCCGTGGACTACGTGATCGCGCTGTCGGTGTCGTGGGTGCCGATGGCGGCGGACTTCGCCCGGCACTCCCGGTCGAGCGGGGCCGCGTTCACCGGCGTGGTGGGCGGGTACACGCTGGCGCAGGTGGCCTGCCTGGGGCTCGGCGTGTACGCGGTGGCCATGGCCGGGGCGGACGCGGTGCAGGCCGACGGGACGTCGGTGTTCGGCCCCTTCGTCGCGGTGCCGTTGGGCGCGCTGTTCTTCGCGATCCTGGTGCTGCGCGAGACCGACCAGTCATTCGCCAACGTCTACTCCACCACGGTCTCGCTGCAGAACCTGATGCCGCGCGTGGACCGGCGCATCTTCTCCACCGCCATCGGCGTGCTGACCGTCGCGATCGCCCTGTTCGTGGACGTCAACTCGTACGGGGCGTTCCTCGGCGTGATCGGGGCGGTGTTCGTGCCGATGTTCGCGGTGCTGGCCGTGGACTACTTCGTGCTGGGCGGCTCGCGCAGCTGGAACACCGAGGAGCACGCGCCTTCGCGCTGGTCGAGGCTGGTGCCGTGGGCCCTCGGCTTCGTGGCGTACTGGCTGACGACCTCCACGCCCACGCTCCCGCAGTGGGACGCCTACTGGCAGTCGGTCCGCGAGGCCATCGGCTTCGCCCGGCAGCCGTGGATGAACGGGGCGCTCGGCGCGGCCGTCGTGGCCGCGCTGGTCACCCTGCTCATCGGCGTGTTGACGCGCGCTGCTCGACGTTGAGCAGGTGCTGCTTGGCCGCCGTGCCGCCCGCGTAGTCGCCGAGCCCGCCGTCCTCGCGCACCACCCGGTGGCACGGCACGACCACGCACACGGGGTTGGAGGCCAGCGCGTTGCCGATCGCCCGGAGCGCGCGCGGCCTGCCGATGCTCGCGCCGATCTCCTCCAGGGTCGTCGTCGTGCCGTACGGGATCGCCGTCGCCTTCTGCAGCACCGTGCGGGCGAACGGCGTGGCCAGCGTCAGGTTCACCGGTGTGGCGAACGCGCGCAGGCGGCCGGAGAAGTAGGCGTCCAGCTCCCTGCGCACCGGGTCGAGCCGGCGCGCGTCCTGCCCGATGAACGTGCCCACATGCCTGCTGAGCAGCTCGAACACGTTGTTCTCCGGCTCGAAGCTGCACGCCACGATGCCCTTGCCCGTCACCGCGAGCACCAGCCTGCCGACGGCGCCGTCATAGGTGCCGAACGCGATGTCAGGGGGTGTCTCACCTCGATAGGTGCTGGAGGTCACGCGCAACAGGGCCTCGAGATCGCCACTCGACATGGCCCCCCACCCCTCCCCACCCACCGAGAATCGCCGTGACCGCAGCGTATCGGACGGATCGCCCGACGGACCCACCTTGCCACGTGCACTATGGAGGAGTGGGGGACGAATGGGCCGGGAGTGACGACGAGATAGCTCGCGCTGCGCTCGCCAGTTCGCCCAACGCCGTCGTGGTCGTCGACCGTGACCAGAGCGTGCTGGTCTGGAACGAGGCGGCCGAGCGGCTGTTCGGGTGGACGGCGGAGGAGATGCTCGGGCGCCGGGCGCCGATGGTGCCCGGCGAGCTCACCGCCGAGCACAACGCCGTCCTGGAGCGCGTACGCACCGGAGGCCAGGTCTCGGTCCGGACCAAACGCCTGCGCAGCGACGGGACCGTTCTGGACGTCCGGGTCGACATCAGCGCGCTGCGCCTGGGCAGCGCCGTGGCCGGATACGTCTGCGTCCACCACCTCGCGCGCGCCGACGAGCTCGCCAGGAACCGCATGGCCCGCAGGGCGCGGCTGGTGCGCAGGCTGACCGACGTGGTCGGCGACATCAACTCCGAACTTGAGCTCTCCGCCGTGCTCGACCGGATCTCGGCCAGCCTCACCGAGCTCACGGGGGCGGACGCGGGCGGGTTCGTGCTGATCGAGGGCGACCGCTTACGTCTGGTCAGCACGTACCAGCTGCCGGCCGCCATCAGGGGCACCACCACGGACCTGCGTACGAGCCTGGTGGACAAGCTCTTACGCACCGGCAAGACCGTCCTGCTGCAGTCGGACGAGCTGGACGACCTGGTGTGGGCCCGGCTGAAGGGCCTGCACACGATCGCGCTCGGCCTGGCCGCCGTCGGCGGGCGTCCCTACGGGGCCCTGTACGCGTTGTTCGCCGAGAGCACGCCAGGACACCTCGAGCTGGAGCTGCTGGAGCTGCTGGCCGGGCACGCCGGCATCGCCGTCGGCAACGCGGTGGCCTACCAGGAGGCGGTGCGGCAGCGGGCGCACGAGCAGGCCGTCTTCGACGCCAGTGCCGACGGCATCGCGGTGCTCGACGAGGCCGGCCGCGTGGTGCGGTGGAACCCGGCCGCCGTCGACCTCACCGCGTTCCCCGCCGAGGCCGTCATCGGCGGGCCGCCGCCGTTCCCGCTGCCCAAGCCGGGCGAGAAGGTCACGTTCCAGATGGAGACCGGGCGGTGGCTGGACGTCGTGAGCGCGCGGATCGAGGAGACCGGTGAGGTGGTCATCGACTTCCGCGACGTGACCACGGCCAAGGAGCTCGAGGAGGCCAAGGACCTGTTCCTGGCCACGACCAGCCACGAGCTGCGTACGCCCATCACGATCGTGCGTGGGTTCGCCAGCACGCTCGACAGGCGCTGGGACAAGATGAGCGACCCTGAGCGCCGCTCGGCCGTCCACACGATCGCCGAGCGCGCCAGGTCGCTGGGTGAGCTCATGGACCACCTGCTGCTCGGCGCCAGGGCGGGGGCGGACGAGCTGAAGGTGCGCATCGAGGAGTTCGACCTGGCGGAACGGATCGACGCGGCCACTTTGGGGCTGCCCGCGCTGTCGGACAAGCACCGGGTCGAGGTGGACATCCACGACGGGCTGCCGTACGTGCTGGGTGACGCGCTGGCTACGGACATCGTCCTGGGGCAGCTGCTGGAGAACGCGTTCAAGTACTCGCCGGAGGGCGGACTGATCAGCGTGGCGGCCTGGCCCGAGGACGACAACGTCGTCGTGGTCGTGGACGACGAAGGCGTGGGTATCGCGCCGACTGACCGCGAGCGGATCTTTGAGAGGTTTGTCCAGGTGGACAGCGGGGACCGGAGAAGGTTTGGTGGAGTAGGGCTCGGTCTTTACATCGTCCGCAGCCTTGCGAGAGCCCAGGGCGGAGACGTGAGCGCCCATCCGCGACCGGAAGGGGGGACGAGAATGCGGCTCTTACTACGAGGTGTTTCCCCTATCCGATCCGACACACCGATGCGGTAACGAGGTGGTCACAGTTCCGCTGATCTATCGTCCAATGTGCACAAGCTGTGATCGAGATGCGGTTTCTGGGATCGAGTAACGGGGCATTTCGGTCGTACCGGGGAGTGTTCCCGCGGGGGGCACAGGGAACGGGGAGGTGGGTGTGTCAAGCGTGGTGCTGCTGCCGTACGCGCCGTCCAGCGTCGCCGTCGCCCGCCAGCGTCTGAGCAATGAGCTGCAGGACAGCGGGGTTTTCACCGCGGCGATCGACGATGCCGTGCTGGTGGTGAGCGAGCTGCTGAGCAACGCGCTTAGGCACGCGCACCCCCTGCCGTCGGGCATGGTCAGAGTGGCCTGGCTGCGGAGTGACGATCACATCGAGGTGGCGGTGAGCGACGGGGGCGCGGCGACCGAGCCGCGGGCCGGCCGCCCCACTCTCTCATCGCTCGGGGGCCGGGGGCTCGGCATCGTGGAGTACGTCGCGGAGAGCTGGGGGGTCCGGCACGACGGCGACACGACGACGGTGTGGGCCATCCTGCCCGCTCCTCGAGCGTCGCTGAACGGGCAGGTCAAGGCACTTAAAGAGGCCGGCTAGCGAGCACGGCCCGCTCGCCCGCGGCCCACGCCGTGGAGACGAGCAGGTAGAGCGCGCCCGCGAGCGGGAGCACCAGCGTGGCGAGCACGGAGCCGTACGGCATCCACGGCAGGAGCCTCCTCAGCCACTGCGGTTGATCTTCTCCAACCTTGATGTTTCGGGCGGAGAGCCACGCCACGGCTGCGACCAGCGCAATGACCATAACAAAGACCAAAACCGGCATGCTGACCAGACCGTAATTGGCCACCACGCCGGCCACCTGCTGCCCCAGTGGAGCCCCGAACAGGTCATGGCCCACCAGCGCGGTCGGATGCGTGGCCACCCGGTACATCAGCCACATGAACGGCAGCTGCGCCAGCATGGGCAGGTATCCGGCGAAAGGCGAGGTGCCTTCCTTGGCGAAGAGCGCGGACATCTCCCCGGACAGGCGCTCAGGGTTTCGCGCGTGGCGTTTCTGCAGCTCACGCAGCTTGGGGGCGAGCCGTTCGCGGATCTTCATCGCGCGGTCCCTGCGTACATTGAGCGGCAGCAGCATGAGCCGTACGGCCAGGGTGAACAGCACGATCCCGAGCGCGGCGCTGCCCCCGGACAGGTTGACGACGAACGTGACAAGAGAATCGATCATGAGCCCTACTTCGAGTGTTCGAAGGGATCAGGGCTCACCCGTCGCGTTCGAGGAGCCCCGCTTGACGTCGAAGCGGGGCATGCTCAAGGAGCTCGTGGACGCGAGCGGCCTGCCGCGTCCGGGTCGCGCTGGCGCTGGAAGGCCGTGCGGCGCGCGTACGTCAGCGGAAAGCTCGCCGGCTCCCCACTGAGAACGGGCAGCAACATGGCTGCCCACGTGGCCAGCAGCAGGATCGCCATCATGGTGATCCCGATCAGCCACGGGTCGAAAAGGAAGGACGTCAACTCGACCGGGAGGACTTGCTCATCACGGTCACCGCGATGAAGACCACCAGGCCGATCACGCCGATGATCAGAGCGATCTTGAACAGGAACGCCAGCATCGGCAGCAAGAAGTTGAAGAGCACGAAGAGGCCCAGCAGGGCCCCTATGACGAGCATCACGACTCTACCCATGCAGCCACCGTACGTCCTCGGACCATGATCCGCGAGGCTTACGAACCAATGACGTCCATGACACTTCCCCGGCCCCTGGCCGTACCGTGAAGGCGTGAACACGCGCATCCTGGTCGTCGATGACGATCCGACCGTTGCCGAGGTCGTCGCGCGCTATCTGGAGCGTGACGGGCACGACGTCGAATGCGTCGGCGACGGCGTGGAGGCGCTGCGCAGGGCGCTGGCCGACCCGCCCGATCTCATGGTGCTCGACCTGATGCTGCCCAAGATCGACGGGCTGCAGGTGTGCAGGAAGCTCAGGGAGCGCTGGCCCGTACCCGTGATCATGCTGACCGCGCTCGGCGAGGAGATCGACCGGGTGGTGGGGCTGGAGACGGGGGCCGACGACTACGTGGTCAAGCCGTTCAGCCCGCGCGAGCTGGCGCTGCGCGTCCAGTCCGTGCTGCGGCGGGCCGGCGGGGCGTCCGTCACCGGTGGCACCGGCGTGCTGCGGGACGGGGACCTGGTGGTGGACGTGGGGGCTCATGAGGTACGCCTGCGGGGCGACGAGGTGATGCTGACGGCCCGGGAGTTCGATCTGCTCGCCTACCTCATGCGCAATCCGCGGCAGGCCTTCAGCCGCTCCGCGCTGCTGAACCAGGTGTGGGGGTGGTCGTTCGGCGACTCCTCCACCGTGACCGTGCACGTCCGGCGGCTGCGGGAGAAGATCGAGCAGGATCCGACCGAACCGCGGAGGATCGTCACGGTGTGGGGGGTCGGCTACCGGTACGAGCCGACGGAGGGCGGCACCTGATGGTGCGGTCCGGCGAGCTGCTCATGGTCGTGGCCGTCACCGCGGGGCTCGGCCTGGTGATCGCGCTGCTCGGCATCGGGGTGATGTGGCGCCTGCGCGCCAGGTCCATCGGGGTGATGCTGGCCGTGGTCGTGGTGGTCGCCGTGGCGGCGACGCTGACCGGGGTCGTGGCCATCATCATGAAAATGATCATCGGCGGGCCCGTCAAGGACTTCGTGCTGAGCGTGGTGGCCGTGGGCGGGCTGGTCGGGCTCGGGGTGGCGTTCGTGCTGGCCAGACGGGTGGTCGGGGAGAGCAGGAGGCTGGTGTCCGCCGTGCGGGCCGTGCCGTTCGAGGCGCCGCGGGGGCTGCCTGCCGAGCTCCAGACCATCGCGAACACCCTGGAGGAGGCGTACGCGCGGGAGCGGGCGCTGGAAGGGGCGCGGCGGGAGCTCGTCGCCTGGGTGAGCCACGACCTGCGTACGCCGCTGGCCGGGATGCGGGCGATGGTCGAGGCGTTGCAGGACGGGGTGGTGTCGGACCCGCCGACGGTCGCGCGCTACCACGCGCAGATCAAGCTGGAGGTGGAGCGGCTCTCGGCGATGGTGGACGACCTGTTCGAGCTGTCGCGGATCCACGCGGGGGCGCTGCGGCTCTCCCGGTCGCGCATCGGGCTGGCCGACCTCGTGGCCGACACGCTCGCCGGGGCCGAGCCGCTCGCCAGGGCCAAGGGAGTGGTGCTCACGGCAGAGGCGTCGGAGTCCGTGCCGGTGGAGGCCGACGCGGGAGCGCTGGGCCGTGCGCTGGGGAATCTCGTGGTCAACGCCATCCGGCACACGCCGTCGGACCGGACCGTGGTGCTGCGGGCCGGGGTGGACGACTCCGGAATGGCCTGTCTGTCGGTCGCTGATTGCTGTGGGGGGATTCCGGAGGAGGACCTGACTCGGGTGTTCGAGGTGGCCTTCCGGGGAGAGGCGGCCCGTAGTCCTGCCGCCGGCGGCGGGGCGGGGCTGGGGCTGGCCATCGCGCAAGGGATCGTGGAGGCGCACGACGGGGTGATCGGGGTGGTCAACGACGGGCCGGGTTGCCGGTTCGAGATCCGGCTGCCGCCGGTCGTCGGTTGACCTCCTGGATCGCCCCGTCTCAGGCGCTCTCGGGAAGTGTCGTTTCAGGTGGTGGTGGTGTCTCCGTCGCGTCCCTGGGGACGCCGAACGACTCCAACATCGCGCGAAATGTCGGGCAAGGCCAGCGCCACATGCAGCTACGGCACCGCAGGATCGGGTGGGCGGCGTCGCTGGTGATGCCGCCCGCGTCCCTCGGCTGATGGAGATCCAGCAGCCTCAGCCCGAGCTCCGAGAACCTGAGCAGATCACTGCGGGCGCCCGACAGGAAGTCGAGGTCCTCGACCGCGAGCCGGGCGCGGATGGGGACGTAGCCTTCGCGGTTCACCAGGCCGCGGAGGCGTTCTGCTTCTTCATGCCATGACGTGGCCTTCTCTGTGCGGATGAGGATGGTCTCCAGGCTCTCCCGGAGCCCTTGGCGCTGGGGGTCTTCAGGTTTGTCTGTTTTCATCGACGCGGGGCCCGCCTGTCCTGCCCCAGCCCCTCCCTCTCCATGAGGCTGTGCTGGTTCTGGTATCACGCTGTCAAGCTTCGCGTACTCTCCGTTTCCATGGAGCCCAAACGGAGGACAAAAACCTGTGGTTCCCCTATCGGCGTGAGAACGTGACCGGAAGCCTCCGCGCCGCTAGCCTGCCCATGTGGAGCTCAAGGTCTCGACTCGATCACATGCCGGGTCAGCACTCGTTGCCATCACCGGAGAAATCGACCTGTACACGGCGCCTCACCTGCAGACCGAGTTCACTCGGCTGTTGAAGGAGGGGCCCAGCCGGGTGGTCATCGACATGTCCGCCGTGGATTTCTGCGACTCCACGGGGATGAACGTGCTGCTGTCGGCGCTCAAACGGATGAAGGAGCAGGGAGGGACGCTCGAAGTGGCCGCCCCGCGTCCTGCCGTACGCAAGATTCTGCAGGTCACCGGGCTCGACTCGGTGTTCACCGTGCATGACGAGGTGCCGCAGGAGTTCCTCATAACCGAGGGATCGTGACGGTATCCGTGGGCGGGCGGCGCGTCGGCGCGCCTCCCGGCCGGTGGCGTGCCGCGCAGGGGCACGGATGTCGGCTACGGTGGCGATGGTGACCTGGCCAGGGCCGCCGGTGCCGATCGCCCCGCGCGCGGGGCGATCGGGGACGAGGGGGGAGGACACC
>NZ_JBFANV010000114.1:0-29200 GCF_040674955.1 Nonomuraea sp. NPDC049695 | reverse complement strand
GTGTTCGCGCTGGCGCTGCCCGATGGATGGCGGATCGGGGGGATGGCGCTCGGCATGAGCGTCGGGATGAGTGTGGGCGGGGTGCTGCTGCTCGGCTCGGTGGTCCGCGCCCGGGGGAGCGGGGCCGTTGCGGGGCTGCCCCGGGCAGTCGGGGCGGCGCTTGGCGGTGGTCTGCTGGGGTACCTGGCGGGGGCCGGCGTCGTGGGGCTGCTGGGGGCGAGTGGCATCTGGCCGAACGTGGGGGCCGCCGTGCTGGCCGCCGTCGTGGCGCTGGTGGTGGGCATGGCGGTCGTGGCCGTCGTGGATCGGGCCGATGCCGCCACCGTGGCGGGGCTCGTACGGCGGGGCGGAGCCGCGACGGGGCCGAGCGAGCGTGACGGGGCGGAGTGAGCGCGGCGGGGCGGAGTGAGCGTGGCGGGGCCGAGTAGGTAAGTGCGGGTGGGTTTCGGGCTGGAGACCACGTAAAGACGGGTTGGAGACCACGTTAGGAGCGGTTGTGCGGGTGGCTTTCGTGCTGGGCACCACGTCCGGGGGCACCGGGCGGTATGTCCTGATGCTGGTCGAAGGGCTGGTGCGGCGGGGGCACCAGGTGGCCGTCATCGGGCCGCGCAGTGTCGAGGAGAAGTTCTCCTACGCCCGTGCGGGGGCCCGTTTCGTGGAGGTGGCCGTGTCGGACCGGCCCCACCCGGTGAACGACCTGCGCGCGGTCCTGGCCGTCAGGCGGCTGACCCGGGACGCCGACGTCGTGCACGCTCACGGGCTGAGGGCCGGGGCGCTGGCCGCGCTCGCGAAGCTGGGCCGGCGAGGCGGGGACGGCCGGCTTCGTGAGGGGATGGGCCGAGGTGGGGCGCGGCTGGTCGTCACTCTGCACAACGCGCTGACCGCCGGTGGGTTCGTCGGGCTCGTCTACGGGGTGCTGGAGCGGATCGTGGCCCGGGGGGCCGATCACGTGCTCGTGGTCTCCCCGGACCTCGGTGAGGGCATGTCCCGGCTCGGCGCCCGCGACGTGCGGGCCGCCGTGGTGCCCGCGCCCGCGCCCGGGCCGGCGAAACGCACGCCGCGGGAGGTCAGGGACGAGCTGGGCGCGGGCGAGCGCCCCGTGTTCCTGACGCTCGCCCGGCTGGCCCAGCAGAAGGGTCTCGAGACGCTGCTCGACGTCGCCGCCGGGCCGTGGCCGTCCGGCGAGCCGCTGTTCGTGATCGCGGGCGACGGGCCGCTGCGCGAGGAGCTGCGGCGCAGGATCGACGACGAGAAGCTGCCCGTGCTGCTGCTGGGACACCGGACGGACGTGCCCGACCTGCTCGGGGCCGCCCTCGCCCTGCTGATGCCGAGCCGCTGGGAGGGCCAGCCGCTCACCCTGCGCGAGGCGCTCATGTCCGGAACGCCGGCAATTGCCTACAAAGTAGGCGGGATTCCAGAAATTCTGGGGGATGCCGGGGTTCTGGTTCCGTACGGGGATGTCGAGGGGTTGCGCAGAGCCGTACGTGAGCTGATCGCAACGCCGGGACCTGCGGAAACGCTGGCAGTGGCGGCGGAGCGGCGGGGGCGGGAGATGCCCGGCGCCGACGACGCCGTGGAGGACGTGCTCGCCGTGTACGGGGCTCAAGGTCGGGAGGGATGATTAGGCCGGGTGGGGGCGTTCTTATATAGTGCCTGGGTTAGGGAGGGGAGTATCCCTTCGCGACAGCCTCGTCATCACGGTGCAGCCCCACTCCACGGGGCCCCCGGGGCTGCCGGTCCGCGGTTGAAAGCGGGCGGGAGAGACCTCCGGCAATGAGTCGTGCATGCCGGAGGCTTGAGACGTGACTGTACCCATGTGGGCCTGGATCGCCGTGATCGGCGGTCTTCTCGTGGTGCTCGCCATTGACCTGTGGATCGTCGACCGTGGAGAAGCCCGAGAGTTCTCCATGCGGCAGGCCGGATACTGGGTCACGTTCTACGTCGCCCTCGCCGCGGTGTTCGGTGCGATTCTGTGGGCCACGTTCGGAGGCGGCAAGGCCGGAGAGTTCTTCGCCGGCTACATCACCGAATACAGCCTGAGCGTCGACAACCTCTTCATCTTCTTCATCATCATGAGCAGGTTCGCCGTGCCACGGGCGTACCAGCACAAGGTGCTGCTCGTCGGCATCCTGCTCGCCCTCGTGATGCGCGGTATCTTCATCGCGCTCGGGGCGGCGGCGCTGCAGCGCTTCAGTTGGCTCTTCTACCTGTTCGGCGCCTTCCTCGTCTACACCGCGATCAACCTCGTCCGCCAGCACCTCAAGGGCGAGGAAGAGGAGTTCAACGAGAACATCCTGCTGAGGTGGGTGCGCAGGGCCTTCCCCACCACCGAGGGGTACGTCGGCTCCAAGGTCACCGTCAAGATCGACGGCAGGCGCATGGTGACCCCGATGCTCATCGTGATGATCGCGATCGGGAGCACCGACCTGCTGTTCGCGCTCGACTCGATTCCCGCCATCTTCGGGCTCACCAAGGACCCCTTCATCGTCTTCACGGCCAACGCGTTCGCCCTGATGGGGCTGCGTCAGCTCTACTTCCTGCTGGGCGGTCTGCTCCAACGACTGGTCTACATCAGCTATGGTTTGGCGTTCATCCTCGGGTTCATCGGGGTTAAGCTGATATTGGAGGCGTTGCACGCCAGCCATGTCTCCTGGGCGCCCGAAATCCCCATCTGGGTGTCGCTCACGGTCATCGGTGTCACCATGGTCGTCACCACCGTGGCCAGCCTGGTCAAAGCGCGGATCGACGCGCGCCAGGAGGAGGAGCCGCACCCGGAGCAGGTCTAGCGAAAAGGACTTCGAGGCGCTTTGCTTGTGTAGTTGCGCCGTGTCATAGTTGCTTGTTCTGTAACATCACGGCAAAGCGCCCAATTCAGTCTCCACCAAAGGTTGTACGTGTCAGACGATTCTGCCAAGTCGAGCCGCGTCAGGCTCGCACGCGGGGTCTCCCCGTGGCTCATCCCGACGGCGGCCGCGGCGGCCGCAACCGCGCTGCTGACGCGCAAGGACCGGCGATGGGCGCTCGCGGCGGCGCCGCTGAGCGCGCTCACCGGGGGCATGCTCTGGTTCTTCCGTGACCCCGACCGCACGCCGGGCGAGGGACGCATCCTGTCGCCCGCCGACGGGGTGGTGCAGAGCATCGACCCGTGGCCGGACGGCCGCACCAGGGTCGCGATCTTCATGAGCCCCCTGAACGTACATGTCAACCGTGCCCCTCTTGCGGGAAATGTCGCCTCCGTGCAGCATGTGGCAGGTGGGTTCCTGCCGGCGTTCAACAAGGACAGCGACCAGAACGAGCGCGTGGTGTGGCATTTCGAGACCGCGCTGGGTGACATTGAGATGGTGCAGATCGCTGGCGCGGTCGCGCGCAGGATCGTGCCGTACGTGAGCACTGGTGCGAAGGTCGCGCAGGCCGAGCGGATCGGTCTCATCAGGTTCGGTTCGCGCGTCGACATCTACCTTCCCGAAGGGATATCTCCCGCGGTGTCCGTGGGTGACAAGACGGTTGCGGGGGTGACCAGAATTGACCGCGGCTGACGCCGGCAGTTGGCAGGTGGATGAGGAGGAAGAACCTCGGGGTCCGGTCGGCAAGGCGTTCCGCCTGTCTGCCGCGGACTCGCTCTCGCTGGGCAACGCGGTCTGCGGGTTCCTGGCCGTGTGCGTCCTGGCCTACTCCGCGATCCAGCAGCTCCAGGGCGGTCATCGCTTCACGCCCGATCCGAGCTACTTCGCCACCGCCATCGTGCTGCTGCTCATCGGCGCGACGTGCGACCTGTTCGACGGCCTCGTCGCGCGGCGCTTCCGGGCCTCCGCGATGGGCGCCGAGCTCGACAACCTGGCCGACGTCATCAGCTTCGGGTTCGCGCCCGCGTTCATGGTCGTGATCTGGGGCGGGTTCACCGATCAGGTGCCGTTCATGATGGTGGTCGCCGCGGCGGCGGCCGTGCTGGTGGCCGGGGTCGTGCGCCTGGCCAGGTTCGCCTGCGTCAAGACCAAGAGCGGTGACTTCATGGGCCTGCCCATCCCCATGGGCGCCATGACCGTGATCTCCATCGTGCTGCTGTTCCAGCCGAGCGTCTGGTCCCTGCTCGCCGTGCTGGGCGTGGCCTGGCTGATGGTCAGCCGGATCGAGTACCCCAAGCCGAAGGGCCAGCTCGCGGCGGGCGTCCTGGGGTGGATCATGGTGAACGTGGCGTTCCTGACCGTCTGGGTGGCCTGGCCGGAGGGCGGCGACCTGCCGATCAAGATCGGCGCGAGTATGCAGATCGCGCTGGTGGCGGCGATCCCGCTGCGCATGCTGGTCTACAAGCGGGAGCAGCGCCGCGAAGCGGCCACGCGCATCAGCAACTGACGCGATTTTTCGTCTTACTTCGGCTTTGATAGAGCCATGTCGGCCACGCCGCGCGAGCACACGCGCACGTACTATCTCGGCAAGCTGGCCACGGAGCTGGAGCAGCGCGGGCTGACGGCCACGTTGCGGTCCTACCCGCCCGCGTTGCGCATCAGCGATCCCGAGACGGTGATGCTGGCGGAGACGATCGACTGCGTGCCGATGCCGGAGGGGTGGTTCTACCGGTGGTCGTGGGGCGAACTCGTCGGCATCGCCGACGACCCGGCCCTCGCCGCCGACCGCATCCTCCACGTCCTGCGCCGCTGATCCGTGTCCGTGGTCGCGTCGGTAAAACCCTCCCATGTTGTACGGCTGCGCCCGGTGGGCCGCGCGCCCATCAGATCGTCCCTCTTGTACGGCTGCGCACGGCGGGCCGCACGCGCCGACGTCCCTGGCCGTCTGTCATGGCCGGTCGTGAAGGCTCACGGGCCGGTCGCCGTGACGACGCGCATTCTGGGCCGGCTCCGTGGCCGGCTTGACCCTGGAGCACGGCGGGTCACCAGCCGCGGGCCTTCCATTCCGGCAGCGCGGGACGTTCGACGCCCAGCGTGGTGTCCTTGCCGTGGCCCGGATACACCCACGTCTCGTCCGGGAGGCGGTCGAAGACGCGTTCGACCACGTCGTTGTAGAGCTGTGTGAAGCGCTCCGAGTCCTTCCACGTGTTGCCCACGCCGCCCGGGAACAGCGAGTCTCCCGTGAACAGGTGATGGCCCGCCTCACCGCCGTCGTACAGCAGGGCGATCGAGCCGGGTGTGTGGCCGCGCAGGTGGATCACCTCGAGCGTGACCGCGCCGAAGTCGATCGTGTCGCCGTGCTCGACCGTGCGGTCCACCCGTACCGGGAGGGCGGGCGCGTCGAGCGGGTGGGCGATCGCGTCGGCGCCGGTCACCTTGCTCACCTGCTCCAGGGCCTGCCAGTGGTCACCGTGCTGATGCGTGGTGACGATCGAGCGCACCGGCTGGTCGGCGACCAGAGCGAGCAGGCGGTCGGCGTCGGCGGCCGCGTCGATCAGCAGCCCTTCGCCGGTCTCGGTGCAGCGCAGCAGATAGGCGTTGTTGTCGTACGGGCCGACGGCGAGCTTGCAGATCGTGAGCGCGGGCAGCTCGCGCACGTCGGCGGGACCGCCGACCTGGACGTCACCTGTGTAGGTCATGGGTAGTCCTCTGGGGGCGTCGCGGGCAGATCAGCGGGGGCCGGCATCGTCAGCCACGGCGGCGGCTCTGGAAGGACGGCGCCACCGGGCATGCACGGCTGCCCCACGGGCACCAGCGTAACGCCCTCGCCACGTGATCTTCCGGTCAGCCAGGCCAGCATGTCGGCGGGCGCGCCCTCGACCGCGGGGCCGGGACCGAGGTCCGGCCAGCTCTCGATGGCCTGGCCGGACGCGTTCTTGAGCACGATCGCGCTCACCGTGCTACGGGCGTGCGGCCAGCACGCGCGGCAGTCGTGAAGTTCGCGCAGGACGAACGGCTCCGGCCAGTCCCGTGGGCCGTATCCGGCGGCCAGGTCCACGTGGTGGAGGCCGACCTCGCGCAGGCGACGTACCAGGAGATACCAGGCGGGGTGGGCGGGCGGCCGCATGCCCTCCACCGGCGCGGACCAGCGCTCGCGCGGCAGGTCGCGGACCGCGGCGGTCAGGCGGGCGGCGCTGTCCTCCAGGTCGGCCAGGTGCCGGGCGGCTGACCGGGCGGCGGCGGCTTCGATGGCGGCGGCCCTGGCCTCGGGGGAGGCGTACTGGGGGATCTTGACCCCGGTCCTCGCCCAGGTGAGGAGGTTGATGTGGGAGTCGGCGTTCTGGGCGAGGTGGGCGAGCACATGGCCCCTGGTCCAGCCGGGCAGAAGGGAGGGGGCGGCGAGGTCGGCGTCGGACAGGGACCCGGCCGTGGCCAGCAGCTGGTCGGTGGCCGTGGCCAGCTCGGCCTGCAGCGCGGGTAGGACGGTCATATCTGGATATTTCATCATTTAGGACGCCTGCCCTGGGGTCCGGCATAAAGCCGCTGGTCAGCTGGTTGAATGCAGAAGGGCTCCTGGCGGGGTGGGAGATGGCCGTAGTCTGTGTAGGACGGATTTTCGGGGGTCGGGCAACGGTCCGCCGAAATTGTCAGTGCCCCCGTCTACCATCCCCGTGGACCTATCCGCCTTTAGACCTCCGGGATCGCCGTGGCTGACCGCCTGATCGTGCGTGGTGCACGAGAACACAACCTCAAGGACGTCTCGCTCGACCTGCCGCGAGACTCGCTGATCGTCTTCACGGGCCTGTCCGGCTCCGGCAAGTCGAGCCTGGCCTTCGACACGATCTTCGCTGAGGGGCAGCGGCGCTACGTCGAGTCGCTGTCGGCGTACGCCCGCCAGTTCCTCGGCCAGATGGACAAGCCCGACGTCGACTTCATCGAGGGCCTGTCGCCCGCGGTGTCGATCGACCAGAAGGCGACCAGCAAGAACCCCCGCTCGACCGTCGGCACGATCACCGAGGTCTACGACTACCTGCGGCTGCTCTGGGCACGCATCGGCAAGCCCCACTGCCCGGTCTGCTCGCGCCCGATCGCCAGGCAGACACCCGAGCAGATCGTCGACCGCGTGATGGACCTGGAGGAGGGCACCCGCTTCCAGGTGCTCGCGCCGGTGATCAGGGGCCGCAAGGGCGAGTACGCCGAGCTCTTCCGCGAGCTGCAGACCAAGGGTTTCGCCCGGGCCAGGGTCGACGGCACCGTCGTGCGGCTGGAGGAGCCGCCGACGCTGAAGAAGTACGAGAAGCACGACATCGAGGTCATCGTCGACCGCCTGTCGGTCAAGGAGTCGGCGCGCCGCCGGCTCAACGACTCGGTCGAGACGGCGTTGCAGCTGTCGGGCGGCACGATCACGCTCGAGTTCGTCGACCTGCCCGAGGATGACCCGGGCCGCGAGCGCTTCTACTCCGAGCACCTCTACTGCCCCTATGACGACCTGTCGTTCGAGGAGCTGGAGCCGCGCTCGTTCTCGTTCAACTCACCGTTCGGCGCCTGCCCCGAGTGCACGGGCCTCGGCACGAAGATGGAGGTCGACCCCGACCTGGTGGTGCCCGACCCCGAGCGCACGCTCGGCGACGGCGCGCTCCACCCGTGGTCGGGCGGCCACACCAGCGAATACTTCGTCAGGCTGATCGAGGCACTCGGCCACACGGTCGGGTTCACGCTCGACACGCCGTGGGAGAAGCTGCCGAAGAAGGCGCAGAAGTCGCTGCTGTACGGGCACGACGAGCAGGTGCACGTCCGCTACAGCAACCGTTACGGCAGGCAGCGCTCCTACTACACCACCTACGACGGCGTCATCCCGTGGGTGCAGCGCCGGCACGCCGAGGCGGAGAGCGACTCGACCCGCGAGCGGTTCGAGGGCTACATGCGCGAGATCCCGTGCCCGGCCTGCAAGGGCGCCCGGCTCAAGCCGGTCACGCTGGCGGTCACGGTCGCGGACAAGTCGATCGCCGAGGTGGCGGCCATGTCGATCGGCGAGTGCGCGAAGTTCCTGGCCGGGCTCAAGCTCTCCGACCGCGACATGCAGATCGCCGAGCGGGTGGTCAAGGAGATCAACGCCCGCATGGGCTTCCTGCTCGACGTCGGCCTCGACTACCTGACCATGGACCGCGCCGCCGCCACCCTGGCGGGCGGCGAGGCCCAGCGCATCAGGCTGGCCACGCAGATCGGCTCGGGCCTGGTCGGCGTCCTGTACGTGCTCGACGAGCCGTCGATCGGGCTCCACCAGCGCGACAACATGCGGCTGCTCGACACGCTGATCAGGCTCCGCGACATGGGCAACACGCTGATCGTGGTCGAGCACGACGAGGACACGATCGCGGCGGCCGACTGGGTGGTCGACATCGGCCCCGGCGCAGGCGAGCACGGCGGCCAGGTCGTGGTGTCCGGCACCGTCCAGGAGCTCCTGTCCAGCGAGGAGTCGATCACCGGCCAGTACCTGTCCGGGCGTAGGAGCATCCCGATCCCGCCCAAGCGCCGCAAGCGCGACAGGAAGCGGCAGATCACGGTCAAGGGCGCGCGCGAGCACAACCTCAAGGGAGTCGACATCGACTTCCCGCTGGGCGTGTTCACGGCGGTCACGGGCGTGTCGGGGTCGGGGAAGTCGACGCTGGTCAACGACATCCTCTACAACGCGCTGGCCAAGGAGCTCAACGGCGCGCGCACGGTGCCGGGGCGGCACTCGCGCATCAACGGCATGGACCACGTGGACAAGGTCGTCCACGTCGACCAGTCGCCGATCGGCCGCACCCCCCGCTCCAACCCGGCCACGTACACCGGCGTCTTCGACCACGTCCGCAAGCTGTTCGCGGCCACGACCGAGGCGAAGGTGCGCGGCTACCAGCCCGGGCGCTTCAGCTTCAACGTCAAGGGCGGGCGCTGCGAGGCGTGCGCGGGCGACGGCACCATCAAGATCGAGATGAACTTCCTCCCGGACGTCTACGTCCCCTGTGAGGTCTGCCACGGCGCCCGCTACAACCGGGAGACGCTGGAGGTCCACTACAAGGGCAAGACGATCTCCGAGGTGCTCGACATGCCGATCGAGGAGGCCCTGGGCTTCTTCGACGCGATCCCCGCGATCAAGCGCCACCTGCAGACCCTCCACGACGTGGGCCTCGGCTACGTACGGCTCGGGCAGCCCGCCACCACGCTGTCCGGCGGTGAGGCACAGCGGGTCAAGCTCGCGTCGGAGCTGCAGCGGCGGCAGACCGGGCGGACCATCTACGTGCTGGACGAGCCGACCACCGGCCTGCACTTCGAGGACATCCGGCGCCTGCTGGGCGTGCTCGGGCGGCTCGTGGACGGCGGCAACACGGTGATCGTCATCGAGCACAACCTCGATGTGATCAAGACGGCCGACTGGATCATCGACATGGGGCCCGAGGGCGGCTCCCGGGGCGGGACGCTGGTCGCCAGCGGGACGCCCGAGGAGATCGCACTGGTGGACGAGAGCCACACGGGGCGCTTCCTGCGGAAGATCCTCGCCTTCTGAGCCGTCGCGCGCCGCTGGGCGGCGTGTGACGGCTCGTCCTGCGCCGGCCTGGGCACGGTGTGGTCAGCCGGTGGTGGTGCGAGCGCGGGCGCGGGCGCGGCGTTTGGCGGCGTCGCCGCGTTCCAGCCACCACTCGGCCACCAGCAGCGGCAGCACCCAGCCCAGCCACGCGCTCATTGCCGCCGCCGTGCTGACCAGGAACGCCTGGTCGCCGTGGAAAGCCGTGTCGAGCTGCGGCGACAGGGTGACGACGAACACGGCGGCCCAGAGGCGGTTCGTGACGATGGACATGGTCAGGGCGAAGCTGCGGATCATCCATCGGCGGTGGTCGACGAACCTGCGCTGCCTGGCCATCCGCCAGCCCGCCAGCGTGCAGCCCACCCAGACGGTCGCCAGCACGACACCGCTGGCCGCCGTCGCCGGGCCGAAGAACGGGGTGGTCACGCCGACCACCAGTCCCAGCAGGCCGCTCGGGACGCAGCCGCCGAAGACGTACACCCGGCCGATGATCCGGTGCGCACGCGGATAGCGTCCGCGGAACCACGGCCAGATCTGCAGGCAGCACGTGATCATCGCGGTCGAGCCGAAGATCACATGCAGGGAGAGCACCGCGAAGTGCGGCGGGAAGAAGTCCGGAGCGGGCACCCGGGACTGGGCCGGGTCCAGGGAGAGGTACGGCGGCAGCGAGTACGCGACGAACACGGCCGACACCACCGCCAGCGGAGCCACCCAGGGCCGCCGCCACCAGCGAGGCTTGGACGGGGAGGCAGGCGGGCGTTCTGTCATAACAGTCATACGGTCAGCGTCGGCCCCGCCGCTGACCATCCGCCTACCGCCGGCTGACCACGCTCGCGCCGGCGTGGGCGGCCCGGTGGTCCGCACGTGGCGGCGACCCTGCGGCCTGCCACCCGGTCATCGGACCGAGGGGTGCCGCCAATAAAGTTGAGCATCGGTAACGGCCTGGCCTGCAGGGGGTCAGCGGCGACGCGGAAGGTCGGCACATCATGACGGTCAAGGAGCGGGGCGGAGCCATGCCCGAAAACGGTTTGGGGCGGCGAGAGGTGCTGGGGGCGGCCGGGATCTCGGTGTGCGGGCTGGCGCTGGCCGGGTGCGGCGGGGGAGAGACCAAGGCCCAGCCGAGCCTCAAGGGCAAGGTCATCGCCAAGACGGCCGACGTACCCGTGGGCGGGGGCACGGTGATCGAGGACCTGCAGGTCGTGGTGACGCAGCCCACGCAGGGCGTCTACAAGGCGTTCAGTTCGGTGTGCACGCACAAGGGCTGCGCGGTCAGCGCCCCCAAGGAGAACGTCATCAGGTGCGCCTGCCACGGCAGCGAGTTCTCCGCCGACAGCGGCAAGGCCACCAAGGGACCCGCTACCGCCCCGCTGGCCTCCTACAAGGTGAAGGTCGAAGGCGACGGCATCGTGGTCGCCTGAACGTCGCCTGAACGCTTACTTTTGCGTAGAGAACCGGATTGGGCTCGGGCAGGCTGAACCGGTGCGAGGGCGCCGGCCGTACCTGAAGTGAAAGCCAATCTGGGAGGAACGCACGATGACGGATAAGACGCGCCGGACGGTGGTCCTGAGCGCAGGAGGCGCCGGGCTCGCGGCGGTTCTGACGGCATGTGCGAGCTACGGTTCGCCGACGACGGAGGCGAGTGCGGAGCCGCCGGCGGAGCAGCCCTCGGAGTCGTCGTCACCGAAGAAAAAGAAGACGGCTTCGAAGAGCAAGGCGCTGGCCGACACCGCGGACATCCCCGAGGGCGGCGGGAAGGTCTTCGAGAACGAGAAGATCGTGGTCACGCAGCCGAGCGCGGGCGAGTTCAAGGCGTTCACGGCGGTCTGCACCCACGCGGGCTGCACGGTGGCCACCGTCTCCAACAAGACGATCAACTGCCCGTGCCACGGCAGCAAGTTCAACATCAACGACGGCTCCGTCGCGAACGGGCCGGCCGGCGAGCCGCTGGCGGAGAAGAAGATAACCGTCGACGGTGACAAGATCCGGCTCGCATAGGCCGTGTCTCATGAATTTCTCACCTGCATGCGGTTGGGTGAGCACATGGGAGATGACCTTCAGAGTCGCCGTACCGTGATCGCCGGTGTCGGGGCGGGCGGCCTGGCGCTGGCGCTCACCGCCTGCGGCGGCAGCGCAGAAACCACACAGCCCGCGGCCGGCGGGTCGAGCGCGTCGCAGTCCGGCGCACCGGCCGGTGGCGCGCTGGCCAAGACCGCCGACATCCCCGTCGGCGGCGGCACGGTCTTCAAGGATCAGAAGATCGTGGTCACCCAGCCCACGTCGGGCGAGTTCAAGGCGTTCAGCGCCGTGTGCACGCACAACGGGTGCACGGTCGGCAACGTCTCGGACGGTGTGATCGTCTGCCCGTGCCATGGCAGCAAGTTCGCCATCGCGGACGGCTCGGTCAAGCACGGGCCGGCCGACAAACCGCTGCCCGCGCAGCAGATCAAGGTTGAGGGCGACCAGATCACGCTCGCATAGCCGGGCAGGCCCGTCGCGCCGCTGGGAAGGCGCGGCGGGCCACCTTGTCGGTGCGGGCTACTAGGCTTTGAACGTGGCGAGATCAGCGGGCAGCCCCTTGAGTTTCCGGCCCAAGCCGGGTTCGATCCCCGATTCCCCCGGGGTCTACCGGTTCAGGGACGCGCACGGCCGGGTGATCTACGTCGGCAAGGCCAAGAGCCTGCGCCAGCGGCTCAACTCCTACTTCGCCGACTTCTCCGCGCTCCACCCGCGCACCCAGTCGATGCTGACCACGGCCGCGGACGTCGACTGGACCGTCGTCGGCACCGAGGTCGAGGCGCTGCAGCTCGAATACTCCTGGATCAAGGAGTTCGACCCGCGCTTCAACGTGAAATACCGCGACGACAAGTCGTACCCCTATCTCGCGGTCACCATGGGCGAGGACTTCCCGCGCGTGCAGGTCCTGCGCGGGGCCAAGCGCAAGGGCACGCGTTACTTCGGCCCCTACTCCCACGCGTGGGCCATCCGTGAGACCGTCGACCTGCTGCTGCGCGTCTTCCCGGTGCGCACGTGCAGCGCCGGGGTGTTCAAGCGGGCCGGCCAGATCGGCCGCCCGTGCCTGCTCGGCTACATCGACAAGTGCTCGGCGCCCTGCGTCGGCCGGGTCACCCCGGAGGAGCACCGCGAGCTCGCCGAGGACTTCTGCGACTTCATGGCGGGCAACACCAGCCGCTTCATCAAGCGCCTTGAAAAGGACATGCGCGACGCGGCCGGGGAGCAGGAGTACGAGCGCGCGGCCCGGCTCCGCGACGACATCCAGGCGCTGCAGCGGGCGCTGGAGAAGCAGGCCGTGGTGCTCGGCGAGGGCACCGACGCCGACGTGATCGCGCTGGCCGAGGACCCGCTCGAAGCCGCCGTGCAGGTCTTCTACGTGCGCGGCGGCCGCATCCGCGGCCAGCGCGGATGGGTGGTCGACAAGGTCGAGGAGACCTCGCCCGGCGCGCTGGTCGAGCAGTTCCTCCTCCAGATGTACGCCGAGGCGAGCCCCGACGCGATGCCGCGCGAGGTCCTCGTGCCCGCGCTGCCGCCCGACTGCGAGGCCGTCGCCGAGCTGCTGAGCGAGCAGCGCCGCACCCGCGTCGAGGTGCGCGTGCCCCAGCGCGGCGACAAGAGAGCGCTGATGGAGACCGTCGAGCGCAACGCCAAGGAGTCGCTCGCCCAGCACAAGATCCGTCGCGCCAGCGACCTGACCACCCGGAGCAAGGCGCTGCAGGAGATCGCCGACGCGCTCGACCTCGACCAGGCGCCGCTGCGCATCGAGTGCTATGACGTCTCCCACCTGCAGGGCGAGAACGTCGTGGCGTCGATGGTGGTCTTCGAGGACGGCCTGGCGCGCAAGAGCGAATACCGGCGCTTCGCCGTCAAGAGCAAGGAGGGCGACGTCGCGTCGATCCACGAGGTGATCACGCGGCGGTTCCGCCGCTACCTCGAGGAGCGCTCGGCCACCGGCGAGCTGGCCGCCGACGACGACAGCGGCCACGGCCCCATCGACCCCGAGACGGGCAAGCCGCGCAAGTTCGCCTATCCGCCCAACCTCGTCGTCGTCGACGGCGCGGGTCCCCAGGCGGCCGCCGCGCAGCGGGCGCTCGACGAGCTCGGCATCGACGACGTGTCGGTGTGCGGACTGGCCAAGCGGCTGGAGGAGGTGTGGCTGCCCGGCGACGACCAGCCGGTGATCATGCCTCGTTCAAGTGAAGGTCTCTACCTGCTGCAACGCGTGCGGGACGAAGCACACAGGTTCGCCATCACCTACCATCGGTCCAAGAGGTCCAAGACGGTGAAGGAGAGCGCGCTCGACAGCGTGCCGGGCCTCGGGCCGGCTCGCCGGCAGGCGCTGCTCAAGCACTTCGGCTCCGTGAAGAAACTACGCGAGGCCACTGCCGCGGAGATCTGCGAGGTTCCAGGCATCGGCCCGTCCATCGCCGAGGTCATCGTGTCGACGCTGAAGGGAGAGTCACCTTGATCTCGCCAGGACGTCAGGCCGTGTCCGGGTGCCTCCGCTATGGTGGTGCGCCCTGGCAGGGCGCGCGGGACGGAGAGAGGAAATGAGCACGGAGCCGGCGTTCGTCATCGTCACCGGCATGTCAGGGGCGGGGCGCAGCACAGCCGCCAAAGCGCTCGAGGACCTGGGCTGGTTCGTCATCGACAACCTGCCGCCCGGGCTGCTGTTCGCGATGGCGGAGGAGGCGGGCAAGGTCAAGCTGGCCGCCGACAAGGTGGCGGCCGTCGTGGACGTCCGCAGCCTGGCCTTCACCACCGACCTCAACGCCGCCATCGAGGAGCTCGAAGGGCGCGGCGTGCGGGTCCGGGTCGTGTTCCTCGAGGCCAGCGACGAGGAGCTGGTACGCAGGTTCGAGAACGTCCGCAGGCCGCATCCCCTCCAGGGCGAGGGGCGGCTCGTCGACGGGATCACCCGCGAGCGGGGCATCCTGCGGGAGGTCAGGGCCAACGCCGATCTGGTGATCGACACCTCCTCGCACAACGTCCACGACCTGCGTAACAAGATCGTCGCGTACTTCGGCGGTGAGGACCGGCCGGGGCTGCGGCTCAACATCGTGTCCTTCGGGTTCAAGTACGGCCTGCCGGTGGACGCCGACCTCGTGGTCGACTGCCGGTTCCTGCCCAACCCGCACTGGGTGCCCGAGCTGCGGCCGATGACCGGGCTCGACGCGCCGGTGAGCGACTACGTGCTGGGGCAGCCGGGGGCCAAGGAGTTCCTCGACGGGTACGAGGAGGTCCTGCGGGTGGTCGCCGCCGGATACGCCCGCGAGGGCAAGAGCTACGCCACGCTGGCGGTGGGCTGCACGGGAGGCAAGCACCGCAGCGTGGCCATGGCCGAGCAGATCGCCGCCCGCCTGCATGACCGCGACATGGAGGTCCAGGTGAGCCATCGGGATGTGGGGCGGGAGTGACCGATGAAGGCGGCGCAGCGGCGGGTTCGCCGGATCCGGTAGAGGGTCCGGCCGTGGAGGAGGCCGGTGATGGCGTGTGCCCGGTGCGGCTTTCGCGTCCGGCTGAGGAGAGTCCGGAGCCGGGAGAGCGTGAGCCGGCCCCGAAGGGATTGTCGGGGTTCGGGCCGCACGTCGTGGCGCTGGGCGGCGGGCACGGGCTCTACGCGTCCCTGTCCGCGTTAAGGATGGTGACCGACCGGCTGACGGCCGTGGTGACCGTCGCCGACGACGGCGGGTCCAGCGGGCGGCTGCGGCGCGAGCTCGGCGTGCTGCCACCCGGAGACCTGCGGATGGCGCTCGCCGCGCTGTGCGGGGACGACGAGTGGGGCAGCACCTGGAGCGAGGTCGTGCAGCACCGCTTCCGCAGCGAGGGCGAGCTGCACGGGCACGCCGTCGGCAACCTGCTCATCGTCGCCCTGTGGGAGCTGCTCGGCGACCCTGTGGCGGGGCTCGACTGGGTCGGCCGGCTGCTGGGCGCGCACGGCCGCGTCCTGCCGATGGCGTCGGTGCCGCTCGACATCGTGGCCGAGGTCGAGCTCGACGGCGTCATCTCGATCGTGCGCGGGCAGGTGGCCTGCGCGCTGACGCCCGGACGCGTGCAGGCGATCTCCCTCGTGCCTGAGGACCCGCCCGCGCGGCCCGAGGCGGTCGAGGCGGTGCTGGACAGCGACTGGCTGGTGTTCGGGCCGGGGTCGTGGTTCACCAGCGTGCTGCCCCACCTCAAGGTGCCCGAGCTCGCGAGGGCCCTGCACGCGACCAAGGCCAAGCGGCTCGTCACGCTCAACCTGGCGCCGCAGCCGGGCGAGACCGATGACTTCTCCCCTCAGCAACATCTGGAGGTGCTCAGGCAGCACGCACCTGACCTGGCGATCGACGTCGTGCTCGCCGACACCGGGGTGGTGGACGACCCGGGCGCGCTGGAGAAGGCCGCCGGGGCGCTCGGTGCTCGGCTCGTGATGGCTGACGTGGCCGCCGCCGACGGCTCGCCGAGGCATGACCCACGACGTCTTGCCTCCGTCCTGGACGAGATTTTCCTCCAGAAGCGTTGATCCTGGCCGGGGCGGTGCGAAGGTGCGAGAGACTGCTGAGAGCCGGTCTGAATGGGGGAGAGGACTAACGCATGGCCATGACAGGTGTGGTGAAGGACGAGCTGAGTCGCCTGCCGGTGCTGAAGCCGTGCTGCCGTAAGGCGGAGGTTTCGACGCTGCTGCGGTTCGCGAGCGGCCTCCACCTGGTGGGCGGGCGGATCGTGATCGAGGCTGAGCTCGACACCAACGCCACCGCGCGGCGGCTGATCAAGGACATCGGTGAGGTGTTCGGGCACAAGGCCGAGGTTCTCGTGCTCGCGCCCGCCGGGTTGCGTAAGGGCTCGCGCTACGTCGTACGCGTCTACCGCGACGGCGAGGCCCTGGCCCGGCAGACGGGCCTGATCGACAACCACGGCCGCCCGGTGCGCGGCCTGCCCCGCCAGGTCGTGGCAGGCGCCGCCTGCGACGCGGAGGCCGCCTGGCGTGGCGCGTTCCTGGCGCACGGCTCCCTCACCGAGCCGGGCCGCTCGATGTCGCTCGAGGTCACGTGCCCGGGCCCGGAGGCGGCGCTCGCGCTGGTGGGCTCGGCCCGGCGCCTGAAGATCCACGCCAAGGCGCGTGAGGTGCGCGGAGTGGACCGCGTCGTGGTGCGCGACGGCGACGCGATCAGCGCGCTGCTCACCCGGCTGGGGGCGCACGACAGCGTGCTGGCCTGGGAAGAGCGCCGGATGCGCCGCGAGGTGCGCGCCACCGCCAACCGGCTGGCCAACTTCGACGACGCCAACCTGCGGCGCTCGGCCCGTGCGGCGGTCGCGGCCGGGGCCCGGGTGCAGCGGGCGCTGGAGATCCTCGGGGAGGAGGCGCCGGATCACCTGGTGGTGGCCGGGCGGCTGCGGGTGGAGCACAAGCAGGCGTCCCTGGAGGAGCTGGGGCAGATCGCCGACCCGCCGCTGACCAAGGACGCCATCGCGGGGCGCATCCGCCGCCTGCTCGCCATGGCCGACAAGCGCGCCTCCGACCTGGGGATCCCCAACACCGAGGCCAACCTCACCGTCGACATGCTCGCCCCCTGACGGGCTTTGCGTCGCCCGCCTGATCCGGCTGAGCCCGTGCGGCGGCCCGGTGTGCGCCGATCTCGTACGTGGCGGTTGCGCGCGTTGGGTGCGCCCATCTGGTGAGTTGTGGTTGTGCACGGTGGGCCGTGCGCCCATCGATCCATCTATCCTGTACGGCTGCGCACGGTGGGCCGCGCGCCCATCAGATCGTCCATCTTGTACGGCTGCGCACGGTGGGCCGCACGCGCCGACGTGGGTTGCCGTCCGTCATGGCCGGTCGTGAAGGCTCACGGGCCGGCCGCCGTGACGACGCGCATTCTGGGCCGGCTCCGTGGCCGCCTTGACCGTCCCCACGGCCGTCGGTTCGTCGGCCGTGGGGACTCCGGTTCGAGCGGCATGCCGTTCCGGGACGTCCCCGTCAGGCCCGGCCGGAGTGGCGGCTCAGTCCTTGTTGGCGGGCTTGCGGGGAGTGAACAGGTCCGCTGTCGGCTTCGGCGTCGGGGCCTGGACGGGCTCGAACGGAGCGCGGTACTCGGGCTCCTCCGCCGACGACTCGCCGTCCGCCAGGGCGCGCTGGGCCCGGCGGATGCGGGCTACGCGTAGGGTGAGCAGGACGAAGGCCGCGAGGGCGGCCACGGCGATGTAGAGCCAGGCGGCCCACGTCTCCGACAGGGGGTCCCGGTAGAGCGACGGCGCGTAGGGGAGGCCGGCGGAGAAGTTGTCCAGGGTGATGTCGGCCAGGTCCACGGGGCCGCGCTCGGCTGCCGGGGTGCGCAGGGTGGCGCCGATCATGATTGACGATCCCGCGATCTGGCCCGCCGCCACGGCACCGCCCGCGTACAGGGCCGCCACGGGGACCAGGATGACGCTGCGGGGGCGTACCGCGCCTATCGCCAGGACGACGATGAGAGCGATCGCGAGGGACGAAACGAGCGAGAGAGGATGGCCGTTCCCGAACGTCGTGACGGCGGCGGGCAGGCGGGTCTGGAACAGGACGGCCGCCCCTAAGGCCGCCGCGCAGACCAGCGCGGCGATCAGCCCTGTGATCAGCCCGGTCAGCAGGCCGGACCGCTTATGTGACATCTCAGCCCCCAGAGAATGCACGAATTTACATCGATGAGTCGGGCACTTTACTCGAACGTCGCAAAACGTGCCTCCTGAACGCCGATTCAGAGTGGGTACCTCCAGTGGTCTAAACCAATTTAGGTCCGATAAGGTTCGTGGTTGAGGTTTCAGCCCGCCATCTGGTTCGAGGAGATCGGTTTCCGTGAGCATCCGCGTAGGCGTCAACGGCTTCGGCCGCATCGGCCGCAACTTCTGGCGCGCTGTGGCCGCCAGCGGCAAGGACATCGAGATCGTCGCGGTCAACGACCTGACTGACAACGCGACGCTCGCTCACCTGCTCAAGTACGACAGCATCCTGGGCCGTCTGCCGTACGAGGTGAAGGCCTCCAGCGACGAGATCACCGTCGACGGCAAGGCGATCAAGGTCTTCGAGGAGCGCGACCCGGGCAAGCTGCCCTGGGGCGACCTCGGTGTCGACGTGGTCCTGGAGTCGACGGGTCTGTTCACCGACGCCACCAAGGCCAAGGTGCACGCCGAGAACGGCGCGAAGAAGGTCATCATCTCCGCCCCGGCGAAGAACGAGGACGTCACGATCGTGATGGGCGTCAACGAGGGGTCCTACGACCCGGCCAGCCACACGATCATCTCCAACGCCTCCTGCACCACCAACTGCCTGGCGCCGATGGCCAAGGTCCTCCACGACACCTTCACCATCGAGAAGGGTCTGATGACCACCATCCACGCCTACACGCAGGACCAGAACCTGCAGGACGGCCCGCACAAGGACCTGCGTCGCGCCCGCGCCGCCGCGCTCAACGTGGTGCCCACCTCGACCGGCGCCGCCAAGGCCATCGGCCTGGTCCTGCCTGAGCTCAAGGGCAAGCTCGACGGCTTCGCCATGCGCGTGCCGATCCCCACCGGCTCGGCCACCGACCTCACCGTCGACGTGAGCCGCGAGGTCACCGTCGAGGAGGTCAACGCCGCGGTCAAGGCCGCCGCCGACGGCCCGCTCAAGGGCATCCTCAGCTACACCGAGGACGAGATCGTCTCCTCCGACATCGTCACCGACCCGGCCTCGTGCATCTTCGACGCCGGCCTCACCAAGGTGATCGGCAACCAGGTCAAGGTCGTCGGCTGGTACGACAACGAGTGGGGCTACTCCAACCGCCTCGCCGACCTGATCGAGCTGGTCGGCCGCGACCTCTGATCCAGCGGGTCCGAGCGACCGGGCGCGCGTTCACGTAGTGGGGGCATGAGCCCACGAGAGAAGGCGGCGGCTCCAGGGGAGCGAGCCGCCTTCTCGGAGTGGAGGCCATGGACACGCGACGGCTTTCCGGCGACTGAGCCCGCCTCTGCGGAGCAGAGGCAATGAACGCGCGAGGGCTCCCCAGCGACCGAGCCGCCTCTGCGGAGCAGGGGCAATGAACGCGCGAGGGAGCGCCGTCGCCTGGACTGAGGAACGCAGGGAGCGTAGCGACCGGAGTGACGAGGGAAGGCGACGGCTCCCCAGCGACCGAGCCGCCTCTGCGGAGCAGAGGCAATGAACAGGAGTATGAGCATGCGCACGCTCGACGATCTCGACGTGAAGGGGCGGCGCGTGCTCGTGCGCGCCGACCTCAACGTCCCCCTCGACGGGGAGACGATCACCGACGACGGCCGCATCCGGGCGTCGGTGCCGACGATCAGGACGCTGGTGGACCGGGGCGCCAAGGTCGTCGTCTGTGCCCACTTGGGCAGGCCCAAGGGCAAGGCCGATCCGAAATACTCGCTCAGGCCGGTGGCCGGGCGCCTGGGCGAGCTGCTCGGCCAGGAGGTCGCCTTCGCCACCGACGTGGTCGGCGACAGCGCCGGGAGCACGGTCGAACAGCTCCAGGACGGCCAGGTGGCGCTGCTGGAGAACCTGCGCTACGAGCCGGGCGAGGAGTCCAAGGACGACGCCGAGCGGGGCGCGTTCGCGGAGAAGCTGGCCGGGCTGGCCGAGCTCTACGTGGGTGACGGGTTCGGCGCGGTGCACCGCAAGCACGCCAGCGTCTACGACGTGCCCAAGCTGCTGCCGCACGCAGCGGGCGGCCTGGTCGTGGCCGAGGTCGAGGTGCTGAAGAAGCTGACCGAGAGCCCCGAGCGGCCCTACGCCGTGGTGCTGGGCGGCGCCAAGGTCTCCGACAAGCTCGGCGTCATCGCCAACCTGCTGACCAAGGTCGACCGGCTGCTGATCGGCGGCGGCATGGCGTACACCTTCCTCAAGGCCCAGGGCCACGAGGTCGGCAAGTCGCTGCTCCAGGAGGACCAGCTCGACCAGGTGCGCGGCTTCCTCAACGAGGCCGCCGAGCGCGGCGTCGAGCTGGTGCTGCCCGTCGACATCCTGGCGGCGGTCACGTTCGCGCCGGACGCCGAGCACGACGTGGTCGAGGCCACGGCGATCCCGGCCGACCGCGAGGGGCTCGACATCGGGCCCAAGACGCGCGAGCTGTTCGCCTCCAAGCTGGCTGACGCCGGGACCGTCTTCTGGAACGGCCCCATGGGCGTGTTCGAGTTCGACGCGTTCTCCGGCGGCACCAGGGCGGTGGCCGAGGCGCTGATCGCCCGTACCAGCAGCGAAGGGGCCTTCACCGTGGTGGGGGGCGGCGACTCCGCGGCCGCCGTACGGAAGCTGGGACTCCCCGAGGACGGTTTCTCGCACATTTCCACCGGTGGCGGGGCCAGCCTCGAATATCTTGAGGGCAAGACCCTTCCCGGACTCGCGGCTTTGGAGGACTGAGTTGACCCAGCGGAAGCCGCTCATCGCCGGCAACTGGAAGATGAACCTCAACCACCTCGAGGCCATCGCGCTGGTCCAGAAGCTCGCCTTCGCGCTCAACGACAAGGACTTCGACAAGGTCGACGTCGCCGTCCTGCCGCCGTTCACCGATCTGCGCAGCGTGCAGACGCTGGTCGACGGCGACAAGCTGAGGATCGTGTACGGCGCGCAGGACCTGTCGCAGTACGACGCGGGCGCCTACACCGGTGAGATCTCGGGCACCATGCTGGCCAAGCTGGGCTGCACGTACGCGGTCGTGGGCCACTCCGAGCGCCGCCAGTACCACGGCGAGGACGACGACCTGGTCAACGCCAAGGTGCAGGCCGCCTACCGCCACTCGCTCACCCCGATCCTCTGCGTCGGCGAGGGCCTGGCGGTACGCCAAGAGGGCGGCCACATCGCGCACAGTCTCGGTCAACTCGACGCCGCGCTGCGCAAAATCAGCGCCGAGCAGGCAAAATCGATAGTGGTGGCCTACGAGCCGGTGTGGGCGATCGGCACCGGCGAGGTGGCCACCCCGGAGGACGCCCAGGAGGTGTGTGGCGCGCTGCGAGTCAGACTCGCGGAGCTCTACGACTCCGAAGTGGCCTCCGGCGTCCGTATCCTTTACGGAGGCTCGGTCAAGTCAGGCAACATCGCAGGGATCATGGCACAACCCGATGTCGACGGCGCGCTCGTGGGCGGCGCCAGCATCGACGCCGGGGAGTTCGCGAAGATCTGCCGTTTCTACGGTATGCCAGGCTAACTGAGTCGTTCTGGGGGTGCGACTTGACAGCAGGCCGTACCCTCAGAAGGCAAGTCTGAATCGTCACGCGTAACAAAGCATTGAAGGAACAGGCATACCGTGGAAATCGGAATCTCCATCGCCCTCATCCTGGCGAGCGGTCTCATGATCCTGCTCGTGCTGCTCCACAAGGGCAAGGGTGGCGGCCTGTCTGACATGTTCGGCGGCGGTTTCTCGTCGAACTTCGGTGGTTCCTCGGTGGTGGAGCGCAACCTCGACCGGCTGACCGTCATCACGGGCACCATCTGGTTCGTCTGCATCATCGCTCTCGGCTTGCTCATGAAGCCCTGAGCAACAAGTTAACGCGTGACAGTGATTCTCCCCCCGTGTCTGCGCGCGGGGCGATCTAGCGAGGAGTTCATCCGTGGGTAGTGGCAACGCGATCCGTGGCAGCCGAGTCGGCGCCGGCCCTATGGGGGAGGCCGAGCGCGGCGAGGCAGCTCCGAGAGTGCGGGTCTCGTTCTGGTGCGCCAACATGCACGAGACGCGCCCCAGTTTCGCCAGTGACGCGGCGGTCCCCGAGATGTGGGACTGCCCACGTTGTGGCCTTCCTGCCGGACAGGACGAGTCGGCCCCACCTGCCCCGCCGAAGAACGAGCCGTACAAGACGCATCTTGCCTACGTGAAGGAGCGCAGGAGCGACAAGGACGGCAAGGCGATCCTCGAGGAGGCACTGGAGCGCCTGCGTAACAACAAGTCCCCCTGGTAGTGACCGGATTCGGCGAAGGGGCCTCGGATTGCCGAGGCCCCTTCGCCGTTTCCCGGACGCTCAGCGGCGCTCGTAGACCGCGTCGCCGTCCACGAACGTCATGCGCGTCCGCGTCGTCCAGATGTCGCCGGGCGGGAGCTCGAACGGGTCGCGGTCCAGCACCACCAGGTCGGCCGGGCGGCCTGGCTCTATGGCGCCGGCGGGGGAGCGGTTGATCCAGGCCGAGCCCTCCGTGTACGCCGTCATGGCCGCGGCCAGGTCGATGCGCTGGCCGGGCAGGAATGGGGTCTGCGCGGTCGGGTAGCTCGTGTGCACCGAGCCGCCCGGCTCGGTGCGGTTCACCGCGACGTGCATGCCCTGGAGCGGGTCGGCGTCGGAGACCGGCCAGTCGCTGCCCGCGCAGAAGCGGGTGCCGTGCGCCAGCAGGTCTGCGAACGGGTACTGCCACGACGAGCGCGGCTCGCCCAGGTACGGCAGCGTCAGCTCGTCCATCTGGGCGTGGTGCGTGGCCCACAGCGGCTGCAGGTTGGCCGAGACGCCCAGGGCGGCGAAGCGCGGCACGTCCGACGGCTCGATGATCTGCAGGTGGGCGATGTGGTGCCGGTTGCCGGGGCTCGTGCCCTCGAAGCTGTCCAGGGCCTCGCGCACGGCCCGCTCGCCGATGGCGTGGAAGTGCACCTGGAAGCCGAGCCTGTCCAGCTCGGCGACGTACTGCTTGAGCTTGTGCGGGTCCACGTACGACAGGCCCGTGCCGCCGCAGAGGCAGTACGGCTCCAGGGTGGCGGCCGTGAAGTTCTCGGTGATGCCGTCCTGCATGATCTTGACTGAGGTGGCCATGAAGCGGTCGAGGCCCTCGGTGGCGGCCCGGCGTTCGACCAGCTCTTCCATCTGGTCCAGGCCGCGCGTCCTGTCCCACCACAGAGCGCCCACCACGCGCGCCCTGAGCCTGCCTGAGCGGGCCGCGGCCAGGTAGGTGGGCAGTTGGTCCTGTGAACCGGCATAGGAGCCCACGATGGCGTCCTGCCAGCCCGTGATGCCCAGCGAGAACAGGTGCTCCTGCGCGTCCGCCAGCGCGTCCTCCAGGTCCTGGGCGGTCGGGCGGGGGGTGAGCAGGCCTACGAGGTCCATCGCGCCCTCGTGCAGGACCCCGGTCGGCTCGCCTGCGGCGTCGCGCTCTATGCGGCCGTCGGCCGGGTCCGGCGTGTCCTTCGTGATGCCGGCCTCTCGCAGGGCTCGGGTGTTGACCCAGGCGGCGTGGTGGTCACGCTGGATGATGTACGCGGGGCGGTCGAGGAAGTCGAGCTGGTCGCGGTGGGGGAGGCCGCCGGGGAACGCCGACATGTCCCAGCCGCCGCCATCAATCCACTCTTTGCCAGGATTTTTCGCGGCATAGTCGGCTATAACAGCTATGTACGCGTCAAGGCCGAAATGTTCGGACAAATCGCACTTCGACCGTTCGAGGCCTGCCTGGACCGGGTGCATGTGCGCATCCGTGAAACCCGGCACCAGCAGGCCGCCGTCCAGGTCCACCGTCTCGTGGGACGGCGCCCGGCGCGCCAGCTCGCCCTCGGGGCCCACCGCGGCGATCACACCATCGCTCACCAGCACGGCCTCGGACAGCACGCCCTTCGGGGTGAAGACGCGGCCTCCTCGGAAGAGGATGTTCATGGGTTCCCTTTCTCAGCGGTGGATCGGCTCGCGCACGCCGAGCCCGCCGTACATCTTCCCGCCCGGCCCGGTGACCTGCGACAAGCGGGGGTACGCCGGGCCGCGCCGCCGACGGGGGCAGTGGGGAATGAGCCGGGCGGCGGTGCTGGGCCGGGGTCGCGCGTGTTGCGCCGGGCTCCGGCGTACGCCTCGTCGGCTGCCGCCATGCTTCGCCTCGCGACGCGGCGCGGCACCCCCGAGAGACCTGGCACCCCAAGGGACGGCGCGGCGACCTCGAGGGCGGCGCGGTGGTGCGACGCGGTGGACGTCGCGCACGGCTGCGCCGAATTCGGCGGTGGTGCGTGGGGCGGTGGTGCGTCCGGCCGCTGCGTGTGCGGTGGTGGCGCTGTGGTGCGGCGGTGGGGTCGCACACGGGGGTGGCGGGGTCGAGCGCGGCGGTGGTGGGGAGCTGGTCGCGGGGGAGGAGTGGGGTGATATAGGGGGCTAAAGGGGGATAAATCGTGGCTTCTCGCGATGAAATACGCGATGAAACACATCGTTAGCGGTTGCGTAACAGCCGCCAGGCATGCTCATGGCCATGGGATTCTTGCGCATCCGCACCACGGTGGACGAGCGACCCGGCCGGCTGGCCTCACTCGCCGCGGCCCTGGCGGCCAGGGGCGGCAACATCCTCGGCCTGAGCGTGCAGTCCGACGCGGACGGCACCGTCGACGAGTTCGTCGCCGACATCCCCGCCAACCCCGAGACGGTGCGCGAGGCGCTGGAGGCGGCCGGTGGCCGCCGGGTCCAAGTGGTCCCCGCCACCGCCCACGAGCTGACCGACGAGCCCACCAGGGCGCTGCTGCTGGCCTCCAGGCTGCGCTCCATGCCGTGGCGGCTGCCCGAGCTCATGGCCGAGTTGCTGCGCGCCGACGACGCCAGGTGGATCTATGGTGAAGCGGTGAGTGATCTTCCTGACCCGACCCAGCTCGTCGTCCCCGTGGCCCCCAGGAGGGCGGTACGGCTGCGCCGCGCGGAGCTGCCGTTCACGCTGACGGAGGCGGCCAGGGCGGCCTCCTTCGCCCGGCTCGCCCAGCCCGCCACCGAGCAGCCCGCGGCCGACCGCGCGATCAAGCTCGCCGACGGCGCGGAGGTCACGGTCCGCCCGCTCACCTCGATCTACCGCGAGGCCGTACGCGACCTCCACGACCGGTGCTCGCCCGAGTCGCGCAGGTTCCGCTACTTCACCTCGATGCCCACGCTGCCGGCGCGCATGTTCGACCGGCTCTGCGACAGGAACAGGGCACATTCGCTGGTCGCCGGGCACGACGGGCAGGTCGTGGGGATGGCCAACCTCATGTTCACCCCCGATCCCGGCATCGCCGAGATGGCCTTCCTGGTCGAGGACCGCTGGCAGGGGCGCGGTCTGGGCACGGCGATGGCCAGGATGCTCGTGCGGGGCGCCCGCGACCTCGGGTACGCGGAGGTCAGGGCCACCATGCTGTCCGACAACGCCAAGATGCGCAGGATGCTGATCTCGCTGGGCGCCACGCTGGGTTACACCGAGGACCCGGGCGTCATGGAGGCCAGGCTGCCGGTCGGCGCGCTGGCATCAGCCTAGGTCTCTCTTCGGATCGGGGTCAGGCTGGGCCCCGTTCAGGCCGGTGCGCCGCCGTCAGCCCAGACCCTCTTCGGCCGGTGGCGGCTCTTCGAAAGGCTTCGCGGAAGGCTCTCCGGAAGGCTCTTCGGAAGGACTCTCGGCGGAGTTCCCGTCGGCGGCCGGCTGGATGCCCAGGTGGCGTTCGATGCGCTCCAGGCTCTCCTCGATCCGCGTGAGCCGCTCGCTCACCACGGAGCCGCCGGCGAACAACATCTCGCTCGGGCGCTCCTTGGAGGCGCGCCCCACGCGTTCGAGCAGGCGCTGCCGTAGGTCCGGCAGGTCCGCGCCCGCGTCCACGAGCGCCTGCGCGGCCAGCCCCTCGCCCTCCCTGATCAGCCCGAGCAGGATGTGCTCGGTGCCGATGTAGTTGTGGCGCAGCTGCAGGGCCTCGCGCAGCGACAGCTCCAGCACCTTCTTGGCGCGCATCGTGAACGGGATGTGCCCTCCGGGCGACTTGGTGCCGGGGCCCACCTCGCGTTCGACGAAGGCCCGTACGTGATCGAGCTCCACGCCGCAGCTGTCGAGCACCAGCGCGGCCAGGCCCTCGCCCTCGTGGATGAGGCCGAGCAGGATGTGCTCCGTGCCGATGTAGTTGTGGCTCATCATCCGCGCCTCTTCCTGGGCGAGGACGACGACTCGGCGCGCACGGTCGGTGAAGCGTTCGAACACGGGGGCCTCCGTTCGACTGCCACTGCCTCCACTATGCGCTACAAACCAGCGGATGTGGGGTATTTGTCCTGTGTGGATCTTGACGAGGTGGCCGGCAGGCTATATGCGCTGCCGCCGTCCGAGTTCACCGCCGCGCGCGAGGCCGAGGCCCGTGCGGCGAAGGAAGCGGGCGACGTACGGCTCGCGCGCGAGATCGCGAAGCTGCGCAAGCCGACGGTGTCCGCCTGGGCCGTGAACCGGCTCGCCCGCGAGCACCCCGGGGAGCTGGCCGAGCTGCTCGAGGTGGGGGAGCGGCTGCGTGCCGCCTGGCAGGAGCAGAACCCCGACGCGCTGGCCGAGCTGACCCGGCGCCGCGGCGACGTGACGGCCAAGGTGGGCCGGCTGGCGAGGCAGGACAGCGGCCTGTCGCCCGCGGCGGCGGCCGAGGTGGACCAGACCCTGGAGGCCGCCGTCGTGGATGCCGACGCGGCCGCGCAGGTGCGCGACGGCCGCCTGGCCAAGCCCCTGAACTACAGCGGCTTCGCCCCCGCCCCCATCCCCCGGGAGCGGCCCGCCAGACGCAAGCCGCCGGAAGAAAAGGAGCAGGAGGCGAGGCAGCGCGAGGAGGCCGAGGCCAGGAAGGCCAAGGAGCGCCAGGAGGCCGAGGCCGCGCACAAGGAGTGGCAGGAGGCGCTGGATGCGGCGCTCAAGGAGCACGACGAACGCGCCGAGCGGGTCGCCCGGCTGGAGCGGAAGCTGGCCAAGGCCCGCAAGCGGCTCGCCGAGGCCGAGCAGCGGCTGGAAGTCACGCGGCGCGAGGAGCGCCACGCGCGTCAGCGACTAGGCTAAGGTGTACGAAACGGTTTCGTACACCGTGGGTCGCGGCCGGCGGCTCGCGGTCGGCAGCGGTAGACGCACCCGAGGAGTGGCGATGACTGGCTGGACCCCTGACTCCATGCCCGACCTGACCGGCAAGACCGCCATCGTGACCGGCGCCAACAGCGGCATCGGGCTCCCCACCGCGCTGGAACTGGCCAGGCACGGCGCCCGCGTCGTCGTTGCGGCGCGTTCGCCGGAGAAGGGCGCCGCGGCCGTCGCGGAGATCCAGCGGGCGGTCCCCGGCGGCCAGGTGGAGTACGGCCACATCGACCTGGCGGACCTGGCCTCGGTCAGGCGGTTCGCCGAGGGCGTGGAGAAGGTCGACCTGCTGATCAACAACGCGGGCATCGGCCTGATCCCCAGGCAGGAGACCAAGGACGGGTTCGAGATGCAGTTCGGCACCAACCACCTGGGCCATTACGCGCTCACCGGCCTGCTGCTGCCGCACCTGCTCGCCTCTCCGGGCGCCCGCGTGGTGACCGTCTCCAGTGACGCGCACAAAGGCGGCAGTATCGACTTCGACAACCTCGCCCTGGAGCACGGTTACCGCAGGATGAGCTCGTACGGACGCTCCAAGCTCGCCAACCTGCTCTTCACCCTGGAGCTCCAGCGACGCGCTGAGAAGGCCGGTGTGGACCTGACGAGCGTTGCCTGCCACCCGGGCGCGACCGCCACGAACATCGTCAATATAGGGCGGCTACAGCCTCTCGTGGGCGTGTTCCTCAAGTCGGCGGCGGCCGGCGCACTGCCCACGCTCTACGCCGCGACCTCTCCGGACATTCGCGGCGGCGAGTTCGTCGCCCCCAAATTCAAGATCGTCACGCCGTCGGCCGCGGCCAGGTCGGAAGAGCTCGCCAGGAGGCTCTGGGACGTGTCGGCTGAGTTGACGGGAGTACGACCGAAGATCTAGGGCGCGGATCTCAACTTAAGCCATGGGGGCGAGCCCTTCTATCGAATCTTTGAGCGGTAGATAGATCGACGCCGTATATTGATCCGTGTGGCTGTGACCGTGAGTCAGAAGTCGCGCACGAACGGCAACATCGCCTTCCAGTGCGCCTTTCACGTGGTGTGGTGCCCCAAGTACCGCAGGCGAGTGCTGGGCGGACCGATCGAGCCGCGGCTGAAAGAGCTGATCCGCGAGGTGATCGAGGAGAAACGGGCATGGCTGGTGGAACTGGAGGTCATGCCCGACCGCGTACACCTGCTGGTCGAGGTGGATCCGCAGTTCGGTGTGCACCGGCTGGTCAAGGCCATCAAAGGCCGCTCCTCGCGCGTCCTGCGTCAGGAGTTCCCGCACCTGAAATCCAAACTCCCGACGCTGTGGACCAACTCCTACTTCGTGGCCACCGTGGGCGGGACCCCTCTAGATGTGATTCAGCGGTACGTCGAGAACCAGAAGAACCGGTGATCGCGGATGCTGACCGGACGTAAGTACCGCCTGGACCTCACCCCTGGTCAGGCGGAGTTCGCTGAGCGGATCGGCGGTGCTTGCCGCAGTGTGTGGAACACCGCCCTGGAGCAGCGCCGCACCTATCGCCGCCGGGGCGCGTGGATCGGCTACCACGAACAGGCCCGTCAACTCGCTGAGGCCAAGGGCGAGTTCGGCTGGCTGGCAGAGGTGCCCGGCCACTGCCTTCAGCAGACGCTCATCGACCTGGATCAGGCGTGTTCCCGGCATGGGACGTGGAAGGTGCGCTGGAAGTCCAGGGCCAGGACGCGGCCGTCGTTCCGGTTCCCCGAAGGCGCCAAGATCGCTATCGAGCGGTTGAACCGGCGCTGGGCACGGGCGAAACTGCCCAAGCTCGGCTGGGTCCGCTTTCGCATCACCCGCCTGCTCGGCGGGAGAGTCAAGAACGCCACCGTCAGCCGGGACGGCGACCACTGGTATGTCAGTTTCCTCGTCGAGGACGGCGTGGTCCCACCTGAGCGGCACGACAATCCGGGCAGCGCGGTCGGCATCGACCGGGGGGTGGCCAAGGTCGTCACCCGCTCGGACGGCCTCTTCCACCACCAGGTGTTCGCCCGCGAGCGGGAGGTCGAACACGCCGCCAC
>NZ_JBFANV010000113.1:0-29614 GCF_040674955.1 Nonomuraea sp. NPDC049695 | reverse complement strand
CCGTGTCGTGGAACGTGGTCCGGTCTATGCGCACCGCTTCACTGTAGGGCCAGGTGAGAGCCCGTAACCTCCTCCCTCGGGAGGATTGCCGCCCGTACGCCCTCCACCCGCCGGTCGCCGCACGGGCTGACCCCCCGCCGCTCCGCTGCCCCCACTACGCCGGCTGCCTCACCGGCACGGCAAGTCCGTGTCCCCGGCCGGCCAGACGGCTGATGCCCAACATTCATCGGTGCGGGATGCGCCCGTCAACGGCCCGCCAGAGCGTCAGCGGCCTACTGCGGCGCCGCTGAGCACCGCACACGTTGCGGCGAGCCGCGCCGCACCGGCACTCAAAGGGGGAGTGGGCCTGTGCGCTCGTAGGGGGTCAGAGCTCGTCGGTGGCCGAGCGGCGGTGGCCGCGCACCGTGTCGCCGGGCTGGCGGTCGGGCACCGGGGGCGGGGTGCCGCCGAACTCCGGGCACAGCGCCTGGTGATCGCACCAGTCGCACAGCCGGCTCCGGCGCGCCCGCCACTCGCCCGACTCCAGCGACCGCTCGATCGCTGCCCACAACGCCATCACCTTGCGCTCGGTGGCCAGCAGGTCGGCCTCGTCCGGCGCGTACCGCAGCACCTCGCCCTGCCCGCCCAGATAGACCAGCTGCAGCAGCCGCGGCACCCGGCCGCGCAGCCGCCACAGCACCAGCGCGTAGAACTTCATCTGGAACAGCGCCTTGGCCTCGAAGTCGGGCCCCGGCGCGCTGCCCGTCTTGTAGTCGACCACCCGGACCTCGCCGGTCGGCGCCACGTCGAGCCGGTCGACGTAGCCCCGCAGCATCAGCCCGCCGTCGAGGACCGCCTCCACGTAGAGCTCGCGCTCGGCGGGCTCGAGCCGCGTCGGGTCCTCCAGCGTGAAGTAGCGCTCCAGCATGCCGCGCGCCTGCGTCAGCCACTCCGCCTGCTCGGCCTCGTCGGCGAACATCTGCGCGTACTGCGGGTCCTCGGCCAGCAGCCGCTGCCACTGCGGCTCCAGCAGCTCCATCGCCGCCTGGACCGAACGCCGCGGCGCCGGAAGGTCGTAGAGGCGCTCCAGGACCGCGTGCACCACCGTGCCGCGCACCGCCGCCTGCGACGGCTTCTCGGGGAGCTGATCGATCACCCGGAAGCGGTAGAGCAGCGGACATGTCATGAAGTCGCCCGCCCGGGACGGGGAGAGAGCTCCGATGATCACCGGTTCGGTCAACGTCATGCACCGCACTCTAGGTCAAGACCACGACAGAATGGCCTCCGCGAAACGATGATCGCTCCCTCAGGCGCGTAGCATCAAGGCAGCAACAGCACGTAATGGACGCTCGAGGAGTGCGGTGAGCGAGCAGAGCCCCCAGCAGGAATTCTCCGGTCTTCGGATGGGGAAGCCGTTCGGCATTCCGGTGTACGTCTCATGGTCGTGGTTCATCGTCGCGGTGTTCATCACCGTGATGTTCGGCCCGCGCTTCCAAGAGAGGCTGCCCGACCTCGACAACCTGGCCGCGTACGCGGTGGCGCTGGTGTTCGCGGTGCTCCTGTACGTGTCGGTGCTCCTGCACGAGCTGGCCCACAGCCTGCTCGCCAAGGGCTACGGCCTCCCGGTGCGTCGGATCACCCTCTACCTGCTCGGCGGCGTGTCGGAGATCGAGAAGGAGCCGCCCACGCCGGGCAAGGAGTTCATGGTCGCCGCCGCGGGGCCGGTGCTCTCGCTCGGCCTCGGCGGGCTCGGCCTGGCCGCCGACGTCTACGTGATCAACAGCGGCGGCATCGCCGAGGTGCTCATCTGGCAGCTGTGGGTCTCCAACCTCATCGTCGGCGTCTTCAACCTGCTGCCCGGGCTGCCGCTCGACGGCGGCAGGATGCTGCGGGCCGGCGTGTGGAAGCTCACCAACAGCCCAGGTTCCGGCACCGTCGTGGCCGCCTGGGGCGGGCGGGTGCTGGCCGTGGGGCTCGTCGTGTTCTCGATCGCCACGACGCTGGGAGCCGGCCAGGAGCTCGCCCTCACGGGTCTGGTCTGGCCGTTCGTGCTGGCCGCCTTCATCTGGCTCGGCGCCTCCCAGTCGCTGCGCGTGGCCAAGATCCGGGCGAGGATCCCGCGCGTCAACGCGCGGGCCCTGGCCCGCAGGGCGATCCCGGTGACCGCCGAGACGCCGCTGGCCGAGGCGCTGCGGCAGGCCGCCGAGCGCGGCGCGGGCGCCATCGTCGTGATCGGCCACGAGGGCGAGCCGCTCGCCATCGTCCACGAGGCCGCCGTACAGGCGACTCCCGAGCACCGCCGCCCCTGGGTGAACGTCGGCTCCGTCGCCAAGTCCCTGGAACCCGCCATGATGCTCGCGGCCGACCTGGCCGGCGAGCCGCTCATCGACGCCATGCGCGAGGCCCCGGGCAGCGAGTACCTGCTCGTGGAGCGCGGCGGCGAGATCTACGGCGTGCTCTCCACGGCGGATGTGAACCGGGTGTTCACGGGCGTCTGATTTGTCCCACTCGTTTAAGCGGCGACCCCGGGCTAGGGTCGTGTCCAGCAGTTTCGGGTGGCCCGGAGCCGACTCCGGCGATTTCTGCGATGCGACGACTGGCCGATAGTGTTCTGTTTGGCCAAACTTGCACAGTTGAGGGGTTTGTTGCGGCCCACCCTGTTCACCGAATGGAGACGAGGAGGCCGGGACACGGCCTCTTCGTCTGGGTATGCGTATGGCTGGTGGCCGGCACGGCAGTGCGGGTGCCGTAACATCGCCGGCTTCCGGGGAGGAGAGATGAGTGACCGAGCGCAGCGAGGGCACCTATGAGCAGCGCAGCGCGGTCGTCATGAGGGAGGACGCATGACCGACCAAGGCTTCGGAGTGGTGCGCCCGCTTCCTGGGGACGGGCTGGTCGCCTACGTGGGCGGGCTGCTGCTGGTCTGCGACGCCGGCGAGTCCATCGCCGACGACCTGCTCGACGCGCTGCGCGAGACGGCCGCGTCCGGCGGCGACGGCAGGGCGCTGGCCCGCCGCGCCGCGCAGGTGCTGGCGGCCAACATGGCGGGCGACCCGGCGACGTGCGCGGTCGCGGGCCCCGTGGGCGGGGGAGTGGCCGTCCTGGTCAGCGGCTCGGCCGCGGCCAACATCGCCACCCTGGGCGGTGATACGCGGCTGGCCGGCAGCGACTCGCTCACCTGGGCCGACCGGCTCGTCTCCGGCCCTGTCGAGCGGGTCGAGCTGAGCCTGCCCGGCGCCGGCAGCCCGCACCCCGCGGTCCGCCTCGAAGGCGGCGTGGTGCACGGCGGCGGCCTCATCGGCGACTTCGCCGACCAGCCCGCGGCGCCCGCCCCGTCCAGGCCCCTGACCAGCGAGATGCCCGCCACGGCCATCCACATCGAGGCCGACCTGGTCCAGCCGCCCGCGCCGGTCGAACGGCCTCCCTACCCGCTGGCCGACCAGCCGCCGGTCGTGCAGGGGGCGCCGTCGGGCCCGCAGCCCGCGCCCGTGGAGCAGCCGGCGTCCTTCGGCGCGCCGCAGGACCAGCCGCCGTTCGGCGCCCCGCAGGACCAACCCCCGTTCGGCGCCCTGCAGGACCAACCCCCGTTCGGGGGCCCGCAGGACCAACCCCCGTTCGGGGCCCCGCAGGAGCAGCCGCCGTTCGGCGCGCCGCAGGACCAGCCCCCGCCTTTCTTCCCGCCGCCGCACGAGCAGCCGCTCCCCCTGCCGGAGCAGCAGTTCCCGTCGTACGACGAGCCGCCGCCCCCCGGCAACGGCGTCCCCGACCAGCCGATTCCGCAGCCCATGGGCGCGCCCGACCACTTCGACCAGCCCGCGCCCCCCGTGCTCGGCACCCCCGACCACTTCGACCAGCCGGGCCAGCCGCCACAGGAGCAGCAGGACCACGGCGACCGCCCGCTGGTCTACGGCGTCGACTGCAAGAACGACCACTTCAACGACCCCCGCTCGCCCTACTGCGCCGTCTGCGGCATCGCGCTGGTCCAGCGCACCCTCGTCCCCTACAAGGGGCCGCGCCCGTCGCTCGGCGTCCTCATCCTCGACGACGGCACCGCGCTGCCGCTGGAGAGCGACTACCTGCTGGGCCGCGACCCGGAGCGGGCGCCCGAGGTGGCCGGCGGCAGCGCCAGGCCCGCCAAGGTGACGAGCCCGGACGGCTCCGTCTCGCGCCGCCACCTGCGGGTGGCGCTGGACGGGTGGGACGTCAACCTGGTCGACCTGGGCTCGGTCAACGGCACCCAGATCCAGCCGCCCGGTGACCCCAACTTCTACGACATCCCGCCGAACGAACCGGTCACCATCGCCCCCGGGACGACGGTCCGGGTCGGCGTCTCCCGCACCCTCCGCTTCGAGGCGCACCGGGGGTAAGACCTCTGACGAACGCCCGTGTCCCGAGCCTCGGGGCGCGGGCGTTTCCGCATGCGTACGGCTCGTGCCGCCTGCCTGCCGGGCCCGTGCGCCCAGGATCTCGCGGCCGCCGCACAGCCTGGCACCCAGCCGCCGAGCGGCCGGACCTCGAGCAGGAGCCAGGCCGACGCCGGCCCGGCCACTGACCCGCGGCCGCGCCACGTCGCGGGCGCCCCATCGGCGGCGAGTCCCGACCTCCTGGCGTACCTCAAGCACGAGCTGGGATTCCCGGCCAGGACCACCAGGCGGGCGGTGAGCAGTTCCGCGCTCGTGCGGCACTCCGAGAACCCGGCGGGCCGCCGCGTCGAGGCGGTCTGGCCGGGCGGCGAGCGCTTACGGCCGGGTGGGCGCGCGGCGTCGCTTCCTGCACGGTTCGCGACCGCGCCGCGCCCAGGCCCATCGGGCGGCCGGTGAGCGCCCCGCCTCCCGGCGTCCAGCGCCCATGCGGCACTTCCGGAGATCCGCGGGCCGCCATCTCCAGGAGCGTCGTGGCGGGAAAGTCGATCACGGGCGACGCGGGCGCGGGTGGGTTGATGAGGCGCCGCCGCACAGCCGCCCCAGCGGGCGGTCAACGGGGCAGGAAGGCTCGTACCGTACGCCGCAGGGCCGCCTCACAGCGGGTGGCTAGCGGGGCCGGAAGGCCCGTACGCCGCGCAGCAGCCGCACAGCCGCCTCCAGCCCGCTCGCCGCCTCCAGCGCCCGCCCCGCGGCCGTGGCGAAGCGGCTCAGCAGGTGCTCGTCGGCGTCCCCGAACGCCCGCCCCGCGACCCACACGAACGTGTGGTCGCGCGTCGCCAGCGGCACGGGAGCGGCGAGGAAACCCGGCTCGCCCACGGTCACGTCGTGCGCCAGCCGCACGGCCGTCGGCGACGTCGCGAGCTCCTTCAGCATCCCCGACTCGGACAGCCACCGGCGCACGCGCAGCGGATCGCCCGGAGGCCCGTGCATGTGGATCGGCTCCGCCTCCAGCCGCAGCGCGTCCACGCGCACGAACCCCGCGTAGGCCGAGCCCGTGACGGCGGCGGCGCCTCTCGCCAGCCGATCGACGAGGTCCGCGGCCTCCAGACAGGAGAACGAGGCGATGAGTTCACGCATGGCGACATCGGCACGGTTGTATGGCATCGCGGTGGTCCCTCCGGGGAGGGGGTGGGATCGCGCGGCCCGATCACGCGACCTCAAGGGCGGGTGCCCTGACTATCGCCCCCGACGCGCCCCTTGACTAGCCCTCAACCGGAAATCCTGATTTTTACCCCGAACGCCCCCAGGTTCCGCCGCGGCCACCGTAACCCCACGTCCCTGTCACGACGGCCGCAGACGCGACCACGCCACGTCGTCCGCCCGTGTCCCGTCCGCCCTCACGAACAGCTCCCGATGCACGCCCTCCCTGCTGAACCCGGAACGCTCCAGCACCCGGTGCGAGGCCGCGTTCGCCGTGTCGGTGCCGGCCACGATCCGGTGCAGGGGCGTGTTCGCGAACGCCCAGTCCACCAGCAGCGTGACCGCCCGCGTCATGAACCCCTTCCCCCGGTACTCGGGCACCAGGGAGTAACCCACCATGGCCTGCCCCAGCACCGGCACGACCTGCGCCAGCTGCACGTGCCCCGCGAACGCCCCCGAGGCCGCGTCCCTGATCGCCAGCTCGATCCGCTGACCCGAGGCCCACCAGTAGCCGGTGTACCGGCAGCGGCGCTCGTCGTCCTCCAGCGTGCTCGGCGGCCCCATGTGGTACCGCGCCACGCTCGGATCGGCCAGCATCCGGTGGTAGTCGGCCGCGTCCTCCACGGCGATCGGCGCCAGCCGCACCACCCCGTCGCTCAGCTCCCCGCCCTCGAAGAACGGCAGGTACGGCTCCGCCGCCGGCACCGCGTCCCCCTCCAGACGGGCGAAGGTGACCATGTCGACGTAGCGCCCGTCCCGCAGCCGCTTGGCGTCCCGCCGCCGCCCCTCCTCATGGAAGCCCGTCTTGTACGCCACGCGCAGGCTCGCGACGTTCTCCACCGCGGTCTGCAGCTCCACCCTGCGCACGCCGTGGTCGAACACCCAGTCGGTGACCGCCCTGACCGCCGTCCCCGCCACGTCCTTGCCCCGCTCCCACGGCGCCACCATGTAGCCGATCTCGGCCACGCCCCAGTGGTCCGGCGGCCGGACGCCGACGGAGCCGACGTACTGGCCGTTCTCCGTGATCGCGAACTCCGCGCCGCCGCCCGCCCACTTCTGCGCGGCCAGGTCGAAGTAGCCGCGCGCGTCCTCCGGCCCGAACGGCGACGGCAGCCTCGGCAGGAACCGGGCGGTCACCGGATCATCGCAGGTCCTGACGATCCCCTCGGTGTCTTCCGCCCCGGGAGGCCGCAGAATCAGGGGACCGGTCGAGATCACATCACGCGGGAGCATCCCCCATAGATACCGCGCGTCCGGAGCCACCCGAAAGCCCTATAACCTTGCGGCCATGGGTTTCCGCAGGCATGGGCCTTTCCGGGCGGGGGATCAGGTGCAGCTCACCGACCCCAAGAACAAACGCCACACGATCACGCTCAAAGAGGACGGCGTCTTCCACACCCACAAGGGCGCCATCCCGCACAGCGACCTGATCGGGCAGCCTGAAGGCTCCGTCGTGCGCTCCTCGGGGGGCACTCAATACCTCGCCTTCCGCCACCTGCTGCAGGACTACACGCTCGCCATGCCGCGCGGCGCGGCCGTCATCTACCCCAAGGACGCCTCGATGATCGTCGGCATGGCCGACATCTTCCCGGGCGCACGGGTGATCGAGGCCGGGGTCGGCTCCGGCGCGCTGACGTGCTTCCTGCTGCGCGCCGTCGGCCCCGACGGGCACGTCACCTCGTACGAGCGGCGCCAGGACTTCGCGGACGTGGCGCAGAAGAACGTCGAGAAGTTCTTCGGCGACCCCATGGACGCCAACTGGCGCCTGGTCGTCGGCGACCTCGTGGCCTCCATCGACGAGGTCGACGTCGACCGGGTGATCCTCGACATGCTCGCCCCGTGGGAGTGCGTCGACGCCGCCGCCAAGGCGCTCACGCCAGGCGGTGTGATCTGCTGTTATGTCGCCACGACCACGCAGATGTCCAAGACGGTGGAGACGATTCGCGATCACGGGTGTTTCACCGAGCCACATGCGTGGGAGACCCTGGTTCGCGACTGGCATGTCGAAGGACTCGCGGTGAGACCGGATCATCGGATGATCGGCCACACGGGGTTCCTCGTCTCCGCCCGCCGCATGGCGGACGGAGTGACACCCCCGCCGAGACGCCGTCGACCGAAGGGGACCACCGAAGAACTATGACAATTTGGCCACGGGGGTGCGTTGGTGCGTGACACGGGAACAGATTGCCGTGTTCATGTGCTGGGAGTATTAAACGCACGATTGAGGATTAATCACCGAATACTGAATGTCACTCTACGAACACTGCCCGGCCAGGTTACGGAGGGGCCCGAGATAGGTAAGGTCCTTAGTAGTCGCCCTCGACTGGGAAGGAGGTGACGGGGCGTGGCAGCTCGCGATGATGCTGAGGCTCGAGCCGCGCAGCGCGAACGGGAGGTCGCTGATCTTTCAACACAGGTCTCCTTCCTCCAGGAGGAGATCACCGCGCTGAGGCGGAAGCTGGCCGAGTCACCCCGTCAGGCCAGGGTCCTCGAAGAGCGTCTCCATGAGGCACAGGCGAATCTCGCGGCCGTGACCGGCCAGAACGAGCGCCTGGTGGCCACACTCAAGGAGGCCAGGGACCAAATCGTAGCTCTCAAGGAGGAGGTCGACCGGCTGGCGCAGCCGCCATCCGGCTTCGGCACCTTCCTCGAGGCCAGAGAAGACGGCACCATCGAGGTGTTCACCGGCGGCCGCAAGCTCCGCGTGAACGTCAGCCCTGCCGTCGACGTCGACTCGCTGCGGCGTGGCCAGGAGGTCATGCTCAACGAGGCACTCAACGTGGTCGAGGCCCTCGGCTACGAAGAGGTCGGCGAGATCGTGATGCTCAAAGAACTGCTCGACGAGGGCAAGCGGGCCCTGGTCATCTCGCACGCCGACGAAGAGCGCGTCGTGCGACTGGCCGAGTCGCTGGTCGGCCAGCCCATCAGGGCCGGCGACTCGCTCCTGCTCGAGCCCCGCTCCGGCTACGTCTACGAGCGCATACCCAAGTCCGAAGTCGAAGAGCTCGTGCTGGAGGAGGTCCCCGACATCTCCTACGAGGAGATCGGCGGCCTCGGCAGGCAGATCGAGCAGATCAGGGACGCCATCGAGCTGCCCTACCTGCACGCCGACCTGTTCCGCGAGCACAAGCTCCGGCCCCCCAAGGGCGTGCTGCTGTACGGCCCGCCCGGCTGCGGCAAGACGCTCATCGCCAAGGCCGTCGCCAACTCCCTGGCCAAGCAGGTCGCGGAGAAGACCGGCCAGTCAGGCAAGAGCTTCTTCCTCAACATCAAGGGCCCCGAGCTGCTCAACAAGTACGTCGGCGAGACCGAGCGGCACATCCGCCTGGTCTTCCAGCGCGCCCGTGAGAAGGCCTCAGAGGGCACCCCGGTGATCGTGTTCTTCGACGAGATGGACTCGATCTTCCGCACCCGAGGCTCCGGCGTGTCCTCCGACGTGGAGAACACCATCGTCCCTCAGCTGCTGTCGGAGATCGACGGCGTCGAGGGCCTGGAGAACGTCATCGTCATCGGCGCCTCCAACCGCGAAGACATGATCGACCCGGCGATCCTGCGGCCCGGCCGCCTGGACGTCAAGATCAAGATCGAGCGGCCGGACGCCGAGGCGGCCAAGGACATCTTCTCCAAGTACCTCATCGCCGACCTCCCGCTGCACCCGGACGACCTGGCGGAGCACTCCGACTCCCGCGAGGGCACCATCCAGGGCATGATCCAGAGCGTCGTCGAGCGCATGTACACCGAGAGCGAGGAAAATCGCTTCCTCGAGGTGACCTACGCCAACGGCGACAAGGAAGTCCTCTACTTCAAGGACTTCAACTCCGGCGCGATGATCCAGAACATCGTCGACCGGGGCAAGAAGATGGCCATCAAGCAGTTCCTCGAAACCGGCCAGAAGGGCCTGCGGGTGCAGCACCTGCTCACGGCCTGCGTGGACGAGTTCTCCGAGAACGAGGACCTGCCCAACACCACCAACCCCGACGACTGGGCCCGCATCTCCGGCAAGAAGGGCGAGCGGATCGTCTACATCCGCACGCTCGTCTCCGGCAAGCAGGGCACCGAAGCCGGCCGGTCCATCGACACCGTCGCCAACACCGGCCAGTACCTGTAACACCGCCCAACGGGAGGGCCTGCCACGGCCCTCCCGTTCGCGTGTCCGCACACGCACACCAAGCCCATGGCCGCGCTCGAAACGAGTGGACGCGCACGTCGAAGGCGTCCTTCACGGCGCGGGCTGCCGCCCGGCGACAGCGGTGTCAGCCTGAGCCAGGCCGCCGCCCGCCGCCGTGTCTTCAGCACCCGCCCACGGGGGCGCCGTCAGCGGCCATCTCGGGCTTCTGGAAGCCGCACAGGGCGCGGCTGGATACCGAGGCCAGGCCTCAACTCTTCGGGCACGACCGAGGCCCACAGCGGCCCCTGGAGCCCCGCCGCACGTGATCCGCCGCGTGATCGTGCAGGCAGGGCTGTTGCTCCTGAGGTTCTTGGAACCAAAGTGATCGATGTGACGTCAAAGGGGCGTGCACGCACCAAACCGGCCCAAGCATGCTCGGGGGGACGGCCGGTTGGCCGAGCTCGACCTCCTGCGCTTCCTCGCCGCCCTGGCCGTCGTCGCCTTCCACTACCTGGTCGCGTACGCGTCCGTCTGGGGAGACCGGCCCGCCGAGCTGTTCCCGGCGCTGGCGCCCATCGCGGGGTTAGGCATCCTCGGCGTCGAGCTGTTCTTCATCATCAGCGGGTTCGTCATCCTCATGACCGTCTGGGGACGCGGGCTCGGAGGGTTCGCAAGGTCCCGGTTCGTCCGCCTGTACCCCGCGTACTGGCTCAGCCTCGGCGCCGTCGCGGCCCTCTACGGGCTCACCGGCGCCAAGGCGCTCGACCCAAAACTTTCACCAGGCGAATACCTGCTGAACGCCACCATGTTCCAGCGGTTGTTCAAGGTCACCGACGCCAGCGGCGTCTACTGGTCGCTCTGGGCCGAGCTCCGCTTCTACCTGCTGATGGCCATCCTCGTGATCATCGGGGTCACGTACGGGCGCGTGCTCGCGTTCACCGGCCTCTGGCTGGTCGCCGCCCTGGCCGTCAAACTGCTCGCGGAGGCCCAGCTCTTCGACAACGAGGTCGTCCGCGAGATCGTCATGCCCGACTACGCGCCCTACTTCGCCGCCGGCATGGCCCTGTACCTCATCCACAAACACGGCAGCTCCTGGCTGCCCTGGCTCTACGTCGCCGCCGGATACGGCCTGTCCATCGACTCCGCGCTCGGCCGCGTCCACCGGCGCATCGAGGGCGCCGGGTTCAAGAACATGCCCGTCACCGACATCAGCGTCATCATCACCCTCACGTTGATCTTCGTGTTGATGTCGCTCGTCGCGCTCGGCCTGCTCAGGCTCAAAACGTCCAAAATGCTCACCGCGCTCGGCGGCACGACATACCCGCTTTACCTCCTCCATAGCGTGCTCGCAGTGGCCCTCATCCCCCTGCTCACCGGCCACCTGCCCCCCTGGGCCACCGCCACCGTGACGGTGCTGGCGTCCGTACTGGTGTCGTATCTCGTGTACTCCTTTGCCGAACGGCCCATCCAGCGGCTACTCAAGCCCCGCAGACGCACACAAACCCCATCAGCTCCCGCCGTACAGGTTGAAAAGGCGTCGGTGCCATAACTCTGTGACCCTGGGGCACTGTGAAGGGCATAGGCTCGGGCATATAAACGGCGGATAGGCAGATCCGGACGAACAGAGGATGTTGCATGACGGTGCGTCGGGTGATGGGCATCGAGACCGAGTACGGCATCTCCGTACCCGGCCAGCCAGGCGCCAACGCGATGGTGACCTCCTCGCAGGTCGTGAACGCCTACCTGGCCGCATCGGCGGCCCGCGCGCGCAGGGCACGGTGGGACTTCGAAGAGGAGAACCCACTCCGCGACGCGCGCGGCTTCGACCTCGCCAGAGAGGTCGCCGACCCCACCCAGCTCACCGACGAGGACCTCGGCCTCGCCAACGTCATCCTCACCAACGGCGCCAGGCTCTACGTCGACCACGCCCACCCCGAATACAGCTCGCCCGAATGCACCAACCCCCGGGCAGCCGTCATCTGGGACAAGGCAGGCGAGCGCGTCATGTACGACGCCGCCACCCGCGCCTCCGCCATCCCCTCCAACGCGCCCATCCAGCTCTACAAGAACAACACCGACGCCAAAGGCGCCTCCTACGGCTGCCACGAGAACTACCTCATGCGGCGCGCCACCCCCTTCGCCGACATCGTCAGGCACCTCACCCCCTTCTTCGTCTCCCGCCAGATCGTCGTCGGCGCCGGCAAAGTCGGCATCGGCCAGGACTCACGCGGCGACGGCTTCCAGATCAGCCAGCGGGCCGACTTCTTCGAAGTCGAAGTCGGCCTCGAGACCACGCTCAAGCGGCCCATCATCAACACCCGGGACGAACCGCACGCCGACCCCGAGAAGTACCGGCGACTCCACGTGATCATCGGCGACGCCAACATGTCGGAAATCTCGACATACCTGAAGCTGGGCTCCACCGCCCTCGTCCTCGCCATGATCGAAGACGGCTTCCTCACCCGCGACCTCGCCGTCGAAAACCCCGTACAAGCCCTCAGAGCCGTCTCCCACGACCCCACCTGCCGCTACGAGATCGCCATGCGCGACGGCCGCAAACTCACCGCCGTCCAGCTCCAGATGGAGTACCTCGAGCAGGCCCGCAAATACGTCGAAGAGCGCGGCACCGCCCAGGAAGAGATGAACAAAGACATCCTCGACCGCTGGGAATCCGTGCTCACCCGCCTCGCCGAAGACCCCATGCAGCTCTCCCGCGAGCTCGACTGGGTCGCCAAACTCGAACTCCTCGAAGGCTACCGCTCCCGCGACGGCCTCTCCTGGTCCCACCCCCGACTCCAACTCGTCGACCTCCAATACTCCGACATCCGCCCCGACCGCGGCCTCTACAACCGCCTCGTCGCCCGCGGACGCATGCAGCGCCTCGTCACCGAGGAAGAAGTCCAGCGCGCCGTCGAAAGCCCGCCCACCGACACCCGCGCCTACTTCCGCGGCCGCTGCCTACGCCAATACAGCGAATCCGTCGCCGCCGCATCCTGGGACTCCGTCATCTTCGACATCCCCGGCCGCGAATCCCTGCAGCGCGTGCCGACCCTCGAGCCCCTGCGCGGCACCAAAGCCCACGTCGGCGAACTCTTCGACCGCTGCCGCACCGCCGCCGACCTCGTCGCCGCCCTCACCGGCGGCGACTGACCGGTCCTCAGAGCAGCCCCACACCCAGCGTCAGCGTGCCCGCCGCCAGGCACGCCCCACCCGCCACCGTCAACCAGATCAACCTGCTCGGCTTCGTGTCACCCGGACGCACCACCGACAGGAAGAAACCCAGCGGCATCAGAATCGGCGCGGCCACGATCAACACCCGCGTCAGAGCCTTCACACCGTCCGGCAGACCCGCCTGGTCCACGTACACCATCGCCACCAGGGCGAACAGCACCAGCACGCCCGCATGGGCATGCCCGGCACGCCACAGGCCACGCCGCACGGGGTTGTCCAGGTAGCCGGGGACGTTCCGCATCAGGAACTTGAGCAGCGTGACGCCGCCGAAGGCCACACCGGGGACTGTGATGAGGAGCACACCTGCCATGCTCAGGGACTGGGGGGACATCCGAACCTCCTTGTGGGTACGGCCTCCCATATTAGATAGTTTTGCTATCTAGTCAAGACGTCAAGATCGCTGGGCGATCGGCGCGAAATGTCGCCCGGTTCGGGGAAGATATGCCTAGAGGCACGTCCCCCAAGTGGAGGTAGGACATGGCAACCAAGGACACCGGCGGCCAGAAGCAGGCCGGGCGGCGCGAGAGCGAAGTCGAGGAGACCGAGGCCTCGGCGACGCCGGACGTTCAGGAGCGGCAGGAGAAGCTCACGGACGATGTCGACGCAATTCTGGACGAAATAGACGAAGTCCTCGAAGAGAACGCAGAGGAGTTCGTGAGGAGCTATGTGCAGAAAGGCGGGCAATAAGGTTTAAAACGGACACCTGGAAAGGGGGAGTGGTGGAAACGCCGGATGGATTCAAGCGGTGTCCGGACTGTGGGGAAGAAAAAGCGGTCTCCGAGTTCGGGCTCATAAGCGCATGGCTGATGGGCTGGCGCGATACTGCAAGGTCTGTTTCCGGCGGCGTTCCACTCAGAGCTATCGGAAGCGGAAGGCCGAGCAGGGGAAAACCGTTCGGGAGGCGGTCGCAGTCCCGGGAGGGCACAAATACTGTCCCCGATGCAAAGAAGTGAAGCTCGTAACAGAGTTCGGGCGCAACCGGGCAGAGAAGTCAGGACTGACCGCTTATTGCAAACCGTGTCACAACATCGTGATGCGAGAGGAGCGGATCAAGAACCATGGCAGCACTCGTAACTACCACCTGAAGCGCCGCTACGGCATCACCGAGGACGACTTTGAGCGCATGCTCGCCCGTCAGGGCGGGCTCTGCGCCATCTGCAAGGTCGTGCCGGGCACTTTCGTCGACCACAGCCACGAGACCGGTCAGGTCCGGGGCGTTCTCTGTTTCAACTGCAATAACGGGCTGGGGCACTTCGGCGACAATCTCGTGCTGCTGGAGCTAGCGGCCCTCTATCTGGACGGGGAGATTCTCTGGCCGGATTTCGTGATCCTCCCAGAGCAGCGTGCCGCTGGCGAGGCTACGCGGATGAGGAGCTATCACCTCGCGCGGCGCTATCAATTGCGGCATGAGGATGTCGAGCGGATGATCTCGGCTCAGCATGGTTTGTGTGTGGTGTGCTGGGGTCGGCCGCCGGAGCATGTAGATCATTGTCATCGCACCGGTGATGTGCGATATGCGCTGTGCTTGCCATGCAATACCGGGATCGGGCAGTTCAGGGATGATCCGGGGGTGGTGTGGCGGGCGCTTTCGTATGTCGAGGCGTCGCTTGGGGAATTCGACGAGGTCGAGGTTTCGGAGGAGGAGTTGCGGGAGTTGATCGAGGCTGAGGAGAGGCTCCGGGCCGATTTCTACTCCAGGGCCTCGAGGGTGGGCTGATCGTCTCTGGGCGGGAGGGTGTAGTCGACGGCGACGCCGAGGAGGCGGACGGGGCGGGTGAGGTCGAAGCGGTCGAGGATGGCGAGGGCCGTTCGTTCGACGGTGGCCGGGTCCGTGGTGGCGGTGGGGAGTTTTGACTGGCGGGTGCGGGTGAGGAACGGGGAGAAGCGGACCTTGACCGATACCCGGGCGATCTGGCGGCCGGCTTCGTTGGCGTCGTGGGCCACCTGGGTGGCGAGGGTGGCGACGTGGTGGGCGATGTCGGTTCTGTCGGTGAGGTCGTGCTGGAAGGTGGTTTCGCGGCTGTGGCCGCGGGCGATCCAGGGTGTGGTGACGACTTCGGCTTCGCCTTTGCCGAGTGCGAGGTAGCGGTACCAGGGGCCGTTGGTGGGGCCGAAGTGGCGGGCCAGGTGGGCGGGGTCGGCGGCGGCGAGCTGGGCGACGGTGTGGAGGCCGAGGCCGGCGAGTTTTTTGGCGGTTCTGGCGCCGATGCCCCAGAGGGCGTCGGTGGGCCGGTGGTTCATGGTCTCGGCCCAGTTGTCGCTGGTGAGGCGGTGGATTCCGGCGGGTTTGGCGAGGCCTGAGGCGAGTTTGGCCTGGTGTTTGTTGTCGCCGATGCCGACGGAGCAGGTCAGCTGGGTGCGGGCGTGTACGGCCTGCTGGATGGCGGTGGCGAGGGTTTCGGGGTCGTCGGTGGTGGCGCCGACGAAGGCTTCGTCCCAGCCCCATACTTCGACGAGGACGGGGAATTCGCGGAGGACGGCCATGACGCGGGTGGAGGCGGCTTCGTAGGCGGGTGGGTCGCTGGGCAGGAAGATCGCTTCTGGGCAGCGTTTGAGTGCGGTGCGGAGTGGCATGCCGGAGTGGATGCCGTGTTCGCGGGCTTCGTAGGTGGCGGTGGCGGCGACGGTGCGGGGCTGGGTGGGGTCTCCTGAGCCGCCGACGACGACGGGTCTGCCGCGGAGCTCGGGGTGGCGGAGGAGCTCGACGGCGGCGATGAACTGGTCGAGGTCGACGTGGAGGATCCAGTCCCTCATGTTTCTCAGTATGTCGTGATGTGGGATCCAGGCCAGGGTGGAGCTGGGCTCTGCCTGGCCGGTGGGGTGTCAGGGGCTCGTTCACCCGCCGATGTTGGCCGCGCCGCCGACGATTCCTGCGAGTTTCGCCTGGTACGCGGTGGCCGCCTCGTCGGGGCTTGTGCCGCTGACGACGGCGGCGGTGGCCTCCTGCAGCGCGGCCGACACTTGGGGGTAGACGGCCAGGCCGGGGCGGTAGGCGGTGATGGGCAGCACCTCGTCGGCGACGAACTTGAGCATGGGGTCGGCGGTGAGCACCTCGTCGTTGACGTCGGTGCGTGAGCTGATGCGTGCCTGCCCGGACAGTTGCGCCTTGGTGGCGGGGGCCGAGTGCATGAAGGCGAGCAGGTCCCAGGCGAGTTTGGGGTTCTTGGAGTTGGGGTTGAGCACGCGTACGGCGCCGCCGGACATGCTGACGAAGTCCTGGCCGCGGATGCCGCCGCCGGGCTGTTCGGCGGGGATCTTGGCGTAGCCGACGACCTGGTCGCGGTCCTTCATGGGGGCGACGCCGGCCTGGGGTTCGACGACGGAGCGCCAGAAGTAGTCGCTCTCGGCCAGGATGCCGATCTTGCCGGCGGCGAACTGGGTGAACGACTTGTCGCGGCCTTTGGCCTCCTGCTGGAGCTTGGGGTCGCCGAGGCCGCTGCCGCCGTAGATCTGCCGGTAGAAGCCGAGTGCGTCCTTCAGGGCCTGGGAGGCGCCGGTCCACTTGCCTGCCGTGTAGATCTCGGATCCGGCGCCGGCGAGCAGGGGGAGGAGGCCCTGCATGGTGGTGGCCTCGCCCATGGCGGTGCCCGCGTTGATCTGGATCGGGACGGGCACGCCGGCGGCCTTGAGCCTGGTGCCGGCGTCGATGATCTCCTGCCAGCTCTTGGGCTGCCAGGTCCCGGGCAGGCCGGCCTTGGTGAACAGGGTCTTGTTGTAGAACAGGACGCGGCCGTCGGTGCCCTGCGGCAGGCCGTACTTCTTGCCGTCGAAGACGCCGAGGCCCTGCACGGCCTTCGGGATCTGGGACCAGCCTTCCCACTGCTCGACGGTGGCGCCGCCGACCTCGGACAGCGGCTTGATGTAGCCGGCCTGGGCGAATTCGCCGACCCAGATGCCGTCGAGGTCGATGACGTCGGCGCCGCGCTTGGACTTGAGGTCGAGCGCGATCCTGGTCTTGTACTGCTCGTCATCGACGCCGCTGGGCTGGAAGAGCACCTTGACGTGGGCGTGGGTCTTCTCGAACTCGGGGATCACCCACTGCTTGATCCAGGCGGCCGTCTCGGCGTTCTTGCCGCCGGAGATGGAGTTGGCCGCGATCGTCAGGGTGACGCTGCCTCCGCCGGTCTCCGTGCCGGTGCCGCAGGACGTGAGCGCCAGGAGGATGGTGGCCCCGATCACCGCAGGTCGGCTGGGTAATCTCATGTCGGCCTCCTGTTCAGGACGTGCGGACATACCGACAGTCGCATGGCGGCCTGCGCCCGTAAAGAAACGATCTGGGCACGGAACGCGGCGGCGCGTGCCCGTGAGGGTTCGCCGTGAGCTGATCGTGGGAAGTGCAGACAGCAACGCAACATGAGTAGGGTCGCCCTAGGAACATTGACGTTTGGAGGGAGTCGCGTGGCAACGCACAGGGATCTGCCCGTCGGCTTGGTCAACCAGCTTTTCCTCAACACCGGAAGTTCCTCGTTCACGGAGTTTGTCGGCTCGTATGCGCCCGAGTTGCTGCCGCAGCGGGATGAGGTGCTGGCCACCCCGATCAGCGACCAGGTTCCGCACGCGACCACGATCGTGGCCGCCACCTTCGCCGGCGGCGTGGTCATGGCGGGCGACCGGCGTGCCACGTCGGGCAACATCATCTCGCAGCGCGACGTGGAGAAGGTGTTCCGTACCGACGACTACTCGTGCATGGGCATCGCGGGCACGGCCAGCACCGGCATCGAGTTCGCCCGGCTGTTCCGCGTGGAGCTGGAGCACTACGAGAAGCTCGAGGGCCGCACGATGTCGGTGGCGGGCAAGGCCAACCGCCTGGCCACCATGATCAGGGGCAACCTCGCCATGGCGATGCAGGGGCTGGTGGTGGTGCCGCTGTTCTCCGCGTACGACCCTGACAAGGACGAAGGCCGCATCTTCAGCTACGACGTGGCGGGCGGACCTTACGAGCGTGAGAGATTCGACGCCATCGGCTCGGGCTCGATCTTCGCGCGCGGGTCGCTGAAGAAGCTCTATCGCGACGGCGCCTCGGCCGACGACATGGCGATGACCCTTATCCAGGCCCTCTACGACGCCGCCGACGACGACTCGGCGACCGGTGGGCCGGACGTCACCAGGAAGATCTGGCCGATCGTGTCGTTGATCGACGCCGATGGTTTCCGCAGGCTGACGGAGGAGCAGGTCTCCACGTACGTCGAGCAGATGCTCGAGGCCCGCCTGATCTCGCCCGACGGCCCCATCGCCCCGCTGCGCTAGAAAGGGATCACCACGTGTCCATGCCTTTCGGATATGCGTCCCCTGAGCAGATCATGCGGGACAAGGCCGACTACGCGCGCAAGGGCATCGCGCGGGGCCGTTCTGTCGTCGTGCTCCAGTACGTCGACGGCATCCTGTTCGTCGCGCCCAACCCGTCCCGGGCGCTGCACAAGATCAGCGAGATCTACGACCGCATCGGGTTCGCGGCCGTGGGCCGCTACAACGAGTTCGAGGAGCTGCGGCTCGGCGGCATCCGCTACGCCGACATCAACGGCTACACCTACGACCGCTCCGACGTGACCGGCCGTGGCCTGGCCAACCTTTACGCCTCCAACCTGGGCCGCATCTTCACCGAGTCGATCAAGTCGCTGGAGGTGGAGGTCGTCGTCGCCGAGGTGGGCGAGACCAGGGACGGCGACGCGATCTACCGGCTCACCTTCGACGGGTCGGTCTTCGACGAGCACGGCTTCGCCGCGATGGGCGGCCAGGCCGAGGCGGTGGCCTCGCGGCTCAAGGAGCGTTACCGCGAGTCGATGTCGCTGGCGGACGCGCTGGAGGTGGCGCTGACGGCGCTCACGGAGCCGGGCGGCGAGCGGCCGCCGGTGGCGCAGCTGGAGGTGGCGGTGCTCGACCGCAACCGTGAGCACCGCAAGTTCCTCCGTCTCACGGGCGCACGCCTGGAGCGACTGCTGGCCCAGACGTCCGCTCCGGCTGCTCCGTCCACTCCGCCGGCGCCCGCCGCTCCCTCTCCTTCGGGGGACACGCCGCCGCCGACGGCCCCTGACGGCGACGTGGACGACGGCTCCTCGCCGCTGTAAGTCGCGCTCGGGCGTCTTCTTCAGGCTGCACACCCATCAGGGGCCGTTACGGCGGCCCCTGACGGCGTTTTCGGACCCGCTACGGGAGAGTGGCGGGTCTTTGTGTTTCCGCGGCCCGCCACAAGGAGGAGGCGGCGGTTCTTCGCGTGGGCCCGCTACAGGGAGGCGGCGGCGGCTTTTCGCGTTCTCCGCGGCCCGCTACAGGACTGTCCCGGCGGCGTGGTGGGCGCCGGGTGTGCGTGGCGGCGCATGGTGCCCGGGTTCGGGGCATGGTGACCGGATGCGCGCGACTCGTCCCGAGGCTCGGCGTCGGTGTGACGAGGTGCGGTTCGGCGCCATGGGTGTGGCGCAAGTGTGAGCTGTTTCACTATGGTTTGGGCGAACTTCAGAGGATCGCCGAGGATCTCAGCATCCGTGAACACTCCCATGCGTGGCCTCCTGGCGGCCGGTGCCGCCGTGGCCGTGGTGCTGAGCTCGGGTGCGGCGGCACAGGCCGCGACGGCGGCGGCCGCGGTCCCCCACTACAAGGCGCCCAAGATCTTCGGTACGACCTTCCAGGCGGACCCGAAGCACGACTTCACCAAGGGCATCCACTCCCGCCACAACGGCATCCTGCGCGGCTGGATCACCCTCATCCGGAGCGGCGTGGCCGAGTACCAGCCGATCAAGTGGAAGAAGGGCACCGAGACCGAGGGTCTCTTCGTGGGCCCGCCCAAGGGCGACGTCATGGCGTACGCCTCGCCCATCGCCAAGGACGTGGTCTTCCTGTCCGCGTACGGCTGCAAGGTGTCGATGGGTCAGATGACGGTCGACACGAACACCGGCCTCGGTAAGAAGCAGTGCTCCAGGAGTGTGCTGCTCAAGCGGCACCACGCCCACGGCCATCCCTCGCTCATCACCGTGTACAAGGGAGAAATCGTCAAAGTTCAGGAGATCTATACCCCCTGATCGCGAGCGGCGACGACCCGCGCCCCGTGGGGGCGGGCGCGGGAACGGGGCGCGAAGCGAAAACACCTGGGAAGATCCCTCCCGCTCATGGATCCATGGGCATAGTGTGAGGTGATGGATCGTCGCATCTTCGGGCTGGAGAACGAGTACGGCGTGACCTGCACGTTCAGGGGGCAGCGCAGGCTGTCGCCCGACGAGGTCGCGCGCTACTTGTTCCGGCGGGTCGTGTCCTGGGGCCGATCGAGCAACGTCTTCCTCCGCAACGGCGCACGTCTCTATCTGGACGTGGGCAGCCATCCTGAATACGCAACACCCGAGTGTGACAACGTCGTCGAGCTCGTCACCCACGACAAGGCGGGTGAGCGCATTCTCGAGGGCCTTCTGGTCGACGCCGAGAAACGGCTGCGCGAAGAGGGCATCGCCGGTGACATCTACCTGTTCAAGAACAACACGGACTCGGCCGGAAACTCCTACGGCTGCCACGAGAACTACCTGGTCGGCAGGCACGGGGAGTTCGGGCGGCTGGCGGACGTGCTGATCCCGTTCCTGGTGACGCGTCAGATCGTGTGCGGGGCCGGAAAGGTCCTGCAGACGCCGCGCGGCGCCGTCTACTGCGTCTCGCAGCGGGCCGAGCACATCTGGGAGGGCGTCTCCAGCGCCACGACCCGTTCCAGGCCCATCATCAACACGCGGGACGAGCCGCACGCCGACGCCGAGCGGTTCCGCCGCCTGCACGTCATCGTGGGCGACTCCAACATGAGCGAGACCACCATGCTGCTCAAGGTCGGCGCCACCGATCTGGTGCTGCGCATGATCGAGTCGGGCACCGTGATGCGCGACCTGTCGCTGGAGAACCCGATCAGGGCCATCCGCGAGGTCTCCCACGACATGACGGGCCGGCGCAGGGTGCGCCTGGCCAACGGGCGCGAGGCCTCGAGCCTGGAGATCCAGCAGGAATACCTGTCCAAGGCGAAGGACTTCGTCGACCGCCGCGGCGGCGACGCCATCGCCCACCGGGTGCTGGAGCTGTGGGAGCGGACGCTGAACGCGGTCGACACCGGCAACCTCGACCTGGTCTCGCGGGAGATCGACTGGGTGACGAAATACCAGCTCATCGAGCGTTACCGGAAGAAGTACGACCTGCCGCTGTCCTCGCCGCGGGTGGCCCAGCTCGACCTGGCCTACCACGACGTGCACCGCAAGCGTGGCCTGTACTACCTGCTGCAGAAGCGCGGCTCGGTGGAGCGGGTGGCGTCCGACCTGAAGATCTTCGAGGCCAAGTCGGTGCCGCCGCAGACCACGAGGGCGCGGCTGCGCGGCGAGTTCATCCGCAAGGCGCAGGAGAAGCGGCGCGACTTCACCGTCGACTGGGTGCATCTCAAGCTGAACGACCAGGCGCAGCGCACGGTCCTGTGCAAGGACCCGTTCCGCAGCGTGGACGAGAGGGTGGACAAGCTCATAGCAGGGATGTAGCTCGGCGTTTACCTCGGGCCTACCCGGAAGTCGGATAGGGTGACGCGAATCTGCCGTCTTTCCGAGGGAAACCCATGCGCCGCGCTCTGGCCGTACTGGCTGCCGTGCCTTTGATCTTGTTCGCCGCCGCGTGCGGATCCGACGACAGCGCGAGTACCGGCGCGTCCGGCGCGCCGGCTGCGGCGGGCGCGTCGGGGGTCAAGGTCACCGGGAACGTGGGCGGCAAGCCCACGGTGACCTTCCCCTCCGGCACGCCCGCCACGAAGTCCTCGTACGAGGTCATCCAGCCGGGCGCCGGCAACGGGATCAAGTCGGGCGACCGCGTGATCGTCAACCTGACCGTCTACAACTGGGACGGCAAGGGCAACGCCGTCCAGGGCTCCTCCTACGACACCAAGAAGCCCGAGACGATCGCGGTCAACGAGCAGATTCCGCAGGTGCTGCAGGAGGGCTTCACCAAGGTCAAGCACGGCGGCCGGCTGCTGGCCGTGCTGGCGAGCGACTCCGCCCCGCAGCAGCAGGCGACCGCGCCGGCCGAGGCGACCAAGGTGTTCGTGTTCGACGTGGTCGGCACCGCGCCGGCGCCGCTGAAGGCCGCCACCGGCAAGGAGACCGGCGAGAGCATCAAGGGCGTCAAGGTGGAGAACCCGGGCGGGGAGAAGCCGCCCACGCTCTCCACGAAGACCAAGGAGAAGCCCTCGGACAAGCTGGTCGTCAAGACCCTGATCCAGGGCACCGGCGCGAAGGTGCAGCCGGGCCAGACGCTGACCGTCAACTACACCGGCAAGATCTGGGGCACCGACAAGCAGTTCGACTCCAGCTGGGAGCGGGGCCAGCCGGCCGAGTTCCCGCTCGGGAACGTCATCCAGGGCTGGCAGCAGGGCCTGGCCGGGGTGCCGGTCGGCAGCCGGGTCGTGATGAGCATCCCGCCGGCCCTGGGCTACGGTGACCAGGCGCAGCAGGGCATTCCCGCCAAGAGCACCCTCGTGTTCGTGGTGGACGTCCTGGCGGCCTACTGACGCGGCCTGCGGCAAGGCGGTAGCATCGCCAGCCACCCCGGCCGCCTGGGAGGAACGATGCGCCGCCGCCGTACCGCCGCGTTGCTGCCGGCCTTTGTGCTGCTGGCCGGCTGCGCGGGCGGCCCGCAGGCGACGGTGGGCGGCCCGGACCTTGCGGCCGGTCTCGACGTGACGGTGGGCGGTCTCGACGTGAGGGTGGCCGGCCCGTTCGGCGCCAGGCCGACGATCGCCTTCACCGGCGGCAGGCCCGCCGCCGGGCTGCAGGTGGACGAGCCGGCCACCGGCGCCGGTCCGCCGCTGGCGGCGGACGACGTGGCGATCGTCCAGTACACCGCGCACGTCTGGGACGGCAGGGACAACCGCCTGGTCGACTCCACCTTCGACCGCGGCATTCCCGCCGCCTTCCCGGTGGGCGAGGGGCTCGGCGGGGCGCTGCGGGGCCATCGGGTGGGGAGCAGGGTCGTCGCCGCGGTCCCGCCCCGGACGGGCGGCACCAGACCGGGGGAGGAGCTGCTGTACGTCGTCGACGTCCTCGGCGCCCACCCCAGGGGCGCCGCGCTCGAGGCGGCCGGCGGCACGCTGGCCGGCGTGCGCGTCACCGGCGGCGCCCGGCCGGCCCTGGCGGTGCCCGCCGCCCCGCCGCCCGCCGCGTTCGCGGTGAAGGTGCTGGCCAGGGGCGACGGGCGCGCGACGCAGGCGGGGCAGCTCGTCGTCGCCCAGTACGAGGGCGCGCTCTGGAGCCGCGGCCGCGTCTTCGACACGACCTGGACGACCGGCCGGCCGAAGGCGTTCAGGATCGGCGACGGCAGCGTGATCAAGGGCTGGGACCGGGCCCTGGTGGGCGTGCCCGCCGGCAGCCGGGTCCTGATGATCGTGCCGCCCTCCTACGGGTACGGCGCCGCCGGCGACCCGGCCCACGGCATCACGGGCTCCGACACGCTGGTCTACGTCGTGGACGTGCTGGCCGCGTACTGAGGCACGATGGATCCCATGATCCGCGCATTTCTCGTCATATCGTCCGCTTTAACCGTCCTGCTCGGTGTGGCGCCCGCTGCCTCCGCCACCGCCGGTCCGCCCTTCTGCCGAGGCGTCAAGCCCTGCGTCATCGGCGGGGACGCCGGGCGGACGTGGCTGCACGCCTCCGCCTCCTCCAAGGCCAGGGCACGCGTCGTGGCCGCCCGGCTGCTGCGTAACGCCGGGACCGTCCACCGCCGGTACCACGCTCCGGAGTGGATCGAGATCTGGGTCGTCAAGAAGGGTTCGTGCTGGCGGAAGTACGGCAACGCCATGATCAGGCCCAGCCGTGCCTGCACCTACAAGCACCTTGAGCGGAAGCTTTCATAGACTCCCGGTTGTGAGTAGCGACGACCTCGACGCGCTGGCCCTTCTGCACGACCCTGTCCGCCGCAGCCTGTACGCGGTCGTCGCGGCCCGCGGCGGCGACGTGGGCAGGGGAGAGGCGGCCGAGGCCGCGGGCGTGTCCAGGACCCTGGCGGGCCACCACCTCGACAAGCTCGTGGAGGCTGGGCTGCTCGAGAGCGGCTTCCGCCCGCAGGAGAAGAAGGGGCCGGGCAGCGGCCGGCCCGCCAAGGTCTACCGCAGGGCCAGGGGCGAGCGGTCGGTGAGCCTGCCGCCGCGCGACTACGCCGCGCTCGCCTCCGTCCTGGCCGGTGTCGTGGACGCCCTGGGCGCCGAGGAGCAGGCCGAGCGCGCCGCGCGCGAGGCGGGCGCCAGGATGGCCGGCAAGCACGCCGGGGAGCCGGTCGGGCAGGTGCTCGAGGCGCGCGGCTACGAGCCGTACGAAGAGGGCGGCGCGCTGCGGCTGCGCAACTGCCCGTTCCACGTGCTGGCCGAGGAGCAGCCGCTGCTGGTGTGCTCCATGAACCTGGCCCTGTGCCAGGGCCTGCTGGAAGGCCTCGGCGACGATCCGGCCAGGGCCGCGCTCGACCCACGGCCGGGAGAGTGCTGCGTCACTCTAAAACAAACGGATATTGACATAGAAGGCGGCTGATGGTGTGCTGAGCGTCATGCATCTCGCCGAAATGAACATCGCCCACCTCCGCGCGCCCATCGACAGCTCCGAGCTCGCCGAGTTCGTCGCCCTCCTGGAACCGATCAACGACCTCGCCGACGAGTCGCCGGGGTTCGTGTGGCGGCTGAAGGAGAGCGAGGACGACCCCACCGCCACCGTCATCCACGAGTACGGCGACCACCTGCTGATCAACTTCTCGGTGTGGGAGTCGCTGGACACGCTGTGGGACTACGTCTACCGCAGCCCCCACCTCGGCGTGCTGCGCCGGCGCAGGGAGTGGTTCCTGCGCATGGCGGAGCCGTACATGGTGATGTGGTGGGTCCCCGAAGGTCACATCCCGACGCTGGCGGAGGGCATGCGGCGGCTGGAGCGCCTCAAGGCCGAGGGGCCCAGCCCCGAGGCGTTCACGTTCAAGGACTCCTACGACAGCAGCGAGGCCGTCAGCCTGCCCGCCGCCGCCGAGGCCACGAAGTAGGCCAGGTCCTCCTCCAGCCCCCTGCCCATCGTCGAGAGCCGCACCGGGGACTCGCGCAGCGCCTCGTGCAGGCCGTCCACCGGCACCGGCACCAGGCGGTGCCGTACGGCCAGCAGCTCGGCCTGGTCCCTGACCCGCTCGCCGAAGTCCCCGGGCAGCACGGGCACCGGCACGTCGGCGGGGGAGAGCGCGACCCGGCCGTAGGCGGTCAGCGAGTGGTGTGAGACGCCGTAGTGGCGCTCGCGCTTGTCGCCCTCGCTGACGCGCAGAGCCGCCACGGGCCGGCCGAGCAGCACGCCCGCCGCGTTCACCGCCTCGCCGGCCGAGACGCCGGAGAAGCCCCACCGGGTGCCCGTGCCCAGGTTGCCGGGGCCCTGCGCGACGACCGCCACGTCGGCCTCCAGCACGTGCTTGGCCGCCAGCAGCCCGGTGTGGACGGTGACCGCCTCCACGTCCCCGCCGAACGACTGCCCGACCGTCACCACGCCCGCCAGCCAGCCGATCTCCCGAAGCCGGGCCGCGGTCATCGAGAACCACGCCGGCAGCGCCCCGCCGTCCTGCATCACGTACGCCACCCGCGTGCCGGGCCGGTCGGCGTACAGGCCGCACAGGATGGGTGGCAGCGCCGAGTGCAGGTCGGCCACGACGACGGGCATGCCGTCGAGCGAGTCGGCCTCGCGCAACCGCTCGTGATGCGGGGAGTCCTGCTCGTCCGCGCCGAGCACGGTGGCCTGCAGCGGCGTGTACCTGGCCTTCACCAGGTGCCCGGGACCGTCAGGATCTTGCGGCAAACGGTTAGGGACGGCCACCACCATGGCGTAACCTCCCGTACCGAGACCCATCGCGAGTGCGGTCGTGTTGAGCAGCACCTCGTCGCCGGGTTCCGGGCGGCCGACCAACGGCGGATACGCCAGCGCCCGGCACTCCCCCTCGGGGACGGCGACGTCGAGCTCCACCGCTCCCGGCCACTCGCGTCGGATCCGTACAACCTCGCCCTTGCGCCATCTGATCACGGGGGCAGGGTAGCGTCGATGCAGGAGGAGTGAGGCAGATGTCGCGCCGGAAGACGGAACGGTTGCTCAATCTGGTTATCTGCCTGCTCGCCACCCGGCGGCCGCTGTCGGCCGAGCAGATCCGCCACGTGGTGCCCGGCTACGACCGCGACGGCGACGAGGCGTTCCAGCGCATGTTCGAGCGCGACAAGAACGAGCTGCGCGAGATCGGCATCCCCATCGACGTGGTGCGCGACCCCTGGGAGGACGAGCCGGGCTACCGGATCGAGCGCCAGTCGTACGAGCTGCCCGAGATCACCCTGGAGCCCGACGAGGCCGCCGTGCTGGGCCTGGCCGCGCAGGTGTGGCAGCGGGCCAGCCTGGCCGAGGCCGCCTCCGGGGCGCTGCTGAAGCTGCGCGCCGGCGGCGTGGCCACCGACCAGCCCCTCGGCGCCGGGGCGCTGGAGCTGCGGGTCGACACCCGCGACCCGGCCTTCCCCGCGCTGTGGGACGCCGTGCGCGACCGGCGCGCGGTGCGCTTCGACTACCGCAGCGCCGGCAGCGAGAACGTGCGCGCCCGCACCGTGGAGCCGTGGGGCGTGGTCAGCCGCAACGGCCGCTGGTACCTCGCCGGGTTCGACCGCGGCAGGCAGGCGCCGCGCGTCTTCCGGCTCAGCAGGATCCCCGGGCAGGTCACCGTCCTGGGCAAGGCGGGGGCGTTCGAGGTGCCCGAAGGGGTGGATCTGCGGGGTATGGTCGGCTTTCCCGATGACTCGCCGGACGAGCGCGTGGCCGTCATCCGCGTACGCCGCGGGACGTGCGAAGGGCTGCGCCAGCTGGCCACGGCCGTGCGCGCGGCCGACGGCGGCTGGGACGAGGCCGAGCTGCCCTTCTTCGACCCCGAACGCCTGGCCGGCTGGATGGCCAGCCTCGGCGCCGACGTGGAGGTCGTCGAGCCGCCGGACGCCCGCGAGGCCGTCATCCGCCGACTGAAAGGGGCGAGCGCCTCGTGAGTGAGCGAAGCGAACGAACCAGGAGACGCAGCAGTGGTCCGCTCATGCGACCGACGAAGGAGGGCGCATGAGTGGTTCTGCTGACCGGCTGCCAAGGCTGCTGGCGCTGGTGCCGTACCTGATGTCCCATCCGGGGGCGCAGGTCGGCGAGGTGGCCGCGGTGTTCGGGCTGAGCGAGAAGCAGCTCATCGACGACCTGCAGCTCGTGTGGATGTGCGGCCTGCCGGGCCACACCCCGGGCGACCTCATCGACGTCTCCTGGGACGGCGGCGAGATCATCATCGACAACGCCGACACCATCGCCAGGCCGCTGCGGCTCGGCATCGACGAGGCCAGCGCGCTGCTGGTCGCCCTGCGCATGCTCGCCGCCACCCCCGAGCTCGCCGAAGTGCCCGGCGACGCGCTGCCCCGGGTGACGGCCAAGCTCGAGCGGGCCGCGGGCGAGGGCGCCGCCACCGTCAGCAGCCAGCTCGCGGTCGACGTGGACGCCGCCCCCGACGCGCTGCCGCGCGTGCGCGAAGGGCTCACCAGGGGGCGGAGGCTGTCGCTGCGCTACTACGTGCCCGGGCGCGACGAGGTGACGCCGCGCGAGGTCGACCCCATGCGGATCGTGGTCGTGGACGGCCGGACCTACCTCGAGGGATGGTGCTACCGCGCCGAGGCGATGCGGCTGTTCCGGCTGGACCGGATGCTCGGCGTGGACGTGCTCGACGTGCCCGCCGACCCGCCGGAGGAGGCCGAGCCCATCGACGTCACCCGGGGCGTCTTCCGGCCGTCGCCGACCGACGAGCTGGTCGAGCTGGAGCTCAGCGCCGCCGGGCGGTGGGTGGCCGAGTACTACCCGTGCGAGCAGGTCACCGAGCTGGGCGAGGGGCGGCTGCGGGTGGCGCTGCGGGCCCGGGACGAGGACTGGATACTCAAGCTGGCGCTGCGCCTGGGCGACACCGGCCGGGTCGTCTCGCCGCCCGAGATGGCCGAGACCGTACGGCAGGAGGCCGAGCGCGCCCTGGCCCTGTACGCTCACCAGTCATGACGTGGATCTACGTGGCGATCGGGCTGGTCGTGTGCGGGCTGGCCGTGCTCGGGATCGCGGGTGCCCGGGTCGTCGTGGCGGCACGTACTCTGAAGGGGGAAATCGCCGAGGCGACAGCCCAGCTGGAGCCGAGGCGGGCCAGATTGACGGGCCGAGGGGATGAGACCATGCCCCAGGCAGCGTACGATCGTGGCTGAAACAGGCACTCGCTAGAAAAGGGCGTTTCATGTCGAATCTCGGAGTTCCCGAACTTCTGATCATCGCGCTGGTGCTCGTGTTGCTGTTCGGTGCGAAGAAGCTGCCCGAGATGGCTCGCGGCGTCGGCAGGTCGCTGCGCATCTTCAAGTCCGAGACGGCCAAGCTGCGCGAGGACGACGACGAGACCCACACCGTCCAGGCTCAGGCGCAGCCCGCGCCCGCTCAGCCGCAGCCCCAGCCCGCGCAGCCGCAGCCGCAGCCGATCCAGGCCCCGCCCGCGCTCTCGGTGGAGGAGCAGGCCAGGCAGCTGGAGGAGCAGGCCGCCAAGCTGCGCGCCAGCGCCGCCCAGGCCGACAAGCACGCCTGACCTCCCATCCCTCCTCGTCACCTGGACTGCTAGATGGCGCTGCTCAAACGGTCAAGCCAGCCCGCGCCTGACCCCGAGGGCCGCATGCCCCTCATGGAGCACCTGCGCGAGCTGCGCAACCGGCTGCTCATCGCGGCTATCGCCGTCGTCGTGGGCATCATCATCGGGTGGATCTTCTTCGATCCGGTCTGGGCGTTCATCAAGGAGCCGTTCTGCGAGACGCCGCAGGCTCAGCAGCTGCGCCCTGGCGAGTGCACGCTGACCTACGGTGGCATCTTCCAGTCCTTCTTCCTGACGCTGAAGGTCTCGGCGCTGGTCGGCGTCGTGGTGTCCGCACCCGTCTGGCTCTACCAGCTCTGGGCGTTCGTCACCCCGGCCCTCTACCGCAACGAGAAGCGTTACTCGATCGCCTTCCTCGGGCTGGCGATCCCGCTGTTCGGGATCGGCGCCGCGCTGGCGTACCTGATCATGGACACCAGCCTGGCCATCCTGCTCGGGTTCGCGCCGAGCGACACCTTGCCTATCATCCAGATCGACGAGTACGTCAACTACGTACTCATCATGATCGTGATTTTCGGCGTCTCGTTCGAGCTGCCGCTGCTGCTGGTGTTCCTCAACATCATCGGCGTGCTCTCCCACGCCACGGTCAAGAAGAACCGCCGCTGGGTGGTCTTCGCCATGTTCGTCTTCGGCGCGGTCATCACGCCCGGCGGCGATCCCCTGACGATGATGGCGCTGGCCGCACCCATGATCGTGCTGTACTTCCTGGCCGAGTTCTTCATGTACATGCGCGAGAAGCGCAGGCCCGCCACCGAGGACTTCTCCCACCTGTCCGACGACGAGGCCTCGCCGCTGGTTGAGGACCCGCTGGTTGAGGACTCCGCCCCGCTCGAGGACGAGCGGCCCGGCGAGGATTCCGGTTCCGTGCGATAGGCGATAAGTTCCGGGCGTGTCCCCTCAACTCGCCCTGCTCGTCAACCCCGCCGCCCGCGGCGGCCGCACGGTGCGCCTGCTGGAGCCCGTGGCGCGCCGGCTGCGTGCCGGAGGGGCCGAGCTGTCGGTGATCGTCGGCGACGACGCCGCCGACGCGCTGGAACGCGCCTGCACCGCCGTGGCC
>NZ_JBFANV010000112.1:0-29656 GCF_040674955.1 Nonomuraea sp. NPDC049695 | reverse complement strand
CCTCGCGCTCCCCGGACGCCGGCCATCGGGCGACGGGTCATGGCAGGCCGTGTCCACAGTCCAGAGAGGGCACCCAAAACGGTCGGCGGTGTTGCGCTCCTTGGACCACTCGCCGTCGCACCCGGGACGCTTACGAGGACGGCCCAGCGCTTCCCCGTCCCGTCACCGGTTTGTGAGCTACGCCGTCCCCTTTGATGGGAAATCGGCCGACGGCGATGCCGGGTTATGAACGGTCTTCCAGTTCCCGTAGCAGAGCGGCACGTCACGTCAGGTGATGTTGGGCCGCACCCGGAAGAAGACCCTGTTGATCAGAGTTCGGTGATCCGCCCACCGTCCGCCCTTCGGACTGACAAGCGTGAGTGTGCATCTACCAGGGCACCGTCGACGTCGCCTCGATCAGGATCTGACTCGCGATCCGGTCCAATGATCCACGGAATGCTCCCTGGGCGCGCAGGACGGCCGGGAGGCACATGCCTGGCCGCCGACTGAGTTGGTGAATAAAGTTAGGCACCTGCTAAGTTCTGTTTGCATGTCTCGGGATGCGTCATGAGCGCCCCGGCGCCGACCGGGGACGAGCTGCTGTCGGTGATGGCCACGTTGGCCAATCCGCATCGGCTGCGCGTCCTCGCGGCGCTGGCGGGAGAGCGCGACTACGTAAGTCGGCTCGCTCGCAAACTCGGCATCAGCCGGCCGCTCCTGCAGGTCCACCTGCGCAAGCTGGAGGCGGCGGGGCTGGTGACGGGGCGGTTGGAGCTTTCTGAGGACGGCAAGGCGATGAAGTTCTACGAGGTGAATCCGTTCGTCATCGAACTGACTCCACAGTCAATCCAGACCGCGGTGGGCACGCTGACCGTGCCCGTGGCCGATAAGGAGGGATCGGAATGATGAGCGGGCACAGCTTGGCGGAGGTGGTCGGTGCTCTTGGCATCTTCGCGTTCATCACCACCGTGATCACAGCGATCATCGTGCAGATCGGCGCGACGGCGAGGGCCCGCGCGGCGCTTGCACGCGAGGTCGAATACCGCAAGCTCGCCTCGAGCGGCGTGGACGCACAGCAGGGCTTGGAGCGACAGCTCGGTGCGATCGACGAACGACTGGCCGCGATCGAAAAGATCCTCAAGACGGTCGAGTAGCCCTGGGGCCATGCCCTGGGCCGCCGAGCTGCAACTCGGCGACCCAGGTGAACGAAGAAGAACGCATCCACTCACAGGAACGCTCCTTCAGGGAAAGGACAGCAGTTCATGCTGCCTGAAAGCAAATCGCACGGCCCACTGGTGGAACGGATCGCCGGTTGGTCCGCCCGTCATCGTATGACCGCGATCATCGGGTGGTTCGCCCTGGTGATCGTTTCAGTGCTCGTCGGCACCGTTCTGGGTCTGGATTCGGCGCACAGTACGGATCCGGGGGAGTCCGGCCGGGCCGACCGGGTCCTCGATGCTCAGACCAGCTACGTCCCGCTGCAGGAGAATGTCCTGGTCCAGCCGCTCGAAGACGGTTCGCGCCTTGCCGTGAACCCGCAGGTGAGGGGCGCCATCAAGGATCTGACCACGAGGTTGCGGCAGGTGCCGGGCGCGGTCGCCCAACTGCGTTCGCCTCTGGAGCCCCACGGTGCCGACCTGATCTCAGAGGACGGACGCTCCGGCCTGGTCAACATCCAGATAGCCGGGCCCAGCGAGCAGTTCCGCGACCACCGCGCCGCCATCGAGTCGACGGTCAAGGAAGTGGCGGCCAGGCATCCTGACGTAAGGCTGGCCCAGGCCGGAGACGCCAGCCTGTCGGCAGCGGTCAACGACGGCATCAAGGACGACATGAAGTGGGCCGAGTTCCTTTCGCTGCCGCTCACCGTGGTGATCCTGCTGGTCGTGTTCGGCTCGCTCATCGCTGTGGGGATTCCGCTGCTGCTGGCGATCACGACCGTGCTTGGCGCGTTCGGCCTGCTCCAGGTGGTCGCGCACTGGGTCCCTGTCAACAGCGCCACCTCGTCCGTCGTGCTGCTGATCGGTATCGCCGTCAGCATCGACTACTCGCTGTTCTACCTGCGCCGGGAACGTGAGGAACGGGTGGCCGGACGTAGCGTGACCGAGGCGATCAAGATCACCTCGCGGACCTCCGGGCACGTGGTGCTCGTCTCCGGCCTTACCGTGATGCTGTGCCTGAGTGGCCTGCTGCTCACGGGTCTGGACAACTTCCAGGGCCTGACCGCGGGTGCCATCCTGGTCGTCGGACTCGCCATGATCGGCTCAGTCACCGTGCTGCCCGCTCTTCTGGCCCTGCTCGGCCACCGCGTCGACAAGGCTCGCATTCCCTGGCTGGGCCGTCGTCGTACCGCGGCCGGTGAGTCCCGATTCTGGACAGCCGTAGCCCGCGCAGTGGTACGGCGTCCGCGGCTCTGGGGCGGACTGGCTGCTCTTGTCCTCGTCGTGCTGACTCTGCCGGCGTTCCAGATGCGGCTCCAGGATGCGGCGGTCACCGACAGCCTGTCCCGAGAAGTCCCGGTCGTGGACGCCGCGATCCGCATGCAGGAGGCCTTCCCCGGCAGCCCGCTGCCCGCGTGGGTGGTCATGTGGGAGAAACGAGCTGGCGCATTGGACGCTCCCCGGGTGCTGCAAGCGGTGAAGGAGCTGCATCCGATCTCCACCGCGCGCGTCGACCGGATCATGGTCGCTCGCGTTCCGCTGGCGGACTTCGGCACGGGTGAGGTGGCCAACCGTTCCCTGGAGGAGTTGCGTGCCGTAAAGGCTCCGGCCGCGCTCGGCTCACTGGAGGGCGTGGACTACGCGGTGTCAGGCAAGACCGCGTTCGCGTACGACTTCACCAAGCAGATCACCCGACGATCAACGCTGGTGATCGGATTCGTGCTTGCGTTCGCGCTCGTACTGCTGGCGGTCTCGTTTCGGTCCCTGGCGGTGGCTCTTGTGTCGATCCTGCTCAACCTGCTGTCGCTCGGCGCCGCGTATGGCGTGCTGACCTGGGTGTTCCAGGAAGGCCACCTGAGCGCGGCGCTTGGCTTCACACCGTACGGCGGCGTGATCGGCTGGTTGCCGCTGTTCATGTTCGCGATTCTGTTCGGACTGAGCATGGATTACCACATCTTCATTCTCAGTAGGATCCGGGAACGCCAAGCCGCCGGCGCCTCGGTGCGCCAAGCCGTCGTCACCGGGATCGGCGCCAGCTCCGGAGTTGTCACCAGCGCCGCCGTGATCATGACCGCGGCTTTCAGCGTGTTCCTGGCGCTGTCAGCGATCGAGTACAAAATGATGGGCGTCGGGCTCTCCGTCGCCATCTTGATCGACGCGACCCTTGTCAGGGGTGTGTTGTTGCCGGCCGCGATCACCCTGCTCGGCGAGCGGCTTGGTTCCGCCGGGCCGGCGCGTCGCCCTGCCGCCGGCGTGTCCGCGCCTGAAGTGGCCCGGACGTCCTCGGACTTGCCTATGTAGGCGTCGCTCCCGTTGATGAAGGGCTACGTGACCGAGCACGGTCTGATTCCGGCAGCGGGCTTGAAGTTGACGTATACGTCAACTTCTAACGTTGTCGTGAATCGTTCGACAAATCCGCGTCGGGGCTGTCCTACGCGGTGTCCGATGCCTGTCGGGGAGCTGCCATGACCCTTGCCATCCCAGTCACCCATCGCGAGGTGCGCCTGGCCACTCGCCCACAAGGGGCACTCCGCACCGACCACTTCCGCGTGGTCGAGGCCCCGGTGCCCGAGCCCGGCTCCGGCCAGGTGCTCGTGCGCAACCGGCTCATGAGCGTCGTCGCCGTGATGCGCACCCTGATGCGGGGCGATGACGATCTGCCCATGCCGCCGTACGAGCCGGGTCAGGCCCTGTGGGGTCCGGCCATCGGCGAAGTGATCGCCGCGCCGGACGCCGACCTGAGCCCCGGCGATCTCGTCACGCACCGTCATGGATGGCGCGAGTACGCAGCCGTCGACGCGGCCGAAGTGCAGCGCATCGATCCTGAGGCGTTGCCCGATGTGGCCGCCCACCTCTCGCAAGGAGCGACCGCCTGGTTGGGCATCGTACGAGCTGCCGAGGTACGGGAGGGGGACACGGTGTTCGTCACCGGTGCGGCGGGCGGCGTCGGCACCCTGGCCGGGCAGTTCGCCCGCCTGCGTGGGGCAACACGGGTGATCGGCAGCACCGGTTCCCAGCGCAAGGGCGAGTACCTGATCAAGGAGCTGGGTTACGACGCCGTTGTCATCCGCGGGGCGGGCCCGATCGAGGACCAACTGCGCGAGGCGGCCCCGGACGGAATCGACGCCGTCTTCGACAATGTCGGCGGCGAGCAGCTGTCGGCCGCGCTGGCGCTGGCCCGCCGCGGTGCCCGGGTCGCTCTTGTCGGCACGCTGTCCGGGCAGATCTCCGGCGGCTTCACCGCCCCGATCGAGATCGACACCGGCTCCCTCATCCTGCGAGGGATCACGCTACGCGGCATGTCGGGCAGCGATCATCTGGACGCGATCCCGCAAGCGATGCAGGAGTTCGGCCGTGCACTGCGCGAGGGCACCATCACCTTCCCGCACACCCGCTTGTCGGGCATCGATCAAGCACCGCAGGCATTGTGCGAGTTGCTCCAAGGACGCCACATTGGAGCGGTACTCGTAGAGCTGTAAAGCATGGATCTGGGAGGACGAGAATGCGTATCGGCGAGGCGGCGACGGCCGCGGGTCTCACCCCACGGGCGCTGCGCTACTACGAGCAGTGCGGGCTGCTCGCGGCACGGCGCACACCGTCAGGGCACCGCGAGTACAGCCACGATGACGTCTGCCGGTTGCGGACCGTACGCGAGCTGCTGGACACCGGCTTGACGATCAGCGATGTACAGGCCTTCGTCCACGTCCTCGACATGAAGTTCTCACCGGACGGCGAAGGTTCCGGGATCGTCACAGACGACGAGCCGGGCCGCTGCCCGCCCGCCGAGGTCGCCATCCGGAGGCTGGCGGATCTCGATGAACGCATCGAGCGGCTGACCGAACTGCGCGCCCGTCTCGCCGACGCGGTCGCTCACCGCTTCGGCGAGGTGTTCTGCGGCCTTGATCGCTCGAATGAACGCAGGCCTGACCGGGCAGCCTGATGATCCACGGGACGGGTCCAAGCTGCTGACGGCGTTCCGTCAGCAGATGAGCTTTGACCGCGCCCCGGCAGTTGTGTCTGACCATTGGCGCGGATCTACCGGGAGGCGAGCCGGGACCAGCCGTGCAAGCCGATGCCCACGTTGTCGAGGTAGAGGCTGATCCCGGCGGCCGTGCAGGGGACGGTGTTGCCCTGTAGTCGCTTGGCCGGGACCCAGCGCAGCTCGGCGCATTTCGCAGGCTCGGCGTTGAACACGTCCCTCCTCTTGAGCCTCGCGGATCGCGCAGTCCACGACCGTCTCACCCTCTTCGAGGTGGCCGGAGGGCAGGCAGTGCCGACCGTCGCGGTATCCAGTGCCGTCTCGCAGGCACAGCAGGATTTCGCTGTCACGCTCGAGGACCACATGGACATCGATGACCATCTGTATTGCTGATCACCTCTGTGAACTACTCCGCGTGGGTGCGTGGCAGTAGCGCACTGGCGTGGCCGGTGATTGCCTGGACGGCGGCTTGCGTGAATGTGTGGTTGCGAGCAGTTGTCATAGCCGCCGCCGGAACCACGAAAGTTCAATTGCTGCTCGGCGGCCAGCTTTCCCAGGAGCGATCCGAACCGCTCTCCTCGCTGTACTGCTTCGCCCTGCGCACACAGTCAGGGCAGATCGGCTCGTCAACCGACCTGGCCACGGCTTCCGGCTTGGCCGGACGAAGAGAGCCCAGGACCGTGATCCCGGGCGGCATACGGGTCTCGGGATCGATCAGGACGGTCATGACCTCTTTCGGGTCGAAGCTGAATGTGCGCTTGCACATATAGCACCGACCGGTGTTCTCGGCATAGTCGCTCATCTGATGTCGTCCTTCCCTTACCAGGAAGGTACCCGTCCAGTGAACGGCCGGAGGATCAACTGGCCCTCGCCGCTAGGCAGACCGGCACGGCTTTCGCCAGCCAGCATCGCCATTCTGGATGCGGAGAAGGGTTAAGGGAAGGGGAGCGCGAGGGGACGGGAGTCCCCTCGCATGGGGGGTGTGGGGGGCGTGCCCCCACACGACACAGCCTGAGCCCCATCGCGCGAAGCGCCAGTGGGTGGAAGGCCGTGCTTCTCAGCTGGGACGGGACCCCGTGACCAGGTAGACGACGTCAGCCGCCACCCGCACCGCATGATCCGCGTACCGCTCGTAGTAGCGCCCGATCAACGTGATGTCGATCGCCGGCTCCACACCGTGCTCCCAGTCCTTGGACAGGATGTTCCTGAACAGCCTCCGGTGCAGCCGGTCCATCGCGTCGTCGTCCTGCTCCAGCTCCAGGGCCGAGTCCACGTCCCGCGAAGCGATGCAGCTGCCGGTCTTGGTGATGAGGTTCTCCGCGATCTGCCCCATCTCCACGATCGTCGAGCGCACCTCGGCCGGGATCGCCGACTCCGGGTGGCGGAGGCGGGCGACCTTGGCGACGTGGACGGCGAGGTCGCCCATGCGTTCCAGGTCGGTGCCCATGCGCAGCGCCGTGATGACCATCCGCAGGTCCACCGCCACCGGCTGCTGCCTGGCCATCAGCTCGAAGATGGAGCTCTCGATATCGGCGAAGATGGCGTTCACTTCCTCGTCCCGGGAAATGACGCTCTCGGCCAGCTGGAGATCCGAGTCGAGCAGGGCCGTCGTGGCCCGTGAAATGGCCGAACGGACGAGCCTGGTCATCTCGACCAGCTTGTCGGTCAGTGAATCGAGTTCCTCATGGTACGCGTCGCGCATGTGGCCACCGTACGGGCCCGTCGATGAACGAACCCCTACCGTCAGATGAACTTTCCAGGAAAGGCCGTTCATCCCCTGATGAGGGGGTCTGCCCCTGGGAAAAGGCCACCTACCATCGGAGATATGAGTGAGATGGCCATGAGCTTCGCGGCCCTGGCCGGGTTCGTCGTGGGCGCCCTGGCGGTCCTGTTCTACCGGAACCAGATCGAGGCTCCCAGGCGTGCCGCAGGGCCCGACCCGGTCGAGAGCGGCGCGGCGCTGCCGCAGGGCGTGGCGTCCGTGCTGGCCGTGCTGCCCTCGTCCGCCGTGGTGCTCGACGCGCACGACAAGGTGCTGCGCGCGAGCTCGGCCGCGCGGGCGTTCGGGCTGGTCAAGGGCGACCGGCTGATGGCCGCCGAGCTGCTGGCGCTGGCCAGGCAGGTACGCAGGGACGGCGAGATCCGCGAGAGCGAGATCGACGTCGCCGGACACAAATTCGGCCAAGAGACCACCAACTTCGCAGTACGCGTGGCCCCGCTCGGCTCCCACGGCCTGGTGCTGGTGCTCGCCGAGGACCAGACCGAGCGGCGCAGGGTCGAGGCCGTACGCCGTGACTTCGTCGCGAACGTCAGCCACGAGCTGAAGACCCCGGTCGGCGCGATGAGCCTGCTGGCCGAGACCATCCAGGACGCCGCCGACGACCCCGAGGCCGTCGGCCGCTTCGCCGGGCGGATGCAGCACGAGGCCGCCCGCCTCAACTACCTCATCCAGGACTTGATCACACTCAGCAGGATCCAGGGCGCCGAGCCCATCCCCACCCCTGGCCAGGTCTCGATCGACGAGGCCATCCATGACGCCATCGACCACTGCAACACCAAGGCCGTCGCCAAGGACATCGCGCTCGTCACCGGGGGCACCGAGGGGCTGCGTATCTGGGGCGACGACGAACTGCTCGTCACCGCCCTGCGCAACCTGATCGACAACGCCGTCGCGTACAGCCCCGAGCACACCAGGGTCGTGGTCAGCGTGCGGCCCGCGGGTGACTCGGTGGAGATCAGCGTCAGCGACCAGGGCATCGGCATCCCCGAGGAGGCGCTCGAGCGGATCTTCGAGCGCTTCTTCCGCGTCGACGCGGCCAGGTCGCGCGCGACCGGGGGCACGGGGCTCGGCCTGGCCATCGTCAAGCACGTCGCCGCCGCGCACGCCGGCGAGGTGTCAGTCTGGAGCAAGGAAGGCTCCGGCTCCACCTTCACCCTCCGCCTGCCCGCGTTCGGCGGCACGGCGGTGGCAGTACCACCCTCGATTCCCCTGGAGACAGCTAAATGACCCGCGTACTCGTCGTGGAGGACGAGGAGTCCTTCTCCGACGCCCTGTCCTACATGCTCAGGAAAGAGGGCTTCGAGGTGTCGGTCGCCGCGACCGGGCCCGAGGCGCTCGACACGTTCGACCGCAACGGTGCCGATCTGGTGCTGCTCGACCTGATGCTGCCGGGTCTGCCCGGTACGGAGGTGTGCCGCTCACTCAGGCAGCGCTCCAAGGTCCCGGTCATCATGCTGACGGCCAAGGACAGCGAGATCGACAAGGTGGTGGGCCTCGAGCTGGGCGCCGACGACTACGTCACCAAGCCGTTCTCCTCGCGCGAGCTGGTGGCACGCATCCGCGCGGTGCTGCGCCGGCAGGGCGACGTGATGGAGGAGCTGGAGACCGCGGTGCTGGCCGTCGGCCCCGTGCGCATGGACGTCGACCGGCACGTCGTCGCCGTGCGCGGCGAGCAGGTGCAGCTGCCGTTGAAGGAGTTCGAGCTCCTGGAGGTGCTGTTGCGCAACGCAGGGCGTGTCCTGACCCGTGGCCAGCTCATCGACCGCGTCTGGGGCGCCGACTACGTGGGTGACACCAAGACCCTCGACGTCCACGTCAAGCGCCTGCGCGCCAAGATCGAGGCAGACCCGTCCAACCCGCGCTGCATCCTCACCGTGCGGGGCCTGGGCTACAAGTTCGACGCCACCGAGGAATGAGAGAACCCTTGTTCCGGTACGGGTCGCGTACCGGAACAAGGGTTTTCGCGTGTCAGTGGGCTTCTTCGGAAGCGCTGGCGGAAGGCGTCGGCGAGGGGGTGGCGGCCGGCGTGGCGTTGGGGGCCGCGGGGTAGTCCTTGAACTCGCGGCTGCGCGTGACCACAGGGACGTTCAGGGACACGATCCCGGCGTTGGCGAACTGGAGGTCCAACTTGATGCTCTCGCCGCCCCTGAGGCTCTTCGGGATCGCCTCGAGCATGATCTGAGGGGTGGGCTTGCCGGTGTTCACCAGCTGGTTGCTCGGGAGCTGGATCGGAGCCGTGACCTTCGCCGTCCCCATGCTGCCCGCGTTGACCGCCTCGAGGGTGTCGGGCGCGCCTGCGGTGTTGAGGATGTTCAGGTAGATCGGGGCCGAGCCGCGCCAGGCGAGCTGCGCACCGGAATCGGGGCCGAGGATGAACGCCTGGGGAATCTGAATGCCGCGCGTGCCGTAAGCACCGTTCTCGATCAGTACCCCTGCCTCGTTGGGCGCGTACGGCTTGTTGGTGTTGGCGTCGAATCCAGCCCCGCAGCCCGCGAGCACGGGGGCTGCCAAGAACGCGGCGGCTACGACAATCCAGCGACGGCTGGTCACGAGCGGGTTCTCCTTGGTCTTGCGGAGGGTTCGCGCATGCGCTATGCGGAGGTGGCGCGCACGCGTGATGTGCAGCGCCCACCATATCCACCCCAATCCATGGTCATATCCGCACCCCTGCAGGTCATTCGCTATGTCCGGAAATGCGATTCATAGAGTTGAGCGGTTGTCAAGCCCTAATATGAGGCCTTGACCTGCAGTTATGATGATTTCACTGTTCCGGGAGGCTGTGGATGCGTGGTACCCTGGAGTACAGCGGAAGGGGTACTTGTCACATGACTTTCCAGGTCGGCGACACTGTCGTCTACCCCCACCATGGGGCTGCTCGGATCGAAGCAATCACGAAGCGATCCATCAAGGGTGAGGAAAAGACCTACCTGGTGCTCAAGGTCGACAAGGGCGACCTTACCGTCCAGGTGCCAGCCGAAAACGCAGAACTCGTCGGTGTGCGCGATGTTGTCGGCCAGGAAGGCCTTGAGCGGGTTTTCGATGTCCTGCGTATGCCGCACACGGAAGAGCCCACCAACTGGTCTCGTCGCTACAAGGCCAATCTGGAGAAGCTCGCCTCCGGCGATGTGAACAAGGTCGCCGAGGTGGTTCGGGACCTGTGGCGGAGGGACCGTGAGCGCGGTCTGTCCGCGGGCGAGAAGCGCATGCTCGCCAAGGCACGCCAGATCCTGGTCAGTGAGCTCGCTCTTGCGGAGAAGACCAACGAGGACAAGGCTGAGGCCCTGCTCGACGAGGTTCTCAACTCCTGAACACACATCTTCCACGGGTGGGCGTCGGAGTCGACGTCCACCCGTTCGCTTCAGGAGCCTCGGAGCGGGAGCTCAACCTCGCCGGCCTGCACTGGCCGGGCGAGACCGGACTCGAGGGCCATTCGGACGGCGACGCGGCCGCGCACGCGGCGTGTGACGCGCTGCTGTCCGCCGCCGGTCTGGGCGATCTCGGACAGCTGTTCGGGACCACCGATCCACGGTGGGCGGGCGCCTCGGGCGTCGCGCTGCTGGAGGAGACCGCGCGCCAGGTGCGTGCCGCGGGCTACGAGATCGGCAATGTGGCCATCCAGGTGATCGGCAACCGGCCCAGGCTCGCGCCGCGCCGTACGGAGGCCGAGAAGACGCTCAGCGCCGCCGTGGGCGCGCCCGTGAGCGTGTCGGCCACCACCACTGACGGGCTCGGCCTGACGGGGCGCGGAGAGGGCATCGCGGCCTTCGCGACGGCCCTGGTGGTCAACCTTTCCTGAACGCCGGGCGTCTTTACGTACGGATGCGTGAGGGTGTCCCGGCGGGCCGTCGCCCGGCCCGCCGAATCCGGAGGCGGCGGTTCGTCACTGGCGCGGTACGGGCCGCCGCCTTCCTCTGGTTGCTTGCCTGCTCAGAGGGTAGATGCCCCTCAAGACATGTGAACGTCTCGGGGGGAGCTACACATGATCGGAGCGATTGTTTCCGCAGTAGTCATCGGCGCGATCGTCGGTGCCCTCGCCAGGTTGATCGTGCCCGGCAAGCAGAACATGTCCATCGGCCTGACGCTCATCGTCGGCATCGTGGCCGCTCTGCTCGGCACGCTGATCGCCCAGGCGACCGGGGTGGCCGACACGCGGGGGATCGACTGGATCGAGCACATACTTCAGCTCGTGCTGGCGGTCATCGGCGTGCTCCTCGTGACGCGCATGGGCCCGGGACGCACCGGCCGTACTCGCGGAACACCCACCTGACCTGCGCATTCTTCAAGCCCACGCATAAACCCGGTAGATCGGGTAGCGACATCCCCGTGAGAGTGAACCGTTCACTCTCGCGGGGAGGTTTCGAGTCATGACAATCGAGTCCATCCTTGGCGCCATCGTGATTGGCGCCGTGATTGGCGCAATCGGTCGTCTGCTGCTTCCGGGTAGGCAGGCCATCGGGTGGATCCTCACCATCGTCGTCGGCATCGTGGCAGCCCTGCTGGGCACGGCGCTCGCGCAGGTGCTCGGGGTGGAGACGACGCCTGGCATCGACTGGATCGAGCTCGTGATGCAGGTGGTGCTCGCAATCGTCGGCGTCGGCCTGGTGGCCGGACTCCGACGCGGCTCGAGGGTCTAGGCGGGATAGCGGGACAGAAAGGCCCGCCCGGGACATGTGTCCCGGGCGGGCCTTTCTCACTCTTCTGGATCCGCCGGTGGCCGCGGGGTGCTGCGCAGGCGCCCTGAGGGTGCCGGCGGGTCGTCCTCATGAATCACGGGGTGGGGGGCGGTGTCCTCTGAGGCGTCGTCCCGCTCTTCCGCCTCGGCCTGCTCGGGGCCGTGCTCGGGATCGGGCCCGTCGTCCGTCACGATGGGGTGCGGCTGGGTGTCGGCGTCTCTGTCGTCGTTGCGCGGGTGGACCAGGACGTCGGTCGGCTTGACCCGGTCGCCCCAGCGCACGGGCCGCGGCCGCGGCTTCTCCTCGTCCAGAACGGGCCACTCGGTCACCTGCGCCGCCACCGGATCTTCCACGACTTCAGCGACTTCCGTGACCTTCGGGGCCTCCGGGACCTCCGGGGTCTCTTGCACCGGTGGTGGCGGCGTCTCAGCGGGCCGGTCCACGGGGCTGTCCACGGGACGATCCACGGGACGGTCCACAGGGAAGGGGACGATGTCCTGCTCCACCGCGGTGTGGGCCGCCTCCGTCCGATGCGACTGCACGTGCTTGATCAGCAGCAGCCAGAGCCACAGGACCACAGCCAGCATGATCCAGGGCGCCAGCGCAACGCCGACGGCCGTCTGCCGCGCGTCGAACCCGAACCGCACCGCCGCCGCCACATTCGCCGCCGCGGCGGCCGCGATGAGCACGACCAGCACGGAGGCCGCCTGCACGCGTACGAGCAGCCGGGCCGAGCGCAGCAGCAGCACGTCGATCAGCGCGACCACCAGGAGGGCGTCGAAGGCGGCCGGATAGAGGAAGGCTAAGTCCTGCCTGGCCTCGCCGGTGATGGCCAGCGCGCGCAGGTCGTCGAACGAGAGCGCGCACGCGGCCCCGGTGAGGGCGGCGACCGCGAGCCCGGCCAGCGCGATGCCCAGGCGGCGGAGCGTAGAGGGGGGAGTCACGTCCATGGCGGTTTCGAGCCTACAGAAGAATGAGGGCCAGGACCGATCAAGGGAGATACATGGCCGAGCTGTCGGAAGAAGTGCGCAAACTCCTGGACGCGCCGAATTATGCGACCGTGACCAGCATCAACCCTGACGGCGGGCCGCAGTCGACCGTGGTGTGGGTCCGTACGGACGGCGACGACGTGCTGTTCTCGACCGTGAAGGGGCGCAGGAAGCCGCGGAATTTCGAGCGGGACGCCCGGGCGAGCCTGCTCGTCATCGACCCGGACAATCCGTACAGATACGTAGAGGTACGCGGGCGCGTGACCATGGCGGCCGATCCTGAAGGCTCGCTCATCCAGGAGCTCTCGCAGAAGTATCGAGGGCTGCCATGGGAGGACAAACCGGGCACGGAGCGGCTCATCGTACGGATCTCGCCGGACAGGGTCACGTTGCGGGGCTGATTTCTCGCTGTGACGGCCGTATTTAACGGCGTGACCAAGGCGCGGAGGCGTTAGCCTAGCCTTCGTGAGCCTGCACATCTACGACACCAGTACGCGCGCCATCCGTGAATTCGTTCCGGTCGAAGCCGGCCGGGCGTCGATTTACCTGTGTGGGGCGACCGTGCAGGCTCCTCCGCATATCGGGCACATCCGCTCAGGTGTGAACTTCGACGTGCTCCGGCGCTGGCTGGCGCGTTCCGGCTATGACGTGACGTTCTGCCGCAATGTCACCGACATCGACGACAAGATCATCAGGGTGGCGGCCGAGGAAGGCGTGCCCTGGTTCGTCGTGGCCGAGCGCAACCAGCGGGCCTTCACCTGGGCGTACGACACGCTGGGCTGCCTCCCGCCGACCGTCGAGCCGCGGGCCACGGGGCACGTGCCCGAGATGATCACGCTGATGGAGCGGCTGATCGCGCGCGGCCACGCGTACGCGTCCGGCGGTGACGTCTACTTCGACGTCCAGTCGTACGCCGACCGCTATGGCTCGCTCTCCAACCAGAAGCTGGAGAACATGCGGGCCGCGGCCGACACCGACGACGAGTCCTGCAAGCGCGACCCGCGCGACTTCGCCCTGTGGAAGGGGGAGAAGCCGGGCGAGCCGACCTGGCCCACCCCCTGGGGGCCGGGCCGTCCCGGCTGGCACCTGGAGTGCTCGGCCATGGCGACGAAGTACCTCGGCGCGACCTTCGACATCCACGGCGGCGGGCTCGACCTGATCTTCCCGCACCACGAGAACGAGATCGCGCAGTCGCAGGCGGCGGGCGACGGGTTCGCCCGCTACTGGATGCACAACGGCATGCTCAAGATCGGCGCGGAGAAGATGAGCAAGTCGCTCGGAAACTCGCTGCTGATCCCCGACATGGTGCAGAAGGTCCGGCCGGTGGAGCTGCGTTACTACCTGGCGGCGCCGCACTACCGCTCCTCGATCGATTACTCGGAGGAGGCCCTGCTGGAGGCCGCGGCGGCGTACCAGCGCATCGAGGGCTTCGTGACGCGTGCCGCCGAGGTCATCCACGACGTCGACGCGGACGCGCCCCTGCCGCAGGCGTTCGTGGACGCTCTCGACGACGACCTCGGCACGCCGCAGGCGCTCGCGGTCGTGCACGAGGTGGTGCGCGAGGGCAACGTGGCGCTGTCGCGGGGCGACAAGGAGGCCGTGGCCCGGCTGCTCGCCGAGACCCAGAACATGCTGGACGTCCTCGGCCTCGACCCGCGCTCCCCGCAGTGGCGCGGGGCCGGATCGGACCTGTCGCCGGTGGTGGACGCGCTGGTGGCGGTGGCGCTGGAGCAGCGCAAGGCGGCCAGGGAGCGCAAGGACTACGCCGCGGCCGACGCGATCAGGGACCAACTGGCGGCGGCGGGGATCGCGGTGGAGGACACCCCGCACGGCCCCCGCTGGGAGCTGTCCCGCTCTTAGTGTGGGCTTCGGTGCCCTTCGGCCCGAGTACCCTTGGTGGCATGGCAGCAGGCGGTAGGGCTTCGGGCAGGCCCGCAAAGAAGAAGGGCCCGTCCAAAGGCACCGGGGGGCAGAAGCGCCGGTCGCTCGAGGGCAAGGGCGCGACCCCGCCTGCTGAAATGCGGCACTGGTACAAGGACAAGGCCCGTACCGAGCGCATCTCCCGCGAGGAGCGCGGGGGGACGCGGCGTACCGCACCAGTGCGGCAGAGGCGCTCCGAGGACGCCCCCGAATACATCGGCGGCCGCAACCCGGTGCTCGAGGCCCTGCAGGCGGGCGTGCCGTCCAGCGCGCTCTACATCGCCCAGCGCCTCGACAACGACGACCGCGTACGCGACTCCATCAGGATCGCGGCGGAGCGCGGGATCGCGCTGCTGGAGGTCACCCGCGACAAGCTCGACCGCATGACGGAGGGCGCCGTCCACCAGGGCATCGCACTCCAGATCCCCGCCTACGACTACGCGCACCCGTCCGACCTGGTGCAGCTGGCGCATGACGCCGCCGAGGTTCCCCTGATCGTCGCCCTCGACTCGGTCACCGACCCGCGCAACCTCGGCGCCATCGCCCGCTCCGCCACCGCCTTCGGCGCCCACGGCCTCCTCGTCCCCTCCCGCCGCTCGGCCGGCGTGACGGGCGGGGCCTGGAAGACCTCCGCAGGCACCCTCGCCACCCTGCGCGTGGCCCGCGCGGCCAATCTGACGGCGGCGCTGCGCGAATACCGCGAGGCGGGCCTGTTCGTGATCGGCCTCGACGGCGCCGGCCAGACGGACATCCAGGACGTCGACCTGCTGACCGAGCCGCTGGTGGTGGTCGTGGGCTCGGAGGGCAAGGGGCTTTCTCGGCTGGTCCGGGAGCAATGCGACGTGGTGACCCGCATTCCGATGCAGGCGGCGGCCGAGTCCCTCAATGCGGGGGTGGCTGCTGGAGTGGCGCTGTACGAAGTCGCTCGTCACAGGCGTCGCTAGCGTCTACACTGGTAGGCCGCGCCGACGTAGCTCAATCGGCAGAGCATCTGTCTTGTAAACAGAAGGTCAGGGGTTCGATTCCCCTCGTCGGCTCTGCAGTAGAGGGCCCCTGAACAGGCTTAACGCCGTCAGGGGCTTTCTCTTTGTCAGGACAATGTCGAGATCTTGCTAACACCCTTGCTAACACGGGTGCGATCATCTGGGCTATGCCCTTCAACGAACTCGTGGATCACTATCGCCGATTACTCGAGTACCACTGGCTCGAAGTCGGTATGTCGTGGACTGCCATCCAGTCCCTCGCCGAGCCCTTGAGCATGGCCGACGTCGCTGAGCGACTCGCCGGTCCCGGCGCGGAGATCCGAATGTTGGATGTGCGGGAGGGGCCGCTCTACGTCCCAGCGGTTCATATCGCTGACTGCGGCTCATCGATCATGCTGCTGGACCACGTCGGAGAGGTTGTCTCGTGGGTGCCGGGACTCATGGATCGGCTGAGCGAGGGAGTCCGACTCTGGAACCTTGGGTGGCACGTCAACGGCGGCAATCGACTCCTCTACGCAGCTGATGGACGCGTTCTCGTCGAGGTGCCTGGCCTGGATTGTGCTGCGGCGTACGGATCCGACCCGCATGCCCTTGACCATGTACTGCACCTTCTCCCGGAGCCCTTCACTCTGCTCTCCAAAGCGAGTGCCATGGCGATCATCGAGATGGAAAGCGGCGCATCACTGGATCTGGAATGGCTCGAAGCCGATCAGACGGCGGTCATCCTCGGTCACGATGACTGAGTTGGTCATCCGCACACTTCTCGCGCGAAGATCTCGGCCGCTGTGGCCGCTTGCTCGTGGATCACGTGGGCATAGACGCGCAGGGTGATGGCGGGGTCGGCATGGCCGAGGCGGGCCGCGACGACATGGACGGGGACGCCCGCAAGGAGCAGGGTTGTGGCGTGGATGTGCCGGAGGTCATGCAGGCGGGCGTGGGGGAGTTGGGCTATCGGATTCTGCTTGTTGTGGGTCTTGATGAGCTTGGGCATCAGGGAACTGGGCGTGTCGGGGAACAGCGGATCTCCCCAGCCGGTGGTGAAGACGTACGCATTGCCGCCCTTCCAGGACTCGCCGAGCCGGAGACGCTCTTCGTCCTGGCGGGCGCGGTGAGCCCTGAGAACCTTGGCCGTGCCGGGGTCGAGGGAGACCACGCGGGAACGTCCGCTCTTGGTGGTGCCCTCGACTCGCTGGCGGTCGATTACTGCCGCCGTGCCGGTGATGTGGATCTGGGGCTTGTCCAGGCCCACGTTTGTCCAGCGAAGGTTGAGCAGCTCGCCGCGACGAGCGCCCGTGTAGGCGGCCAGGTGAAAGAAGGCGTACAGGCGGTGTTCCTGAGCTGTGGAGAGGAACGCCCGGAGCTGGGCGGATGTCCAGATCATGCCCGGTTCGGTGGTTTGGGTGCGTGGGAGCTTGGCCCGTTCGGCGGGGTTGTTGGGAAGCAGCTCGTCCACGAGCACGGCGTCCGTGAGGGCTTTACGGAGCACCGTGTGGACGTGCTTTACGGTGTTCGCTGAGCCGAAGCGCGCCTGAAGATCGCCACCTGGATCGCCGACTTCTACAACACCAGCCGGCGGCACAGTGCCAACGACGGGCTGCCGCCCATCACATTCGAACGTCACATGATCGACAAGAGACGAGCCTCATCGGCCCTGCTGAGGACCGCTGTGGCATAGAACCGTCTCCACGTTTCCAGGGGATTGACAGATGTCTAGGATGCTGCCCCATGACTGAAGATCACATGATGCATTGCTTCGCGGGCGACGAACAGCGGTATATCACCGGCGTGGCCGTGACGGAGCTGGACGGTGTCCCACACGTGGTGGGGCTGAACGACCGGGGAGTCGTTCAGAAGTGGGCCCTCCCGGACGGGGAAAGTGCCGTGGTCCCGTTGGATTTGCCGGCCGCGGCTCCTGAGGACGAGTGGTACCACGAGCAGGGCTGGGAGGAGGGCGATGACTTCGGGGACCCGAATGCCAAGGTTCCCGCGGGCCACATCGTCGCGGTCATGACGGTGACGCGACTTGACGGCCGTCCGGTCGTCGTCACCGGTGGCAACGAGCATGACCTGTCCAGTCACACTGGAGACGCCGACGTGTACGCGGGCGCGGTACGGGTCTGGGACCTGCGGACGGGCCGCAAGGTGGGGAAAGTGATGGCGGGGGGCGACCCCGCCGACGGGGCTGTCGGGGCCGTCTGCTCGCTGGCGGTCGTCCCGTCCAAGGCTGGGCCGATCGCGGTGAGCAGCAGCGAGTCCGGCCTGTTGCAGGCCTGGAACCTCCTGACCAATGAACTGGGCGCCTACGCCGTGACCACCGGGGAAAACGGGGTGATGGGAGCCGCGACGATCGGGGGGCGTCCGATCGCCGTGACCGGTGGCGAGAGCCGCACGCTTGAGGCCTGGGACCTTCTCAGTGGTGAACGTTTTGGAGCGCTCATGCAAGGCGTCAGGCCCGCGGCCCAGGCTATCGCCGTCATCGAACTGGAGGGCCGTGCGGTCGCCGTGGTCGGTGGCGACGACCCGACGATCCAGGTCTGGGAGGTTGGCCAGGAGGAGCCCATCGGGCTTGCTCTGGCTGGTCACACCTCCGGAGTAACCGACCTGGCGACTGCCTGGGTGAGGGGACGCGCGATCGTCGTCAGTGGAAGCGACGACGACACCACCCGCGTCTGGGATCTGGCGAGCGGCGAGCAGATCGGCGAACCGCTGATGTCGGCGATGTCGCTGACAGTGGCGGAGGTCGGTGGCGTGCCCGTCCTGGTGACAGGCCATGCCGACACCACCGTCCGGGTGTGGGATCTATCGTTCGCCGGAGCCCAGAGGTAAGGCTTGGAGCTCGGATGTCGCCTGGCCTGGGAACTTGAACAGGTCGGCCATAGTCGCTGATCGCCGTGGGATGCCCCGCAGACGTCAAGTCCTGCGGACGCCCAGTCGCCCTGACATTTCCAGGCAGGGCAGAGCCAGGGTGCGAATCGAGATGGGTTCGGCTCCTCCAGAGTGACTGAAGCGATCAAGCCGTAAGGGCGTACCCGTCCTGGTAGCCGGTCTGCTGGACGCGCTCGTGTTGCCGGGCGAGATGGAAAGTCCAGTACTCCTCCAGATGACCGTTGGCGACCAGCGCGCGGAGCTTCAGCACCGCCTCGGCCCCGGTCAGGCCCCACCGCGCCCCGGCCAGGTCGAACCTGTCGGCGATCAGATGACGGCACGCGCCCTCGACCACCCCGGTCGCGATCGGCCATCCCGCCTCCAGCGCCTGGTCATACCGCAGATGCTCGGCATTGTTGGACAGATAGCGGATGCACGCGTCGATGCCGTCACGGTGCTGCGCGCCGGCTGTGGCGGCCTGCGCGGTCAGCGTGGTGATGACCTGGCCGGTGTGCCCGGCCAGCAGGGCCAGGGCATGCCCGGCGACCCAGTCCTCCGCGGCCGGCGCCGCGGGCGGGTGCAAACTCCACGCAGCAGCCCATAACTTCTCCAGCACGTGCACGAAATCGATCACGATGTGGACGCGGATGCGGCGCCGGGCGGCTTCGGCGATGATCAGGTCGAGCTGGTGGCGGGCCCCGTCGACGAGCACGACCCAGGGACGGGCGTGCGCGGGATCACGGGCCTCGGCATGGTCGAACACCTTGACGATCACAGGGCCGGGGCCGGTGATGACCGAGCCGCACAGCCACTTGCGCGTCGCGTTCGGCCGGGCCCGTGGCAGGCGCCGGCCGGATCGCCCGCCCGGGACGGCGATCACATCGTGCGGCCGCCGCGGCGCCGGTTCGGCGTCGTAGACCACCCCTAGCGTCGCCATCCGTTTGCGCGCCGGCTTCTCCCCGGCCGCCAGCCGCGTCCGGAACGTGGCTCGGGCGCGGGCGGCGGCCTTCGCGGTCGCGGGCCGCAGCGCTTCGGGGCGCATCGCGATGCCCTTGCCGTCCACGCTGATCGCCAGCACCGTGGACGCCGTGCACGGCAGCACGGTTCGCGCGGCGTAGAAGGCGTCGACATCGGCGGCGGCCTGGGCGACCAGCTGCTCGATCTGCCGTTTGCCGATCACCTGACCGCACCGTGTGGTGATCGCCGCCAGGGCGGCGTCGAACAAGCCGCGCACCGTCTCGATGACCGCGAGCTTGGCCAGCCCGGCCGAGTGTCGCACCGCCGGCAGCGATAACGCCGCGTCCGCCGGATACACGTTGCCGACGCCCGGGGCCCGCCACGCGCACCGGGTGACCGTCACCGTCCCGGTCACCGTGGCGAGCAGGCGGTGGTGCCCGAGCTCCACCCGCCGCCGCGGCACCCCGTCCGCGCCGATCACCCCCGCGGCGCCGCCGTCCTGGTGGCGGGCGTGGCGTACCTGCTCCAGCTCGCGCAGCGCGCGCAGGTCAAGGTGGGCCTGCAGCAGCAGGCGCTGCAGCTCCCGGCCCTGCTCGGTGATGGTCTCCTCCAGACGGTTATGGGCAAGTGTCCCGGTCTGCGCGTCAGTGAGGTGTCCGATGAGCCAGTTGAATGTGTTCTTCGCCTTCGCAAAGACGTCAGCGGTGGCCTCGGTGTCGTACGGTGCCTGCACAGGGCTCTTCCTTCGTCGGGGTCGATTGGGTGGCACCTTCGAACCTGACGGCGGGAGAGCCCCGCCACAATCACCCGCCCGGTGACGACGCGATTGCGTCTCGTGACGCCACGCCAGCCTGCCCGGCCATCTCGCGGGCCACCGGATCGGTCACCGTGAACAGTCCCGGCCCTTCTTCCTTCGCCCAGCCGCGTTCCACCAGCCGCTTCAGCTTGGAACGCAGCCCTTCCCGCTTGGCGGCCTCATCCGGCAACCCCATCGCCACCGCGATCTGCCCGGCCCGTATCGCCCGCCCGGCATCGGCCATGATCTCCACCGCGTCCTGGTACGCGCGCGGCAGCACCGCCGTATTCATGCCGGGTTGCCAGTGCGGCACCGTCACCACACCCAGCACCGGCGGCTGTGCCGACGGCGCGGTGCCGGCCGCGTCGGCGGCCTCGGCCTGTCCATTGGGCTCATCGAGCAGCTGGACCGCTTCGCCCAGGATTTCCTCGACGGTCTCCCGTGTGATCGTCAGCCGTGACAAGCGGTCCTGCTCGTCCTGCATCTGTGAGGTGAGCGCGGCGATCTGCTCGCGGATCTCCTCGATTCGCCGGCGGGCAGCGGCTTCGCGCCGTGCCAGTTCCTCGAGCAACGAGCTCATCGTCACCACCGCCTCACGGGTCTGCACTCACAGTAAAAGGCGGTTCCTGGATCAAACAGTCATGTCTACAAAAGCCCAGCTCAGGCACTCACTGAGGGAGAGCCGCACCCGGCTGATTTCGCGGTCCCGGGAAGATCCCGTCCGTACATCAGGCTGAGTAGTCCTGCTTGGGCAGGTGCAGCCAGGTACCGGGTGCGGTGATCGGCTGGGCGTCCATCAGGCGCAGGCCTGCGCCAGCGCAGCAAAACGCTACAGGCTGGTTGCGGTAGAGGTGGGCAGCGAGGATCTTGTCGGCCACAGCGTCAGGGGGGACCATGTAGGCACTGTCCGGCTCCCAGGCTACGACCGCGCCGTCTCGGGCGATGTACCCGAAGATGCCGCCTTTAGGATTGGAGTACATGCTGTAGCAGAGCGTGCCCTGTGAGACGCGCTCAACGACGCCGGGTGTGGACGGGGTGAAACCCCAGGGTTGGGTGATGACGCAGCCGCCGGGCACATCCGTAATGCCGACGATCATGTCGGCGTCCGGGATGTTCCACCAGGCCTCGTAAAGAACGTCGATGTCCACGTTGTCGGCAGGTACGGCTTCCAAACGTGCTGTTGCCTCGGCCGCGCTCACGTCGGCCACGCAGGCAAGGCTCAGGCCGCCGTAATAGAAGTCTCCCAGGGCGGGAATCAGGCGTTTGGCTTCTGCCGCAGCGGCGGCCTCGGCCTCGGACAGACCGATCTCCGGAGAGGGGACGGGGAAGAGGTCAGGGGCGGGGCCGGCCAGACTGAGACGGCCGGGGGACCAGCCGTCCATCATGAGGCGCCACGGGTCCGCTCCAGCGGCGAGAAGGGCTCGGGCGTTGTCCACGCGACCTTCGAACACGGCCATCCAAAGCGCGGTACGGCCTCGATGTTCCGCATCGACGTCGTCGACCCGCATAGCCAGCTCGGCGACCACTTCAGGCGATCCCTGCTCGGCCGCGACGTGTAGCGGCTTGTCAAAGATGCGCACGCCAGAGTTGGGATCAGCGCCCGCGGCGAGCCGGTCACGGATCAGGCCGAGGTCTGACCACCCGTCATAGCCGACGATCCACCATCCGTCGTCGTCGGTAGCAGCCATGACACTCCTTGGATGACGCAGGGACACGTGCGTCATTGATCATTACCCATAGGGCCGACATATTGGTCGGTACCTTGCGAGGCGTCGGAGAATGGCAGCCCAAAAGGGCCCTGCCTCGGTAGAGTTCCGCGACCCGACGTCATGATCTTGCTAACGCTGATGCTAACAACGGCCTTGGACAATCGTGGACGCTCGTGGGTGGGCCAACCCTCACGGTGATGCGCGAGCTGGGTGATCGGAGAGTCGTGGACGGCTGTGGATGATCTCGAAATGGCTTGTAAACAGAAGGTCAGGGGTTCGATTCCCCTCGTCGGCTCTGCAAGTGAAAGGCCCCTGATCAGGCATTACGCCATCAGGGGCCTTCTGCTTTCCGATCTTCATGCGGTGTCTTCGACGCTTCGGGAGCCACCTTGGGAGCCACCGTGGTCTGTTTCCCCAGGAGAGCGCTGGAGATGGCTTCGGTCGCGGCGCGGCGGTCGCCCTCCAGCAGGTGTCCGTAGATGTCCTTGGTGATCGCGATGCTGGCATGGCCGAGGACTTCGGACATGGCCGAGGACTTCGGATACGACATGAAGCGGGGTGCCCTGGGCGAGCATGAGCGACGCGCCGGAGTGGCGGAGCTCGTGCGGGTGCCAGTGACCGAGGCCAGCTCTCTTGGCCAGTCGTGAGAACAGGTGCGGGAAGGTGTCCGGGTCGGACGGGTTGCCGAAAGCCGCTGGGAACATCAGCCCGTGCTCCGCCCAGTCCTCGCCGGCTTTGAGGCGTGTTTCCGGCGATGGGATCTGGGTGTAGACGTTCATGGTCACGGAGATCTGCGAGTGCCGCAGGATGCGCATGGCCACGCGTGGATGGACTTCGAGCGCGGCCAGGAGCGACGCGCACGTGTGCCGGGTGTCATGGACGCGGATTCGAGGGACTCCGAGGCGTTCCTACCGTGAGCGTCGAAGGGCCGGTTGAGATTGCGCGGCTCGATAGGCGTGCCCCACTTGGTGGTGAAGACCAAGTCCGAGTCCTTTCACTTCCCCGGCCAGGCTGAGCTTGTTCCGCTTTGACGGCCGAGGCTCGGCTCAGATGCAGCCGTACCGTGTCCTCGTAGTCGTCCAGATTCCCATCGGAAATCGGCCGGGCAGGTGCAGCAGCCAGCGATCCAGGAACGCGCCACCGTCTAGTTCGGAGCGCGAAGCAGCTCCGTGAGTGGCCTGCGCACGTCAACGGGGTACAGGTTCAGCTGCTCGAACTCGTCGGACGTCGCCCATCTGAGTTCGAAGCTGTTGTCCGGCCCGTGCTCCACGGCCTCCTCGCCGGAGAGAGATGGGACGCCGTTGACGTCACGCATGAGGAAGTAAAAGGCGGGCCGGCCATTGTGCGAGCTGGCGAAGAGCAACCGGTCGATCTCCCCAGTGAGAGTGGTCTCCTCGTGGAGTTCACGAACTGCCGCACTCTCTGACGACTCGCCATCCTCCACATGGCCCCCCGGAAGGACTGCGTAGTGGTGCCCGGGACACGGTGAGCCCTGCCAGCCTGCGGCGTCGCACATGGCGCAGGTGACGCCTGGGCTGCGCCGGAGGAACCGCTTGATGACCAGGACTCGGGTGCCGTCTACGACCACGGCAACCGCTCGGGGGATCAGCATGAAGCGGATCATACGATTCGGCCCAGCAGGTTTGGGTGTGTTCCGCCGGGCCGTCGATCAAAGGCTGTGCGCCGAGATCTAACGAATGGAGTAGGCGTCCTCAAGCTCGTTGACGGTCCCCGGGAAGCACGGATTCGACCACGACCCAGGGTTTGCCCGTGGCGTCGAAGGTGACGGCGTAGACGGTGAGCAGCGTAGCTGAGCTCTTGACGTCGAGGAGCGTGCGCTCCTCCTTGGTCGGGTTGCGGGCGGTGATGTGCTCGATGATGTGATCGAGGGCAGTGCCGGCCGCAGCCTCGACGTACCGGCGAACGCCCTGCTTCAGATCCTCCGACTCGGCCAGCGCCGTACCTTCGGCCACGGAAACCGGCGACCAGGTCGAGGAGATCTCGGTCGGCTCGTTGTCATGCTCGACGAGAGTCCGGCGCAGCATGACAGGCACCTTGGGTTTGATCCCGCGGTCGTTGAAGGCGACGCGCCGTTCAGGGCCGGATCTACACCACTCCCGTGGACGTGACCACGCAACCGGCGCCAGCATGCTGATCCACGTACAGCCGTGGCCGATGCATGAGATCTCCATATCACGAAGATCCGTAATCAGAGATCGATAAGTCTCGCGTAATACTGAGTTGCCAGAGTTGTTCTTGTTTCCGGTCGAGAGCGTATTCGATGCTGAGGACCGGGTTCCCTGCGCTCCATCACGTGTCCGGCGGCTCGATCATCGTGCTCTCGCAAGATGATCGCGGCGGCCACGCCGCCTTCGAGCGAAATTCTGCCCGATGGTACGTCCATCCGATCGAGCGGGGCCGATCCGTCCAGGGAATACGAGATGTCTTGAGATAGGTGGACAAGGATGACTACGAACGACGTGGCCTCGGCAGATGTGCTGATCATCGGTGGCGGGCCGACTGGGCTGACCCTCGCGTGCGACCTTGCTCGCCGGGGTGTGAGCTGCCGGGTGCTCGACCGAGCCGAAATGCCCAGCAATGCGTCGCGGGCCAAGACGATCCAGCCACGCGCGCTTGAGGTCGCCGACGATCTCGGTGTTGTCGACCAAGTGCTGCGGGTGGGTGCGGTGCATGTGCCGACCCGGCACTATGACCGCGAGCGGGTGGTCTCCGAAGCGGTGGAGGCGGCCGTGGGGATGACGGATCCGGGGGTTCCGTACGCGCCGGTGTGGCTGTCGCAACCCCGTTTCGAGCAGATCCTGCGAGATCGCCTGGCCCAGCTCGGCGGCACGGTCGAGTGGGGGGCGACGGTGACCGCGGTGACGCAGGACAGCGACGCCGTCGAGGTGACCGTGCGGACGGCCACCGGCGGCCAGCGGGTGCGCGCTCGCTACGCCGTCGGCTGCGACGGCGGCCGCAGCCTCGTACGGGAGCAGATCGGTGCGAGGCTGGAGGGCGTCTCCTACGGAGATCATCGGTGGTGGCTCGGGGATGTGCGGATCGAAGGCCTGGACCGGCACTGCCAGCACCTGTGGATGAGCCCGGAGCAGGGGATCCTGTCGCTGTTCCCGCTGCCGGGCACCGACATCTGGCAGTTCCAGGCGTCCATCCCCGCCGACGATCCGGACCCCGTCCAGCCAACGCTCGACCTGTTCCGGGATGTCTTCGCCATCCGAGCCGGGTTGCCGAATGTCACCATCACCGACGCGAGCTGGCTGTCGCTCTACAAGATCAACGTCTGCCTTGCCGATCGCTACCGGGTCGGCCGCGTCTTCCTTGCCGGGGACGCAGCGCACATCCACTCACCGGCCGGCGGCCAGGGCATGAACACCGGTATCCAGGACGCCTACAACCTCGGCTGGAAACTCGCCGCCGTCCTCGACGGCGCCGATCCCGAGCTGCTGGACACCTACGAACAAGAGCGACGCCCTGTCGCGCGTGCCGTCCTCGACGACAGCACCTCCCGGCTGCAGGCCATCACGCGTGCCGCCGCCAAGGGTGACGGGTCGTCAGCGCAGCGCGGCCTCACCGGAGACTTCACCACTGGGCTCACCATCGCCTACTCCGACAGCCCGCTCACCCACCACATGCCGCAATCCGTACAGGCCCGTGTACGTCCTGGCGACCGCGCGCCCGACGCCGTCTGCCTCGACCCCGCCTCCGGTGACAAGGTCCGGATCTTCGACCTGCTGCGCGGCCCGCACTGGACACTGCTGACCTTCGACCGCGGTCACCCCGCACCGTACGACACCGTCGGCGACTCCCTGGCCGTTCCCCTGCGCACGGTCCGGATCACCACCGACACCGCGGCGGCCGCTCCGGCTACGGTCATCGACGCCGACGGCGACGCGCACGGCATCTATGACATCCACGAGGACACCGCTGTGCTCATCCGTCCCGACGGCTACATCGCCTCCCGCACCCCGGCCCGTCACGGTCACCACGCGCCGGAGCCGACGTACGCCACCCGCTCGGCTTCGGCAGCCGGGTCGGCAGGGGGAGCAGCATGGTGACGTGATTCGGCCGTGGCGCGGCGGCGACCGCAGCTGGTAGGGGGCTGGGCACAGGAGGCACCGGGCGCATCCTGGTGGCGGCTCTGACCACCCTGGTGGCGCTCGGCCGCGATCCCGGTGGCCCGTGCGCGTTCGGTGCCGGTGAGCGCCGCCCCCGTCGGGTTCGGCATGAGCACCGGGCCGCTGGTCGCGGCGCTGTCATCGGCGACCGTGGCCCTGACCGCGTGTTGCGTGATGCTACGGCGCACTGGGGCCTGGGCGAGGCGGTGTCGGGCGTTGGATGCCCAGGCCGCGGCGCTCCCGGCGCGCCGCGGTCATCTCCTGTCGTGCGTCTTCGCGCTCGGCCTGTCTGTTGCTGCGGCGATGTCTGCGGCTGCTCGTACGAAGGCCTGGATCAACGGATTCTCCGCCGCGGTACGCCACACCAGAGCCCACTGGGAGGGCGGGGCGTCGCGGATGGGTACGAAGGCCAGGCCCGGCCAGGGATAGAAGTCGGCGATGTCGGCCGTGACCCCGGCGACGGCTTGGCCGGAGGCGACGACGGTGAGGGCCTCCTGCCAGGTGGAGATCTTGGGACCGCGGCGCACGGGCCGCCCGGCGGGGGTGTGATAGGGGTTGAAGGTCTCCTCCAGGTATTGGGGGATCCTCTGGCCCTGGACCACGACACAGTCGCCGAGGTCTTCCAGGCAGATCGATTCCCGTCCGGCGTAGGGGTGGGTGGCGGCGACCATCAGCAGCACCGGGGACGCGCTCAGGACGGGGCCGACGGTGAGGTCGGGCTCACGGATCGGTAACCACAACACCGCTACATCGACCTCACCGGAACGGAGCAGATCCAGCGGGGAAGGGGGCGGGATCTCGCGATGCTGAAGCCGGACGCCAGGGTGGCGGGTCTCGAACAGGTCAACGATGTCACCGAAGGCCAGGGAATGCGGGCCGATGGTGCCCAATGTCAGCGTGCCGGAGACGCCGCTGGCCGCTTTCCTCGCGTCATCGATCCCCTGCAGGATCTGCCGGTATCCGGCGCTCAGGTCTCGATGTAGCCGCTCACCGAGGGGGGTCAGGCGGACCTGGCGGCTGGAGCGCTCGAACAGTGCGGCGCCGATGCTGCGCTCCTGCTTCTTGATCGCCTGACTGACCCGGGCCTGGGTGATGTGCAGACGCTCAGCGGTGCGGCTGAAATGCAACTCCTCGGCGAGCGTCAGGAAGATCTCGATGTCACGCAGCTCCACACCTAGCTCCACGATCATTAGCCACCGGGTAATTAGACCCGTTATTGATGAAAGATCGGGCGATATGCAAGGAATCGGCACTCATCCTGATCGGCGACGTCGCGCACAGGCGGCCCAAGATGGTCAAGTGCTCAGGTAAGGGCGTTGCGGGTCGTCGGCGTGCCTCGGCGCAGTGTCGGGATGAGGATGGCCGCGACCGCCAGGTGCATCAAAGACAGCACGGTCTTGGTGCCGGCAGTGGCCTCGACGCTGAGGATCGGTACGAAGGACAACATCAGGGCCGCGATGGCGAGTCCGGTCCAGATGGTTCCTGCTCGGCGGACGAATCGCTCCAGTACAGCGAGTGTGCCCCATCCGATCAGGGCCAACACGAGTGTGGAGCCGATGGTGACGGGCAGGCCGACGATCATTGCTGGTTGCCCGTCACCGGGTGGGTCGACCCGCAGATCGATGTTCACCGCCAGGGCAGCGAGCCACAGCAGGGTGGTGGACAGCACCGCGGCTCCGACCCCTAGGGCTCGCGCGCGCCGCGTGGAGGTGTTGGGCGTGACGGATTGGGGCGTCTTGGAGAGTGTTGTCATGATTTCTTCCGCTGATGAAGTGATGTTGTAGCGATTACTGATGAAGTGATGCAACGCCTCGCCCGGAGCGATGATGTGGTCCAGGACAGCGGTCAGCACGTTGTCCTGACGGGCGACGGCTCGGCATCCCCCAAGCCGCTCGAGGAGATCAGCCGCTGCCCGGCCACGCCGGAAGGCGACTCCACACCGACGCCGGGACCGATCCGCGGCGGGCTGATGTCCACGATCGCCCGTCCCACGATCTCCTCCTCTTCCAGGGTCATTGGCATCCATGAACATGCTGATGGCGGATTGGACGGATGGACAGGTCCGATTCCGGTCGGCAATTGAGGTCCGATTTCGCCGGCTGCCGCTTCGTCCGATGGCGCGGTCCGCGCATGGCCGCGGTGAGCAGGTCGCTGCTGTCACACGGCGGCGGCCGGCACAAGTGCGCGAGTCAGGCCGTCGCGGCTCGACGCCGAGGAGAGTTCATGGTGTGGGCGAGGCAGGAGGCGGAAGGTACAGCCAACCTCCGGGGTTCCGGGCAACCGGCGGCCAGGCAGAGGGCCGCTCGGGACACCAAGACCAAGCTCCGGGAGTCGTACAGCCTCGGCAGGCACGGCGGCTGGGGCTTCGGGATGGCGGTGCGTATCTATCGTGGTGACTTCGCGTCCATAGGCCGGTTCGGCTGGGACGGTGGAACCGGCACCTCAGCCTATGCCGACCCGGACAAACAAGTCACCGGAGTCCTGCCCACCCAGATCGGGATGTCCACTGCGGATGCGCCGCGGCTTATCCACGGCTTCTGGACGACGGTCTACCAGGCAATCGACGACTGAAACCGAGCCCGCGGCCCGGTACGCCCGCCCTCGACCCACGACACCCAATGGGCAGCCTTCGCGCTCGCCGTCGACCATGCGGTGTCGGGTGTCAGCGTCCGCGTCAGGACGGCAACAGTCCGGTATCAGAGCGGTCGGCGATGGTGGATGTCGTTCAGATACCCCGAGCACCAACAGGACCGCCTTCCACCATCGGTCCGTTCAGCTGAATTCATAACAGATCAAAAGGAGCGCACCACTATGTCCGTCACACTGACCGAGCAGGACGAGCTCACTCTGCGGATCGCCGCGTGGGGCGCTGTCTCGCTGATGTCTGCTGCTGGTGCCGCCGGTTCGGCGCACAAGGTCGCCACCGAGGGTTCCATCGCCTTGACGTCTGCGACTGGCTTGGTCGGGCATGTGCTGGCCAAGGCGCCGAAGGGTCTGAGCGGCAAGTCCACCGCTGCGCTTGCCGATCAGGTGCTGCCGGCCCTGACAGCGTCCATGGGTTTGCTGAAGGAGCAGGCGCCGGCCGAGGCCGACAACTTCCGCCGCACTGTCATCGTCGCCGTCGAAGCGGGCGCCCAGACCCACCAGGGCCGACCCAGCCCCACCTTGGCGGAGATGGCCCGCAAGATCACCGCAGCCCTCGACGCCGCTTCGGCCGGCAGCGCGGGCAGCGGGGCCGTGCCGCAGGCCGCTGCCGGGCAGGATCGCCCGGAGCTGCAGAAGGCCATCCAGGAGATCGTCGATGCCGGTTTCGCGGGGGTGCAGTTGCGTGTGAACGATGAGCGGGGGGAGTGGGCCGGCAGCGCCGGGGTGCGTGAGCTGGGCGGGGCCACGAAGCCGCCGGCGAACGGGTATGTCCGGATCGGCAGTAACACCAAGACCTTCACCGCGACTCTGGTGCTGCAGCTGGTGGCCGAGGGCAGGATCGGGCTGGACGACCCGGCGGATGATTACCTGCCCGAGTTCGGGTTGGACCGGCGGATCACGGTGCGGATGCTGCTGCAGCACACCAGCGGGGTGTTCAACTTCACCGGCGATTACTACCCCGAGTACGTGCCGGGGATCGTCTGGGCGGGCCAGGAGTGGGTGGACAACCGGTTCAAGACCTACCGGCCGCAGGAACTGGTGGAGCTGGCGCTGTCCAAGCCGGCGCGGTTCGAGCCGGGGACGGGCTGGA
>NZ_JBFANV010000111.1:0-29899 GCF_040674955.1 Nonomuraea sp. NPDC049695 | reverse complement strand
GGGTGGATCCCCCGCCACCCCCCCGCCCCCTGTTCACTTAGGGGTGACGCCACTTCTCGTACGTGTCGATGGCCTTGCCGAGCAGGGCCATCTTCTCGGTGAACCAGACGTTCTCGGCGCCTGTCGGCGGCCGGTTGGAGTCGACGTACTGGTAGCCGAGGTTGGAGAACATGGCGACGATGTAGGTGCGGCCTCCCTTGCCGGGCAGGGCCTTGACGATGCCCGCGTCGGCTCCGGAGTTGCTCACCCAGCCGTTCTTGTGGGCGAACGTCACCTCGGCCGCGTCATTGCACGGCCGCACGTCGTGGCCGTACGCGACGCCCTCGCCGGGGATCGTCACGGTGCCGTCGGCGCCGATCCAGCGCGACGGAGTGAGCTGCGGGATGCCCTGGGCGGGATAGGCGGCCCCGCACCAGTTGGTGGTCGACAGGGTGACGTTCATGCCCTGGTCGCCCAGCTTGCTCTTGAAGAACTCCCGCGAGGCGGGGCTCAGGACGGCCGCGGTGACCGCGGTGCCGCCGGGCGTCGTCCACAGAGTGCCCAGGCCGCCGTTGACCAGCATGAGCAGCTTGGCCGTGTCGAGGGAGCTCATGGTGACGGGGTTGCCCCACCGGGCGCCGTTGGCCGGGTTGGTGTTCTTCAGCTGGAGCGTCTCGAGGCCCAGGTCCTGGAAGGTCTGGTTCAGGCCGTCGACCGCGGCGTGGTCGTGCAGCAGCTTGACCATGGCGCAGGAGGCGGCGTTGGACGACCAGGTCAGCGAGGCGTCGAGGTAGTTGCGGACCGTGTTGCTGCTGGCCGGGCCGCACAGCGAGCTGATCGTCGTCGGCTCGTAGGCGTAGGTGTCGTCGAGCGAGATCTCGCCCTTGTCCACCAGCCGCAGCACCCCGAAGGCCACCATGAGCTTCAGCACCGACGCGGGGTAGGGAAGCATGAAGTCGATGGAGGCGTTCTCCCGTCCCGCCACCACGTCGATCGTGCCCTGGCCGTGGTTGGCGTACCAGCCGGCGTCGTCCCACTGGCGCCAGCGCACGTCGGTGGTGTGCAGGTTGCGGTCCACCGGCACGATCTTCCCGTCCGGGTACTGCGGGCTCATCAGCACGGTGCCGGAGGAGACGGGACGGCCGAGCCTGTTCAGCTCGATGACGGTCAGGTCGATCTGCGGCTGCTGCGAGATCGGCGCGGCGGCCGCGGCAGCGGCCTTCAGGTCCGCCCGCTGCGGCGGCTTGGCCGCCTCCTTCTCGACGTCGTTCTGCCGCAGCGCGTTGAGCTCGGCCGTGCTCGTCGGCGGGTCGGTGTCCAGGACCTGCTCGAACTTCAACTGGTCGATGGTCTGCCGCAGGTGCTGCGCGAGCGGCGAGCCGCCTTCCGCCGAGGCTGTCTGCGGCAGTGCGACGAGACCACCGAACAGTACGGCCGTGGCGGCGAGACCGGCGAGGCCTCGAGTACGTTTTGAGGATCTTGGTAAGGTCACCCGGGCCACTGTAGTCAGATCGGCCCCGGGAAGGCCGGCAATTCAGATCATCTCGAGGTGATATCCGCTGGAATTTCCGGCGCCAGTCCGGAAGCATCGGCCATCGGGCCAGGACGAAACCACGCTCGGACCCCCGGAAGGCGCACGCGATGACACAGACCTCCCATCCCCCGGCCGAACTCCCCGACCGGCTGGTAAAGGGACATCCTTTCCGGCAGTGGAAGACCTGGCGGATCCCCGGCACCACATTCACGCTCACCGGATACTCCCGCGCGAACGACAAAACCTTTTTCCACATACCGGAGCTGCGGTGCGCCCTGGACGCCGGGCTGTGCGAGGGGCGGCAGCCCGAGACGGTCTTCCTGACCCACACGCACCATGACCACTCCAAGGACCTCGACTATCTCGCCTCGAGGGCGTCCGGCGCCGACATTTACCTGCCTGCCGAGGCGCTGCCCTACGTGGAGGCTTATCTGCGGGCCTCCGCCGAGTTGAATCACGCGGCCGCCTACGATCCCGCGCTGGCCCCGGCGTCGCGTCTGCACGGCGTCCGGCACGGCGACGAATTCACCTTCGGCTCCCGCGGCCACCATGTCCGCGTGGTGCGGTGCGAGCACAAAGTGCCCTGCGTGGGCTACGCGTTCTCCGCGACCGGCAAAGACCTGCTGCCCGAATTCCAGGAGCTCCGGCGTACCCTCACCGAGCAGGGACGCGGCGCGGAGTTCGGCCGCATCATGGCCCGCAAACGGCAGGAAGGCGTGGAGGTCGACCGGCAGGTACGCCGCCCCCTGTTCGCATTCCTGGGTGATACGCACGTGTCGGTGTTCGAGCAGAATCCCTGGCTGTTCACCTATCCGGTCATCATCACCGAGTGCACCTTTCTGTACGACAGTGAGCTGCCCCGCGCCGACCGGGTCGGGCACACGGTCTGGAGCCGGCTCAAACCCGTGGTCGAGGCGCATCCGGACACGCTTTTCGTCCTGACCCACTTCAGCCTGCGCCACTCCGACCAGGAGGTGCACGACTTCTTCCGGCGCGAAGGGCACGGCAACGTCCTGGCCTGGGCGCACCCGGAAAGCCACCTGCCCGAGCAGCACCAGTCCACGGTTTGACGTCCCGGTTCAGGGAGCGTCTTCGTCGGTCTTGAGGAAGCGCGGCACGTCGCGGTGCCAGCCGGGGACGTCGAGCTTGTTCAGCGCCGTGACGATCTCGCGCTCCTCGTAGGCGAAGTGCGACTCCATGATCGCGGACAGCCCGTCCAGCTCGCCCCGCACTCTTCGGACCTCGTCCGGTCCAGCCGCCGCGTCGAAGCCCTCGACCAACTCGGCCACGCGGCTGAGGATGACCTCGATCGCCGCGTGGTCCTGCTGGAGCTTCCGCAGTACGGGTGCGAGCTCGGGAAACTGGACGGCCAGCGCGGGGAAGGCCGTGTCGTCCTCACCGGTGTGATGCCGGGTCAAGGCTGTGCAGAAGGCCAGGCAGTGGACGCGCAGTTCGCTCTTGGGGGGTGTGGCGGCGGACAGATCATCCCGGAGCTGGGCGAGCTCCTCGCGTAGCCACTCGTGAACGTTGATCAATTCGAGGCCGAAGGCGGCCAGGCGGTCTGAAGTACTCATGCGTCGACCATCATGACACGTTGGCTGCTATCACATGATCCCGGTCAACAGGGGAAGCGCCTCGAAGACGTGGTCCTGCCACAGGCGGCGCGAGATCTCCTCGGGGTACGCCGTGACCGACGGCGGCGCGTCGAAGACCCGCGTCAGGCGCTGCCGGGAGTCGTAGACGGACCAGCCCGGGTCGCCCGAGGTCGCGAAGGACGTCCAGGCCGTGCGGATCTGGGACGTCAGCTCGCGGGCCTCGGCGGTGTGCTCGGGGCCGATGGCCGCCGGGCCCAGGTGGGCGTCGTAGGTGCCGAACAGCAGCGGGCCGTCCAGGCCGTGGCAGGCGCCCAGCGCTCCGCCCATGCCCGGGGACTGCCAGGCCAGGTCGTACAGGTACGCCCGCCCGCCCCCGGCGACCTGCGCCTCGGCCAGATGCAGCACCGGCATGCGGAACAGCCAGTCGCTCTGCACGCGTTCGTACAGCCCCTCGGCGGATGTGTCCGGGAAGGCCGCGCGGTAGGCCCGCTCGCCGTCCTCGCCGGGACCGAAGAGGCGCAGCGCCTGCGCCGCCTGCTCCTCGGTGACCTTGCCGAGCTGTCCGGCGAGGAGGAGGAACGTGCGGTACTCGTCGCGGTTGTGACCGACGATCAGCTCCACGTCACGTCCCGCCCCGCCCGCCAGGGCCTGCCAGGGCGCGGCCGGCAGGACCTCACCGTCGACGACCGGTGAGAAGAGGGTGAGCGTGTGCGCGAACGAGCCCCAGCGGTCCTCGTACTGCCGCATCTTCGACTCCAGCGCCTGCGCGGCCGCCGGCAGCCGCCGCGGATCCACGCCGGACAGGTCCCCGGCCGCCGGGGGCAGGCCCGCCTCGGCCGCGATGGCCGCCGCGACGTCCCTGGCCAGGGCGTCGGAGAGGAACGTGCCCGGCACGCTCTGCCCGACAGCCCGCCGGAACAGCCCTGCCGCGCTCGGCATGGCCATCAGCGCGGCGATGGACCCGGCGCCGGCCGAGTCGCCGAGCACGGTCACCTGGCCGGGGTCGCCGCCGAACGCCGTGATGTTCTCGCGCACCCACTCCAGGGCGGCGACCTGGTCGAGCAGGCCGCGGTTGGCGGGCGCGCCGTCGATGCGGGCGAAGCCCTCGATGCCGAGGCGGTAGTTCAGCGACACGAACACCACGTCGCCGTCGCGGGCGATGTGCTGGGCGTCGTAGCCGGGGCTGCCGGAGAAGCCGAGCTTGTAGGCGCCGCCGTGGATCCACACCATCACGGGACGGCGGGCGGCCGGGTCGGGGTCGGGCGTCCAGACATTGACCGTCAGCCAGTCGTCGCCCTCGCCCATGAGGAAGTCCCCGCGGTCGCGGCCGGCCATGTGCACGTCCTGCGGGGCCGGCGGGCCGAAGGCGTGCGACTCCCGTACGCCGTCCCAGCCGCGCACGGGCCTGGGCGCCTGGAAGCGGGCCTCGCCGATCGGGGGTTCGGCGTACGGGATGCCGCGGAAGACGGCCAGGCCACCTTCCGCGCGGCCGCGCACCACACCGGCGGCGGTACGGACCTCGGGTTCGCGGGACTCGACTGCGGACATCGGCGGCTCCTCACTCATGGCATGTCATTTTTTACACTTGTCTATTATTTAACAGATGTCTAGATTTGAGAGGGTGCAGGACCGACAGGATCGCCGAGTGCTCCGCTCACGGGCCGCCCTCATGGCCGCCGCCGTCCGTCTGGTCTCCGAGCGCGGCACCACCGCGCTGCCCATCACCGACCTCGCCGACGCCGCGGACGTCAGCCGGCAGCTGGTCTACCTGCAGTTCGGGGACCGTGACGCGCTCCTCGTGGCGGCCGCGGCCGACCTGGTCGAACGGGAGCTCATCCCCGAGGTCGAGGACGGCGGCGCACCGCGCCGCGCCCGCATGCTGGCGATGGCCCGGCACTTCGCCCGGCACCGGCCCTTCTACCGCGCGATGCTCTCCGGATCCTGCGCCTTTCCCATGACCCGGGCCCTGAACAGGCTGTTCGGCTCACTCGTCACCCCGGCGGGCGTGCGGGAGGTGTTCGGCGACCTCGACGAGGCCACCGCACAGGATCTGGCGGCCGTGTTCACCGGCGGAACCGGCACGATCGTCAACGACTGGGTGATCGACGCGGACGAACCCCTCGACCCCGAGGAGCTGACGGACCGCCTGATGCGCCTCTCGACGGCGTTGACCCGCGGCCACCCCGCCCTCGCGCCCACACCCGGAGGTCACTCCCGATGAACCTGAACAGCCACCTCATCCAGCGCGTGCTGCGCCTGCCCCCACCCCTCACCAGGGACCTGACCGTCGACCGCGACCTGCGCGTCCCGATGCGCGACGGGGCCGTCCTGCTGGCCGACCGCTGGGCCCCGAGGACCGGCGGCGACGGCCTGCCGACCGCGCTCATCCGCCTCCCCTACGGCAGATCCGGGATGACCGCGGCGCCGATGGTCCGGCCGCTGGCCGAACGCGGCTTCCAGGTGCTCATCCAGAGCACGCGTGGCACCTTCGGCTCCGGAGGCCTCTTCGACCCGCTGCGCTGCGAGCGTGAGGACGGCCTCGACACCCTGGACTGGGTGATCAAGCAGCGCTGGTTCGGCGAGTCGATGATCCTGTGCGGCGCCAGCTACAGCGGCTTCACCCAGTGGGCGGTGGCCGACGCCGTACCGCCCCAGGTCAAGGCCATGATCCCAGGAGTCTCCGAATCGGCGCTCACCCTGGACTTCCTCCGCTCGGACGCGTTCTCCCTGGAGACCCCGTTCGTCTGGGGCGTCCAGGTCGCCGGCCAGGAACGCAAGCTCGGCATGGTCCGCCAGATACTGGGCGGGAAGAAGGTCCAACGCGCCCTGCGCACGCTCCCGTTGAACCAGGCCGACACCGCCGCGATCGGCCACCCCTACGACTACATCCAGAACATCCTCGTCCACGACGCCGACGCGCCGTTCTGGCACGGCCTCGACCACCGCCAACGGGTCCCCGACATCACTGTGCCGGTGAGCAGCGTCGGCGGCTGGTACGACATCTTCCTGCCCGGCCAGCTCCGCGACCACCGGGCCCTTCAGGACGCCGGACGCTCTCCCCTCCGCCTCACCGTCGGCCCCTGGACCCATATCTCCATGGAGGTGGGACACACCTACACCGCCGAGGCCCTCGACTTCGGCCTGGCCCTGGCCCGGGGCGAGGAACCGGCCGAGCGCGCCCCGGTACGCCTGTTCGTCATGGGCGAGGAGAAGTGGCGCGACTTCCCGTCCTGGCCGCCGCCGGGGTACGAGCCCCAGCGCTTCCACCTCCAGCCGGGCGGCGCCCTCTCCACCGAGGCCCCCGCCGGCTCGTCCCCGGACGGCTACCGCTACGACCCCGCCGACCCCACCCCCGCGCTCGGCGGCGTGCGCATGGCCTTCGGCGAGAAGGCCGGCCGCCTCGACAACGCCGCCCTGGAAGCCCGGCCCGACGTGCTCACCTACACGACTCCCGTCCTGGACGGGGACGTCGAGGTCATCGGTGAGGTCAGCGCCGAGATCTTCTTCCGCTCCAGCCTGCCGTACGCCGACGTCTTCGTCCGCCTGTGCGACGTCGACGCCGACGGCCGCTCCACCAACGTCTGCGACGGCCTGGTCAGCCTCACCGGGGCCGACCACACCACCTGCGCGACGGTCCAGCTGTGGCCGACGGCGTACCGGTTCAAGCGCGGCCACCGCATCCGCGTCCAGGTCTCCAGCGGCGCCTTCCCCCGCTACAACCGCAACCCCGGCACCGGCGAACCCCGCGCCACCGCCACCACCCTCCGCGCCGCCGACCAGCAGGTCTTCCACGACCCCCAGCACCCGTCCGCCGTGATCCTCCCGATCCGGCACCTGACCTGAACCGTCGCCTCCGGCGGTCCAGGTCGGGGCCCGGTGGCGCCGAGGCCCGAGGCCATGGACACCGGGCGCCGCCCGCCTGACGCCGCCCGGTGGCGCCGGGGGCACGGGACACCGCCCGGTGGACCGGCGTCGACACGGCCCTCCGTGCCACCGGGCGTCAGGACCGTGGGCGGCCGTCCTCGTGGTACAGGGCCCCCAGCAGCGGCCGGGTCAAAGCGGCCATCTCGGCGGGCGAGCACGGGCATCCGTGCTGAAGCCAGTCCGTGGCGACGCCGATGAGCGCCCCCGCGGTGAACGCGGCGGGCACGTCATGCGGAACGCCGGCCGTGAAGTCGGCGGCCGACGGGCCACCGTCGCCGGTGGCGGCGCGGAGCGCGCCGACATAGGCCGCGACGGTGGCGCGGCGGCGTACGTGGTCGATGACGCGCGCGCTGCCCTGGGCCCCGAGCACGCTGCGGTAGAGCCCGGCGTGCTCGGCAAGGAGGGCGAAGAAGGTCAGCAGGGTATCGGTGGTCTCTTCCCGGGTGCCGGGCTCGGGAATGGCGTCGATCAGGTCGTCGATCATCGCCGTGCAGGCCGCCTCGGCCAGTTCGTGCACGTCACGGTAGTGGTCGTAGAACGTGGACCGGCTCACCCCGGCGCGTTCGGCGACGTCGGCGACGCTGACCCGGGACAGGTCGCGGTCCTGGACCAGCTCGATCAGCGTGCGCCGCAGGGCCGCCTGCGTGCGGCGCACCCGCGGGTCGCTCAGGTCGGTGCTTCTGTCTCTGGGGAGGGCCACGCCTCAGTGTACTGTGGCCTACATTCGTAGGTTAGCCTACGGGTGTAGGGAAGTTAGGGATCGCACGCCATGGGGGACATTCGTGACCGCTGACTCCGCTGAGACGCTTCAGATCACCCGCACCTGCCCGTACGCCCCGCCGGAACAGCACCTTCGCTTCCTGCGCGAGCAGCCGGTCACCAAGGTCGCGCTGCCGAAGGGATCGGAGGCCTGGGTCGCCGCCCGTTATGAGGACATCCGCACGATCCTGAGCGACCCGCGCTTCACCGCCGACCGCCGCCACCCCAACGCGCCCAGGCTGAACGGCGAGACGGGGCCGGGCGAGTCACCGCTGCCCAAGATGATGCTGGAGATGGACCCGCCCGAGCACGGTCAGGCCCGTCGCGCCGTGATCGGGGAGTTCACTGTCAGGCGCATGGCGGCGCTGCGGCCGCGTATCCAGCAGATCGTGGACGAGCACCTCGACGCCATGCTGGCCGGCCCGCGCCCGGTCGACCTGGTGCGGGCGCTGGCGCTGCCGGTGCCCTCGCTGGTGATCTGCGAGCTGCTCGGCGTGCCGTACGACGAGCACGACTTCTTCCAGACGCACTCCGCGCAGTTGCTGAACCGCACCATCACGCCGCAGGAGCGGCAGCACGCCTCCCTCGAACTGGCCATCTACCTGGACAAGCTGATCAGGGCCAAGGAGGAGGACCCCACCGACGACCTGCTCGGCCGCCAGGTGATCAAGCAGCGTGAGACCGGCACCGTGGATCATGGCGCACTGCTCAGCCTGGCGTTCCTGCTGCTGCTCGCCGGGCACGAGACGACCGCGAACATGATCTCGCTGGGCACGTACATGCTGCTGCGGCACCCTGACGCGCTGGCCGCGCTGCGCGAGGATCCGAGCAAGACGGCGGGCGCGGTCGAGGAGCTCCTGCGGCACTTCACCATCGCGGAGTTCGCGATGATGCGGGTGGCCCTCGAGGACGTGGAGCTCGGCGGCACGGTCATCCCCGCGGGAGAGGGCGTGCTGATGCTGGCGAACGCCGGAAACCGCGATCCGGAGGTGTTCGCCGACGCCGACACGTTCGACATCGAGCGCGACGCCCGCAGCCACCTGGCGTTCGGCTTCGGCCCGCACCAGTGCCTGGGCCAGAGCCTCGCCCGCGTGGAGCTGGAGATCGTCTTCAACTCCCTGTTCCGGCGGATCCCCGGCCTGCGGCTGGCCGTCCCCGCCGAGCAACTCGAGTTCAAGGACGACGCCACCGTCTACGGCATGCACGAGCTGCCCGTCACCTGGTGACCTCTCAGGTCTCGCGCCGCCTGCTCACGGTGATCATGCCGGCACCGTGCAGGCTGGTCAGCAAGGTCCAGTCGTCGGCCGGGTCCAGCCACACCTGGAGGTCCGCGGGCCCCGACGGCCTCGGCAGCGCCCCGGCCGGCTCGTAGAAGGTCGAGACCAGGACCAGCGGAACCGGCGCCTCCCATCGGGCGGGCGCCGGCGGTTCGTGGCGGCCGCCGAGGATCACGGCGCGCTCCGCCTCGCCGCAGTCATCGAGGTGCGGTCCGGCCGCGAGCTGGGCCTGCAACCTGACCTGCAGGTCCAGGGCGAGGCGGACCCGCGCCGTCATCCGCTCGTCGTCGGTGGCGAGCGCGTCGTAACCGGGCACGAGCATCCCGACCAGCTCGGCGGGCTCGTCGGCGTAGCCGCGGTAGTCTCCGCCCGCGTAGATCATCTCGTAGATGTACGGCCGGCCGTCGCCTCTGCGCGGTGCGACCGGCGGCGACTCCATCGCTGAGGTGTTCCGGAGGATCACGGTCACTGGTCGGCATCCCGTTCCGTGGCGAGGTCGTTCGGCGCCGTCATGCCGCGCGCACCCAGCGCGTGGCGGCGTACAGGGCGGTGAGCTGCTCCTTGTCGGCGGCCCGCCAGAACAGCTCGTCCACCAGGCTGCGGAAGGAGAGGCTCCCCCGCTCGGTGAGGTCGAGCGCGGCGCCGAGGTTGCGGAGCCCGGCGTGGGTGCCCAGCCGGTCGCGCCGGCCCATGTTGGGCAGATCGCCCAGCGGCGCGTTGCGGAGCACCGCCTCGACCAGCGCGATCGACACCTTCGTCTGGGACTGGATCACGGCGGGATCGAGCGAGCCGTCCCACAGCCGGAACTCGATGTGGTCTTTCGAGGAGCCTTTCATGCCCGCCATGTTCACCGCGACCTTGCGGTTGCTGTTGGAGTTGCGCATCGGGCCCATCGGCTCGTAGCCGGCCGCGGGCCGCTGGTTGGGCTGACAGTACTGGAGGCCCCGGTGGCTCTCCCGCTCCGGGTTGTGCCCGAGCCTGTAGAGCGTGTCGGAGTGATGGTCCACGTAGTCCAGCACCCCGGTGTGGTGCTCCACGATGTGGTCGTAGTCGTGCGTGCTCACGTGGACGTGCCCGCCGGTCGAGACGGTGGCCGTGCCGCCGTGCGCCCGGATGATCTCGCAGGCGATGCGGAGGTTCTCCCACGTCGCCGGCTCGTCGTACAGGATGGGTGAGACCAGTTCGCCCGCGACCGTGCCGTCCTTCTCCAGCCTCCAGAGGCCGCGCCCGCCGTTCTTCCCCGAACGGTAACCCTGCCCCTGCATGGCGTGGTACGAGTGCACCTGAGCGTCGCCGGTCAGACCGGCCTCGTGCAGGGCACGGGCGATGTCCTCCAGCACCCGGCCGGCGGCGGGACCCGGCAGGTCGAACTCGAGCTCCAGCCCGAACCCGCGCCCGCCGTCACGGGCGCCCAGGGACGCGGTGGCGTTCTCCGTCATGTACGGAATCACCGGCTCGCCCCTGGCCGCGCGTTCCAGCGCCCGGTCGTAGGCTCTACGGAACGCCGCGAAATCCCGCGTGAAGGACACCTCGGGGAGCTCCGGCCGGCGCTGCCAGGCCTGGGCCCGGGCCTCCAGCGAGGCGACCCGTTCCTGCTCCGCCACGGCCAGCGCGTCGGTCCCGGCGAACCGGGACAGGGCACGGCGCATGCGCGGGTGGGCCTGCTGATACGCCTGCTGCGCCTCAGCGTGCTCGTGGATCGCGGCCTGCCGGGCGTCCCGGACGGTCGAGGGGGAGAGATCGTGCAGCCCCGGCGGGACGTCCGGCGTGTCCGGCGACCGGCCGATCGGGGCGTTCCGGGTCAGGGCGTCGATCACCTGCCACCGGTCGACCGGCCCGAAGAGGTCGAAGCCGGCCCGGTGGGCCTCGGCCGCCCGCTGCGCCAGCCGTTCGACGGAATGGTCGAGACCCGCCTCTCCCGCCAGCCGGCGCAGCGGATCGAACACCCACAGCCGGGACGGCGCCTCGGCTCCGGTGATCTCGGCGAGGCGGGAAAGGGCGCGCGCGTCGTCGTCGCCCGGATGCGTGATGCCGCGTTCGGCCGCGATCCGCAGCCCGTCCCAGAGATGCGGGTCCCGCGCCCGGTGGGCGTTGAGTAGCCCGGTGAGCTCATGCGGGGCGGTCGCCCGCGTGAGGTCGGCGCCGTGCGCCTGCGCGTCCTCGGCCAGGCGTACGAGCTGCTCGACCGAGCGCCCTTGGCCGACCTCGCCGGCCAGGCGTTCCAGCGGAGGGACGGCGCGGTCCGCACCGGCGCCCGCGGGTGGGGCGTGCTCGTCCAGGAGCGCGACCAGACGTGCCGTCTCGTCGCCGGGATCGGTCAGGGAGTGCCGCTCTGCGAGCAGCACGCCGTCCCACAGGTACGGGTCTTCCTGCCGGAACCGGTCCATGCCCGCGTGGAACGCCGTCTCCCCGGCCGGTCCGGCGGTGAGATAGCCGTTCTCGTGGGCCGCCCGGACGACCGGCAGCAATTGCGCGATGTCGCGGATGCCATGCCGCTCCAGCACCGGTCTGACGAAGTCCCGGGCACTCCTGTAGGTGACCGGCTCCCTCATCATGTGGACCATGAGCCCGACCGTGCGTGCCTGCGCAGCGGTCACGTCATGGAGAGAGAACAGGGTGTGGTGCCGCTGCCCCGCCCAGCGATGGGGGTCCGCCTCCATGCTCCTCTTGAGGATGTCGGTCAGTCCCGCACGGTCGGTCGCGCTGTCGGGGGCCAGGCCGTGTCGCCGGGCGTCGCCGTAGAGGTCGACCAGGGCGTCGACATCGCGGTCGAGGCCGAGTTCGGCCGCGATCTCGGGGAGGGCCCTTCGCGGCTCATGCCACTGGAGGATCCTGCTCATGGATGCCAGGGCTCTCGCCGTCGTGTCGCCGTGATCGAGTACGGGCAGCTGGTCCGCCAGCCGCCGGCCTTCTGCCAGGAGCTCCTCATCGGTGGCGGCCCGGCGCTCGTTGCCGGGCGTCCAGCGGTGGACCGTCGCCGCGGCCTCGGCGAAGTTCCGTGGCCGCGGATCCGCTATCGGGGAGAACTCGCCGGGAATGTCCGGAGGCGATCCCCATGGGCGTGCGGCCGGAGCCGGAGGCGTTCGCGCTGGGCTGACGACAGGAGCCGGGGGCGTCGGGTCAGGGGCGCTCGGCCGGCTGCCACCGGTGCCGGAGTCCGCCAGGACGCGTTCGAGCTCCGCGCGTACGCCGGGCCACGAGCGGGCGAGGTCGGGATGGAGATTGAGGCGCGGCACCTCCTCCAGCGGCACCCATGCGTTGTCGAGGGACTCGTGGGACGCGGGCCATACGTCGGCCAAGTGCGACATCTCGCCGATGACGGTGTCGAACGCCCAGCCGCCGTGATCGTCGTGATGGACTCCCCGTACATTCACCTCGCGCGGGTCCAGCCTGTTCTCCTCTCCCGCTTCGCGGAGGCCCGCCTCGACCGGATCCTCACCGCTGTGGCGGGCGCCGCCGGGCAGTCCCCACGTCCCACCGTGATGCGTCTCCATGGAGCGGAGCTGCATGAGGACGTGGACCTCACCGCCTGGGACGCGGTGGAAGGCCAGCAGACCGGCCCCGCCTTCGGTCCCCCAGTGCCTGTGCCCTTGCTCGCAGTGCGTCCATCCGTCGCCGGGCTTCGAGACGCGCCAGCCGGGCGGAATGTCGGACATAGTGGGATCGGGCGCGCTGACGTGCGGCGGCCGCAGCACGGTGACCTCGCCGGGCGTGGCGAGCACGACGAACTCGTTGAGTGGCAGCTGGCCCATCCCCGTCCACGGAGTGGACAGCACCTGGGAGGCGGGGATGACCCCCGCCATGACCGCCCCGTGCCCCAGGCCGGTGTACCGCTTGGCGACGCCGGGCATGGCGCTCCAGGGCTGCAACGGCAGCGACGGCGGAGCCGGCACGACGTCGCCGTTCGCGGCGTCCGCCAGAGCGGGGACCGGATGGAGCGGGTCGAACGCCATCCCCCGGTAGAGCACCAGCTCCTCGATGCCGCGGCGGCCCAGCTCGCGCTGCGTCTCCGCGTACTGCTGCCGGAGGAAGTCGCGCAGCATGTCGCCGCTACGGGCGTGGACCGCCCTGGCGGTCTTGCTGCGGCTCGGATCGCCGTACATCTCCAGGTCAAGGATCCCCGTCAGCCCGAATTCGTCCCGCGCGGCCATGTGCATGGCCAGCCGATCCGGCACCATCTCGCTGGTGCCGTAACCCCACGTTCTCAGCAGCTCCTCGACGGCCAGCCGTCTCGCTATGTGGAGCGCTTCGGGCGAGTCGAACGGCAGCTGGCGGATGATCCGGCGCCGCTCGTTCGAGAACTTGAGAGAGCCTTCGACGAAGGACGGGAGGGAGTCGCGTTTGACCGCGTGCCAGGTCCGCACGGTTCTGCCTACGACCTTGATCTCGCTCAGGACGAGATAGCTGTCGGGGTCGCCGACCGCCTGCTGCAGGTTCTGCTTGCGTCCGACGCCGAGCATGTCCCTCGTCGAGGACTCCATCGTGTCCATCAGCGTCTTCACCGCCGTGGCGTCGGCGGCCTCCCAGGCGGCACCGCTGATGGGTTCGTACTGGCCGTCCCGGCTGAGCAGGTCCGCCACCCGTCTCGTCACCGGCTCGATCCGGCGAGGGTCCTCCGGAAGTGCGCCGGTCCGGGCAGCGGGCACACCCGGGTCGCCCTGGAGGCTCGTACGCCAGGCGTCCGGAGCGTGGGGTTCCCCTTGCTCGGAGGAGTGCGGGCGGGCGGGCGGCGTCGCGTCGGGGATCGGATTCACGGGCACCGCGTCGTCGGGCCGGTCCCCGTGACCGGTGTGACTTGTGTTACTGATGTGACTGGTGTGACCTGGCACCGGGCGAGCGGCGGCCGGGCCCACCGCGGGCTCCGGGGCCCGTCCCGTCAGGGCCTGGTCCTGAAGCATTTCCGAGAGCGTCGATGTCCGCGTCTCCGGCATGGTGCCGCGCTCACGTGGCGGGTGAGGCGCAGGGTCGTTCGCGGGGTGGTTCGCGGGGTCGGCCGCAGGGTCGTCCGCGGGAGACTGCTCTGGTCGTTCGGGTCTGCTGTGGGCCGTTGACGCCGGGTCGGCCGTTTCAGGAGCCGCAGGCCGCTTTTCGGCGGCCTTGGGAGGGTCATCCGTCCCCTGAACGTCCTGATCGGGGGTGCCGACGTCATCGGGGGTCGTGCTGATGATCGCCGGGACGGTGGCCGGCAGCATGGAACCGCGGGTGAGCCTGCTCGAAACCGGCGGAGAGGTGGGGGCGGCTTCACCGGTCGGCGTCCGCTCGGCGGGGAGGCCCTGTGGAGCGCGTGCCAGGGTTCCGCCGTGGCCCGCCCTGTCGCCGACCGGGCCGGGCAGGGGCGTGTCGTGGCGACGGGTGACCTCACCCATGATCACCGGGCTCGGGTACGGCTGAAGCAGCACGTCGCCCGGTTGTGACGGGTCACGGTCGGTCGAGGTGTCGGCGTCGGCGTGCTCCTCGGGCCGGGGGTGCTGCACCAGGGCGGTCGCGTCGTGGCCGGTGGCCGGCGGGGTGTGGTCGCCGGGCCTCCCGGGCTGGTGTGGCTCGAGGGCTCGGGGAGCGGGCGGGGGTGGCCCGTCGGGTGCGTGCGGTGGATCGGCGCGGTGGATGAGCGGTGGGTCGCCGATCTCAGCGACCGCCCGCATCGGGACGAAGCTCACCCGTGCCGAGGCCGGGATGTCGAGGCCGCCCGCGACACCGGAGATGAAGGTGTAGGCCAGGTGTTCGGCGTCGAGCTGCCCGCTGAGTGCCAGGCCGGGGACGGCGCCGGCGGTGCCCGCCACTCCGCCCAGCAGCGCCTGGCCGTACATGCTCTGCGTGATCGCCACGACCCTGTCACGCACGGCCAGTTCGGCCTCGGAGGCGACGTACACCATCGGCCGGCTCAGCAGGCGCGAAAGACCCGCGTTCGCGCCGGCGAACAGGGCACCGGTCAGTGCGCCGCTGCCGAGCGACATCGCCAGCGACTCGAGGTCGAAGTCGCCCGCCTCGCGAGCCCCCCAGATCTGCTGCGCCACCTGCACGCCGAAGTCCAGGCCGCCCGAGATCGCGGCGAACTTCACCATGTTGACGAGGACGAGCCGCTTGACCGTCTCGATCTTCACCTGGGTCAGCAGCGTGTGGTGCTGGATCAGCCTGAGGACGGCCGGGCCGTTGACGTAGATCCAGACCAGGAGCCTGACGATCATCACGCCGAGCAGCGCCAGCGAGGCATAGATCATCCACTCGGTCTGCTGCATCCGCACGCCGTGCTTGCGCAGGGACGCGGACTCCTCCCGGAGCGCCTGCGCCAGCCGGTCGATCAGCGCCTCCGCGGAAGGGCGACCGGCGGCGTCCGCCTCCCCGCCCAGCGCGGCGAACGCCTGCTCGAACGCCTCCTTGGCGGGGCCCTGCCATTCCCAGCCGCGCAACATGCGGACGACGGCGTGGGCGTCCTCCGTCTTGATCTTCGCCAGGAGATCCGCCAGGTGCTCCAGCGTCTCCGCCTCGGCGATGATCCCGCCCACGTCGGCGTCCGGGATCGCCCCGCCCGCCAACGGCTGCGCCACCGGCTTCACCACGTCGGGCACCAGGTTGAGATCGAGCCCCATCAGACGGTGTCAGCTTTCTCCATCGACTGTCGTGATCACGGCCGGGGGTCCCGCGGCTCGGGTGTGCTCGGTTGTGGCAGGAATGACGCGAAGTTCGTCCCCTCGCCGAACAGGTCCTCGAACGGAAGATCCGGTACGAAGGGCTCCATCAGCTCCTTCATCCCAGCGGAGACCTCGCCGGTCGCCCGCGCGATCTGCTCGACGATCACGGCGGACAGCTCCGACGGGGAGAGCTTGCGGTAGACCCGGGGGTCGAAGTCGATCGTCCGCACTTCACCGCGCGGGCCGACGGTCACGGTCACCATGCCGTCCTTCGACCTGGCCGTCGCCGACAGCTCCCCTACCTTCTCCTGCATCTTCTTGAGCTGCTCGGTCTGCTGGTTGACCTCCTGGACGAGCTGTTCCAGCAGCCGCCACGACTCGTCCATCGTCACCTCTGTCCCTCACGCCTGCCACTTCAGCCTCAAAGATCTCAGAAGTAGCATTCTTTCCTGATTTTGGGGTCAATATCGAGATCAATCGCCCCGATGGGGGCATGCCCGTTAGGCTGCCGACCCGTGAGCTTCGACGGTGTCGCCTTCAGCAAGAGTCACCTCGACCGGTTGGCGTGCGCGGCGGACGGGATGGCCGGTGACGTGGCCGACGTACAGACCCGGTTCGAGACGTCGTCCTCCGCGGCCCGCGCCGCCCTCGGCGACGACGACTACGGCCTCATGTACTGGCAGGCGCGGGGGTCGCGGATGGAGAGCATCGACGCCGGCCTGGACCTTCTGGCCGCCGCGCTCCAGAAGCAGGAAACCCGGATCCGGCGGGCGTCGCACACGTACGACGCCTGCGAGGACGCCAGCACCCTGCGTACCGGTGGACGATGAGGAAAGGCAGAAATGGCTGAGCAGGGAATCAGTCGGCAGTAAATCCGCCTTCGACCAGGCGTGGAACTACCTCTACCCCTGGGACTCCGACGCCGACACCCACAACGGCGCTGCCAGGATGCACGCCAGCCAGGTCTCTCTCGCCCAGGGCGTGCTGACCCTGACGGCGACCCGGCTGGCCGCACCGGACGGGAAAGCAGGACGTCGTTTCCGTCCTTGGACATCAATCTGCAGATGGGCTCCTGGGCTTCCGGGATCGAGCCTGGCGGCCCCGGCTGGGACGAGCAACCGGGTCCGGCCGGCAACACCTATTTCCGCGCGCGCAACGTATGGGTCGGCCGTACCCGCGCCTGGTGACGCGCCGCCCGTGCCGCCACGCTCCGCTCACCTCGCCGTCATCGGGGAGGCGCCACGGGAAGGTAGACCGTACGGCCGCTCTTGCGAGCCCGGCGCGCGGCGGGGATCCGCGCCGCGGTGTGCGCAGGAAGCCGGTCCTCGGCCTCTTCCCAGCCGAGGAACTCGGCGGCGTCGAGCTCATCGGCCTGGAGCTTGATCTGGCCGGGATCGGCGACGACGCCGCCGTCGAAGAGGAAGGTCAGCAGGGGGCGAGGCCGCTCCCCCAGCGGGGGCGACCACTCCACCGCCAGCAGGGCTCCGACCTGCACGTCCAGCCCGAGCTCCTCGAGGATCTCGCGCATGGCGCCCTCATGCGGAGCCTCCCCGGCTTCGACGACACCACCCGGAATCGCCCAGTACGGGCGGTAGTTCGGCTTGACGAGGAGGACGCGGTCGTCGCCGTCGGTCAGCAGCATGCAGGCTGCGGTGTATGCCGTCGGCAGGGTCGCGTACCAGTCGGCCGGCTCCAGGTACGGCTTGCTCATGTCATTCATTCCCACCATCACCTGCTCATTCTGACCGGATGGACATCCGTCGCGAGCCCGATGCGGTCGATGCCCCGGCGTCCGCCGTGGGTCAGTGATACCCACGGCGGACGGCAGGCCTAGTCCACCTCCACGACGGCCTGGGCGAACTGGGCCGAGTACAGCCGGGCGTAGGCGCCCTCCGCCGCGAGCAGCGACTCGTGCGTGCCCTGCTCGACGATCCGCCCGTTCTCCATGACCAGGATCAGGCTGGCGTCGCGGATCGTGGACAGCCGGTGGGCGATCACGAAGCTGGTGCGCCCCTCGCGCAGCGAGCTCATCGCCCGCTGGATGAGCACCTCGGTCCGGGTGTCGACCGAGCTGGTCGCCTCGTCCAGGATCAGGATCGCCGGCTCGGACAGGAACGCCCGAGCGATCGTGATCAGCTGCTTCTCGCCCGCGCTGACCGTCGCACCCTCCTCGTCGACCACCGTGTCGTAGCCGTCGGGCAGCGTGTGCGCGATGCGGTCCACGTGGGCGGCCTCCGCGGCGGCCTCGATGCGTTCGCGCGTGGCGCCCTCCGCGCCGTAGCCGATGTTCTCCGCGATCGTGCCGCCGAACAGCCAGGTGTCCTGCAGCACCATGCCGATGTTGGCGCGCAGCTCCTCCCTGGACATCTCGGCGATGTCGACGCCGTCGAGCGTGATACGGCCGCCGGTCACCTCGTAGAAGCGCATGATGAGGTTGACCAGCGTCGTCTTGCCCGCTCCCGTGGGGCCGACGATGGCCACGGTCTGGCCGGGCTCCACGGTCAGCGACAGGTTCTCGATCAGCGGCCGGTCCGGCACGTACCGGAAGGACACGTTCTCGAACGCCACGCGCCCCCTGATCGGCGCGGTCCGCGCCGGCCCCTCGGGCTCCTGCGACTGCTCGGGAGCTTCCAGCAGCTCGAAGACCCGCTCGGCTGAGGCGACGCCCGACTGCACCAGGTTGGCCATGCCTGCCACCTGGGTCAGCGGCTGGCTGAACTGCCGCGAGTACTGGATGAAGGCCTGCACGTCGCCCAGCGAGATCGAGCCCGAGGCCACCTTGATCCCGCCCACCACGGCGACCAGCACGTAGTTGAGGTTGCCGATGAACATCATCGCCGGCTGGATGATCCCGGAGATGAACTGGGCGCGGAAGCTGGAGGCGAACAGGGCCTCGTTGTGCTCGGCGAAGGTCTCGGCGGCCTCCTTCTGCCTGCCGAACACCTTGACCAGCGTGTGCCCGCCGTACATCTCCTCGATGTGGCCGTTGAGCTTGCCCGTCGAGGACCACTGCTTGATGAACTGCGGCTGCGAACGCTTGCCGACGGCCGCGGTGACGTAGACCGTCACCGGCACCGTGACCAGCGCGATGAGCGCCAGGACCGGCGAGATCCAGAACATCACCACCAGCACTCCCACGACCGTCAGCACCGACGAGATGAGCTGGCTCATCGTCTGCTGGAGCGTCTGGGCGATGTTGTCGGTGTCGTTGGTGGCGCGGCTGAGGATCTCGCCGCGCGGCTGGCCGTCGAAGTAGCTCAGCGGCAGCCGGGCCAGCTTGGCCTCGATCATCTCGCGCAGCCGGAACGCCGCCCGCTGCACGACGACCGTGGTCAGCCGGAACTGCAGGATCCCGAGCACCGCCGCGAGCACGTAGATCGCCAGCACCCAGCCGAGCACCTGCGCCAGCGCGGTGAAGTCGATGCCGTGGCCGGGCACCACGTTCATCGACGACACCATGTCGGCGAGCGTGCCCTGCCCTCTGGCGCGCAGCCCCGCCACGGCCTGTTCCTTGGTGGTCCCGGCGGGCAGCTGGGCGCCGACGATACCGGCGAAGATCAGGTCGGTGGCGTGGCCGAGGATCTTGGGGCCCGTCACGGTCAGCGCGACGCTGGCCGTCCCGAGGGCGAGGACGACGGCGAGCAGCGCGCGCTCGGGGCGCAGCAGCCGCAGCAGGTGACGGAGCGAACCGCCGAAGTCGTGGGCCTTCTCGGCGGGCCCGGACATCATCCTGCCGGGGCCGAAGGCGGGCTGAGGGCGGCGCGCGGGCGTCTGAGTCGTCATGAGCCCTCCTCCGTCGGTCTCATGACGAACGTGCTGTGCTTATTGATGACCTCGACAAGCTCGGTCATGCTGCGGCCTCCTGTTCGGTGAGCTGGGACAGCACGATCTCCCGGTACGTCGGGCAGGTGCTCATGAGCTCCGCGTGGTCGCCGCTGCCGACCACGCGGCCGTCGTCGAGCACGAGGATGCGGTCGGCGTCGCGGATGGTGTTCACCCGCTGGGCCACGATGACGATCGTGGCGTCGGTGATCTCCTCGGCCAGCGCGGCACGCAGCCGGGCGTCGGTGGCGTAGTCGAGGGCGGAGAAGGAGTCGTCGAACAGGTAGATCTCGGGCCGGTGCACCAGCGTCCTCGCGATGGCCAGACGCTGACGCTGGCCGCCGGAGACGTTCGTGCCGCCCTGGGAGATCGGCTCGTCCAGGCCGCCGGGCATCGCCTCGACGAACTCGCGGGCCTGGGCGATCTCCAGGGCCCGCCACAGCTCCTCGTCGGTCGCGTCCGGCCTGCCGTACCTCAGGTTGGAGGCCACCGTGCCGGAGAAGAGGTACGGCGACTGCGGGACCAGGCCGACCGCCCGGGAGAGCACGTCCTGGTCGAGGGCGCGTACGTTGACGCCGTCGACCAGCACCTCGCCGGCGGTCGCGTCGAACAGGCGGGGGATGAGGTTGAGCAGCGTCGTCTTGCCGCTGCCCGTGCTGCCGATGATCGCGGTGGTACGGCCGGGCCGCGCCGCGAAGCTCACGTCGCACAGCACCGGCTCCTCGGCGCCCGGGTAGCGGAAGTCCACGGATCGCAGCTCCAGCTCGCCGAGGCGTCTTTCGGGGGTGACGGGGTCCGCCGGCGGGTCGACGGTCGGCTCGGTGCCGAGCACCTCCTCGATGCGCTCGGCGCAGACCTCGGCCCGCGGGATCATCATGAACATGAACATCGCCATCATCACCGACATGAGGATCTGCATGAGGTAGGAGATGACCGCGGTCAGCGCGCCCACCTGCATGGTCCCGTCGGCGATGCGGTGGCCGCCGAACCACACCACGGCCACGGTGGACACGTTCACCACCAGCATGACCGTGGGGAACATCAGCGCCATCAGCCGCCCCACCCGCAGCGACACATCGGTCAGCCGGTCGTTGGCCACGCCGAAGCGCTCGCGCTCGTGCCTGTCGCGGACGAACGCCCTGATGACCCGGATGCCGGTGATCTGCTCGCGCAGCACCTGGTTGATCCGGTCGATGCGCTCCTGCATCGTGCGGAAGAGCGGGCGCATCCGCACCACGATCAGGGCCACGATGGCGATCATCACGGGCAGCACGACGAGCAGCAGCGACGACAGCGCGGTGTCCTGGCGCAGCGCCAGCACGATGCCGCCGACGCACATGATCGGAGCCGCCACCATCATCGTGAACGTCATCAGCACGAGCAGCTGGATCTGCTGCACGTCGTTGGTGGTCCGGGTGATCAGGGAGGGCGGGCCGAACCTGTTGACCTCCTGGGCGGAGAAGTCCTGCACCCGATGGAAGATCGCGGCCCGCAGGTCCCTGCCCAGGGCCATCGAGGTCCGTGCGCCGTAGTACACGGCCACGATCGAGCAGACGATCTGAACGAGCGTCACACCGAGCATCACCAGCCCGATGCGCATGATGGAACCGGTGTCCCCCTTGACGACGCCGTCGTCGATGATGTCGGCGTTGAGCGTGGGGAGATAGAGCGTGGCCAGTGTCTGCACGAACTGGAAGAGGACCACGAGCGTGATCTCTTTCCCGTACGGCCTGAGCTGGACCCGCAGAAGACGGAGCAGCATCAAGAGGCGCTTTCTGTCGAAGGAGTGGGGTGGGGCCGCACGAGCAGCCCGTCGAGCAGCACGGAGACGATCTCCTCGTCGTCCATGTCCCCGAACTCGCCGCCCAGGCCGAAGCCGCGGTGCACGCTCGCCGCGATCAGCATGAGCAGCAGGTGCGCCGCGCCCTCGGGAGAGCGGCGCAGCCGGTCGCGGTCGGGTTCGACCAGGGCGGCGATCGCCCTCCCGACCCGGCGCCGGCCGTCCATCATCCGCTCGTGGAACTCGGCGTCGTCGGCCATCAGCTCTTTGGGGACGGTCATGAGATTGGCGTTGGCGAGCATCCCTTTCCGCAGCAGCGCGACCGCATCGCGCAGCCGCGCGCGCAGCTCGACCTGAGTGCCGATGGCCGCCAGCGCGTCCACCGCCGGCTGCGGGTCGAACGCGCTCATCAGCGTCGCCCGGAGCAGCGAGGCCTTGTCGGGGAAGACACCGAAGATCGTGCCCTCGGCCACACCGGCGGCCTCGGCGATCTGGCGGGTGCTCACCGCGGCGCCGTATTCGCGCAGCAGGGGGAGCGTGGCGGCGATGAGCGCGGCACGGCGGTCTTCTGGCGCCATGGCCGGCACCCTTCGCCTTCTTGTCATAGAAGGAGTCTAATGAGCGAGTACTCACTCGTTCAAATGGTTATGTGTCGGTGCCTACCGCTACGCTCCCTCCGTGGTCAAACCTTGGTTGCCCGGCTTCCTGCTGCTCGCCGCCATCTGGGGCAACAGCTTCTTCTTCATCAAGGTCGCGGTCGACGTCCTGCACCCGCTCCAGGTCTCCTTCGGCAGGATGGCCATCGGTGCGCTGGTGCTGCTGCTGGCCGTGCTGCTCAGCGGCAGGCGGCTGCCGCGCGACCCGCGCCTGTGGGGTCATTTCCAGCTCGCCTCGATCGTGCTCACCACGCTGCCGTTCACCCTTTTCGCCTACGGCGAGCAGTACGTCTCCTCCGTGGTCGCCGCCATCTGGAACGCCACCACGCCGCTCTGCACGCTCGCCTTCACCCTGCTGCTGCGTACCGAGAAGGCGACCTCCGGCCGGGTGGCGGGCCTCGGCCTCGGCTTCGCGGGCGTCATGGTCGTGCTCGGGGTCTGGCAGCCGATGGCCGGCGGGCAGCTCGGCGGCAGCCTGGCCTGCTTCGGCGCGGCGGCCTGCTACGGGCTCGGCGGGGCGTACATGGGCCGCTTCATCACCGGGCGGCGCCCCGAGCCGCCGGTCGTCCTGGCCGCCGGGCAGCTGCTCAGCGGCGCGGTCCAGCTGGCCGTGATCACGCTGCTGGCCGGTGTGCCGCTGGTGGACCCGCACGCGCCCGCCGTGGTCTGGTGGAGCCTGGCCGGGCTCGGCGGGCTCGGCACCGGGGTGGCGTACCTGCTGCTCTACTGGGTGCAGGTACGCGCCGGGGTCACCACGACCTCCACGGTCACCTACCTGCTGCCGGTCTTCGCCGCGATCTCCGGGGTGGTCATCCTCGGGGAGCGCATCAGCTGGAACCAGCCGGCCGGCGCCCTCGTCATCCTCGCCGCCATCGCCCTCACCCAGCGCGCCGCCCGCCGTCCCGTCCCCGTCGGCCCCGAGCAGAGCGCCCGGAGCGCCGACGCTCGCGGCACAGGCTGAGCGCGTCCCTGCCTAGGAGTACCGCTCGCAGACCGTGAACGACACACTCCTGGTGGCCTTGGAGGGGGTGAGCAGGTGGAAGACGATCGTGTGCCGGCCCGGCTCGAAGGCCCCGAAGGGGTTGCGCTGGTTCTTGGTCGTACCGGTCACCCAGTCCGTCTTCCACCCCTCGTCCTCGCCGTCCACGACCCAGCGGTAGCCGTACTCGACCTGCCTGCCCGACGGGCCCTTGAGCAGGGCGACGGGGAAGAGACTCGGTGACCAGCAGTTGGCTCCGGTCTGCTGCCCGTCCAGCGTCAACGACACCAGGCGTACGGTTCCCGCGGCCGCCTTCGTGGTCGTGGTCCTCCGCGGAGAGGTCGTGGTTCCGGGCGTCGATCGCGTGCGGGTGGCGGTGGGCTTCGGGCTGCCGGTCCTGGTGGGACGCGTCCTCTTGGCGGGAGCGCTGGGTGTGCCGGTCGCGCCCGGTGTCTTGCCGGCGTCCGGTTTCCCGGCCGGCGCGCCGGGTGTCGTGGTGGCCCCCTGGGCCGCGGCCGGGGACGTGGGCGCGGCCGTCGTCTCGGGTGCGGGCATCCAGATGATCGCCCCGCCCACCAGGGCGGCGGACGCCGCCAGCGCCCCGGCGCCCACCAGCATCGCCTTCCAGCGTGGGCGGCCCGCGGCACGACCCGTCGCACCGCCTCGACGGCCCGCCAGGGTGCCCGCCGTACCGGTGGGCGGTGCGCCGATGAGCCGGAGCAGGACGTCCTGCATGGCGGGCCGGGCGGCGGGGTCCTTGGCCAGGCAGGACAGCACGATCGGGCGCAGCGGGCCGGGCAGGTCGCCCAGGTCCGGCTCGTCGTGGAGGATGCGGCGGATCACCGCGGGCAGCGAGTCGTCGCCGAACGGCGGCCTTCCCGTCGCGGCGAACACGATCATCGACGCCCACGCGAAGGCGTCCACCGCGGGACCGAGCGGAGCTCCCGTGAGCTGCTCGGGCGCCATGTAGGCGGGCGTGCCGACGATGCTGCTCGTGACGGTCAGCGAATGGCCGGACGCGCGGGCGATGCCGAAGTCGATGACCCGCGGGCCGTCCCTCCCGAGCAGCACGTTGGCGGGCTTGAAGTCGCGGTGCACCACCCCGGCCCGGTGGATCGCCGCCAGCGCGGTCGCGGTCGCCACCGCCAGCCGCTGAAGGTCGGCACCGGCGTGGCGGCCGGCCTGCTGGAGCGAGGGCCCCTCGACGTACTCCGTCACGATGTACGGCCGCCCGCCCAGCGAGGCGTCGAGCACCTGAGCGATGCAGAACGGCTCCACCCGCCGCGCCGCGTCGACCTCCTTGGCGAAGCGTTCGTCGGCGAGTCCCTCACGCAGCACTTTGACCGCGACCCGCCGGCCGTCGGGCGCCTGACCGAGGTAGACCACCCCTTGGCCGCCGGCGCCCAGACGCCCCACCATCCGGTAGGGCCCCACACCAGTGGGGTCGCCTTCCCGTAGAGGTTCGACGTGCGACATGGGACTCCTGCCAAGCGTATGGGATCTTCGGCACCATAGCGGGAAATGTCAGACCGGGTGAGCCAGTCGCGTCAACCACGCCGTACGGGACGGTGGGCACGCACCCGAACAAGGGCGCCCGCCGGCGGACGGCGCAATCCATAAGACGGCCTTTCCCGGCGACCGCGAGAGCACAATTGACCCATTATCCGCGCGGGGCCTATATTGTTGCCACAATTTCCCCACACAATCAGGATGACCTGCGCACATCAAGAATTGTCACCCATTTCAGAGCGCAGCTCCGTAGGCGATTTGAACACCGGTTTAAAGATTTGTCCAGGCCCTTGTTGAGGGTGTTCGGATCATTTACTGTCCAGGTGATCTGATCACCCCCCACCATTCAGGAGCCCTGGTGCGCCGATTAACGCTCACCGCCACCGTCGCGGCGGTGCTACTCCCCCTGCTCTCCCCGGCAGCCTCCGCCACCGCCGCCACCACCACCACGACCGCCGTCGCCGAAGACCCTGACGCCGTCCAGCAGGTCGGTCCGGGTCTGTACTTCTCCGACACCGACACCTTCAAGATCGACGAGTCGGACGTGCCCGCCGGGTCGATCGGCCGCACGCACGGCGTGGCCACCGGCGGCGGCGACCTCGCGCGACCGCAGTCGGCCCCCGCCTCCCGGCCCGAGATGGCGGTGTTCGGCCCGGGCTGGCAGGCCGAATTCCTCGGCGGAATGCTCGACAGGAAGCTGGACGTCCAGAGCGGCGCCATCGTGGTCACCGAGCTCGACGGAGGGACCACGACCCGCTACGCACTGAAGAGCAGCGTCTCCTTCCCCGAGGGCGGCGGCATCCAGCGCTACGAGAGCGGCGACGGATCCAAGATCACCGAAACGACCCGGTGGGACTCGGCGGCCGGGGCGATGCGGACCTCCATCTCCGAAACCATCGCGATGGACAAGGGCGCCACGGAGGCGGGGGACGACAACTTCTCCCAGAGCAACGCCGAGCTCGGCCTCACCTACAGCTGGACCAAGATCGACGGGCTGCAGAGCACCGACACCTGGAGGGTGACGGCCACCGGCAACACCGCCTACGGCGCCTCGACGGTGGCCTATGACGCCCAGGGCCGCGTCAGCACCGTCAAGGAGCCGGCCGCGGGCGAGGCGCCCGAGGAAACGCTGACGATCACCTACGCCACGTCGACCACGGCCACCGCCTCCTCCGTCGGTGACTACGCCGGCCGGCTCAAGCAGATCACGCTCACTTCCGGCACGGAGGCGCCGCAGACCGTCGCCAGCTACGGATACGACGTCAACGGCCTGCTGCGCACCGTGGCCGACCCCAGTCTGAGCAGCTCTCCCGCGTCCACCTACGCCTACGACCAGATCGGGCGCCTGACGTCGATCGACTCGCCCAGGGACGGCGGCTGGCAGTTGACCTTCGCCAGCGGCACCGCCGCACCCACCGCGACCGCCACCGACACGTCGCGGCCGGCCGGCGGCGATCCCATCGAGGGCGCGAAGGGGATCAACGACCCCAACGCCACCGCGCCCGACCCCGGCGACTTCCTCCCCGGCGACGTCTCCAACCCGCAGGCGTACCCGTCGTACTGCAACGACGCCTGGAAGTGGCTGTACTACCAGAGGGCCGGCTGCGCGTCCTGGGTCGCCCACTACGGCTGGCGCAAACCGCTGTGGAGGAAACTGCCCAGCAAGCGCTACGTCATGGGCATCGACTACGACCACTGCACCAACGCCCCCGACCGCCCCACCGGCTTCGACTTCCGGCCGGCCTGCGACATGCACGACTACGGCTACGGGCTGATCGGCAACACCTACAAGCACTACCGCTACTACCTCGACCGCTATCGCAAGTCCCAGGTCGACGACGTGTTCTACCACACGCTCAAGAACTGGACCTGCAACGCGTACAACATCTTCGTCCGCACCGTCTGCAAGCGATGGGCCTTCGTCTACCGCCAAGGGGTTCGCCTGGGCAACCCCAAGAACGGCGCGAACGCCACACGCTGACGAACCCGGCCGGATGGCGGATCGCTCGCCATCCGGCCCCTCGCGGACGCGGTCGTTATACTCGGTACATATAACCCATATATGCATATTCCTCCCGGACCGTGGCAACGCGGTGAAGGGCAGGAGACGGGGATGGGCGAACGGCGTACGCAAGGTCCGCAAGGCACGCCGGCGGACCAGATTTCCGACAAGCGGAAACGCCTGCTGGCGGAGGTCGGGGACGACCTGTGGGGCATCGAGCTCCTGCGGTTCGCGATCCAGCAGGCGGTGGCCGATCTCGCCGGGCTGGGCGGCATGGTGCATCTGGGCGGTCCCGGCCAGGGCAGCGGGCTGCGCCTCGCGGTGACCAGCGGGCTGCCCCCCGCTTTCGCCGAGGCCTGGGAGCGCGTCGACGGCAACGGCCCGCTCGCGCCGGCGCGCGCGTTCCGGCATGCCACGTTCGTGCGGGGGTCTCTGGCGAGCGTCGTCGCCGGCATACCGCAACAGGTCGGCTCCTCGGCCGAGCCCCGGTCGTGGCCGGCTGGTGCGGCGATGGTGGCGGTCCCGCTGGTCGGCCCCGGCGGGCCGATCGGGGCGCTGTCGGTCGTGACGGCCTCCCCGTACGAGCCGTCGCCCGGGCAACTGGCCTTTCTCGACACGCTGGGCCGCTGGGCCGGCGAGCGCCTGAGCAGGTCCGCCGCGCCGCCGCCCGGTCCGGGACGCACGGGCCGGCCGGAACAGGCCCCCGGCTCGCATCTGCGGCAGGAACTGCAGGCGGTCGGCACGTGGGACTGGGACATCCGCACCGGCGAGGTCATCTGGAACGACGCGATGCTCGCCGTGCTCGGCATCGATCCGGGCACCTTCGACGGGCGCATCGAGACCTGGACGGGCGTCGTACACCCCGAGGATCTGCCGTGGGTGCTGGCCGACATAGAAGAGGCGATCCGCGCGGGCCGGATGTACAGCACCGAGTACCGGGTGTGCCGCCCCGACGGGACGCCCGTCTGGGTGCGGGCCCGCGGCCGGCTGGTGGTCGACGAGAACGGCGAACCGGCACGCATGATCGGCACGCTGTGGGACATCACCAGGACCCACGACGACCTGGAGGCGCTCACCGAGCCGGGCGCCAGCGACGCCGAGCGCGCGGCCGTGGCGCGGGCCTCCCGCATCAAGCAGCTGACCAGGGCGCTGGCCGAGGCGGCCACCGTGCGGGACGTCGTCGGCGCGTCCGCCGATCACATCCTGCCCTCGTTCGGCGCCGCCGGGCTGATACTCACCTTCCTGGAGGGCGACCACCTGCGGCCGGTCGGGTTCACCGGGTACTCCCAGGAGTTCGTCGACCGGATAGCCCGGATACCGGCCTCCGGGGCCTACCCGATCGCGGAGACACTGCGGGATCGCACCCCGATGTTCATCAACTCGGCAGAGGAGTACATCGAGCGCTACCCCACGACGGCCGACCTGCCGGCGGCGGGAGGCAAGAGGGCGTGGGCCTTCCTCCCGCTGATCGCCTCGGGCCGCCCGGTGGGCAGCTGCGTCGTCTCCTTCACCGAGCCGCGCCGGTTCACCGGAGAGGAGCGCAACCTGCTCACCGCGCTCAGCGGGCTGGTCGCCCAGGCCATGGAGCGGGCCCGCCTGTACGACAGGGAGCACACCCGCGCCCAGGAGCTGCAGCGCGGGCTGCTCCCCCGCGGCCTGCCCAGCGTGCCCGCGCTCACCGCCGCCGCCCGCTACCTGCCTGCCGGCAAGGACATGGAGGTCGGCGGCGACTGGTACGACGTCATCCCGCTGTCAGCGGACCGGGCCGCCATCGTCATCGGCGACGTCATGGGACACGGCGTCGCCGAGGCGGTCACCATGGGCCGCCTGCGCACCGCGCTCCGCACCCTGGCCGACCTGGAACTGCCTCCCGACGAGCTGCTCTCCCACCTCAACGACCTGGTCAGCGACCTCGGCGACGACTTCTACGCCACCTGCCTGTACCTCGTCTACGACGCCACCACCCGCTCCTGCGTCCTGGCCCGCGCCGGCCATCCCCCGCCCGCCGTCGTCCACCCCGACGGGAGCGTCCGCTTCCCCGACGCCGACCCGAACTCGCCTCTCGGCGCCGCCACCCCGCCCTTCGACACCGTCGAGATGGAACTGCCCGAAGGCAGCCTGCTCGTGCTGTACACCGACGGCCTGGTCGAATCGCCCGCCTTCGACATCGACCAGGGCATGGCCCAGCTCGCCGAGGCGCTCAGCGGCCTCGAGACCCCCTCATGCGGGCACGAGGATCAGCACCACCGCGACATATGCCTCGAGTGCCTCTGCGACCGCCTCACCACTGCCCTGCTGCCCGGGCAGGAGACCACGGACGACGCTGCCCTGCTGATCGTGCGTACCCATGCGCTGCCGGGCGACGACATGGCCTCCTGGCCGCTGCCCGAGCACCCCAGAGCCGCCGGCCAGGCCCGCGAACACGTCCGTGCCCAGCTCAGCGCCTGGCACCTGGACGACCTGTCGATGACCACCGAACTGCTGGCCAGCGAGCTGGTCGGCAACGTCATCCGGCACGCCAAGGGCCCCATCCACCTGCGCCTGCTCCGCACCGACGTGCTCACCTGCGAGGTCTCCGACGCCAGCCTCACCACACCCCGCATCCGCCGCGCCGCCGACACCGACGAGGGAGGGCGCGGGCTCCAACTGGTCGCCGCGCTCTCCCATCGCTGGGGCACCCGCTACACCGGCGCGGGCAAGTGCATCTGGACCGAACAGCCCCTCACGCACGATTGACGCGGCAAAGTTCTGCCGACCGCTCCCTTGCCTGGCGAAACTTCGCAGGGGACTATTCTTTACGCCCTATATTCTCGTTCGCCGTTAATTTCGGGGGCAGTCCAAACGCGGACAAACGACATCGCTCTTGGGAACTTCCACGTCCTTTTTCATCCGCCGACGTACGAGGCCGAATATAAGCAGTCGCGCCCCTGCTGGACGGGAAAGCGGCCGTCGGACGGAGTGGCGCGCCAGTGGGCGTCGCTCAACAGAAAGGCCCGGGCGTACGTGTACACGAATTACCGGAGCCACTACGACCACTGCCTGAGCAATCCGATACCGAGCGGGAACCGGTGGGCAGACCGGGCCGACCTGAATCTGGAGGACGTCTCCTGGACCGACAGCGCGGCGAAGGCCGACAGAGGCTCCCCCAGAGGCGGAAATCCGGCGCGGGGCTGGCATGACGACGAATACGACCTCGGCCGCCTCCACGGCCACGGTCTCTTCCTTCGCGGAATGATGTCGCATGCCATCGCCCACGCGGATCCGATGTTCTTCGCGGCGAGACAGGTGAAGGAGCGGATCAGACCTCTTCCACGCTGCTCGGCTCACGCCGGGACAGATCGATGCCGAGCTCCTCCGCGGCGCGGAAGACGTCCTCGTCGGTGTCGCGCATCTCGATGGACATGCCGTCGCTGGAGAGCACCTCGACGTTCAGGCACAGCGACTGCATTTCCTT